>JANQFP010000016.1 GCA_028277795.1 Rhodospirillales bacterium
TTCGGCACCTGGATGGTGCTGCTCAACAACTTCGCCGTCGAGCGGGCCGGCTTCGGCGGCATCGAGATCGGGATTCTGCAGAGCCTGCGCGAGATTCCCGGCTTCCTGGCCTTCGCCGTCGTGTTCGTGCTGCTGCTGATCCGCGAGCAGACGCTGGCCATCCTGACCCTCTGCCTGCTCGGCGCGGGCACCGCGCTGACCGGGTTCTTCCCGTCCGTGATCGGCCTCTACCTGACCACCGTGCTGATGTCGGTGGGTTTCCACTACTTCGAGACCGTCCGGCAATCCCTGTCGCTGCAGTGGCTGGAGCGGGACCGGGCCCCCGAGGTCATGGGCCGCATGATCGCCGCCGGCTCGTTTGCCTCCCTCGCCGCCTTCGCCGTGGTCTACCTGGCCCTGGACGTGGCCGGGCTGGACATGAAATGGGTTTACTTGGCGGGCGGCGGCCTGACGGCGGCCATCGCGTTGGCGGCATGGGCCGCCTTCCCCCGCTTCGGCGGCGGCGCCGAGCAGCGGAAGCGCATCATACTGCGCCGCCGCTATTGGCTGTACTACACCCTGACCTTCTTCTCCGGCGCGCGGCGTCAGATCTTCGTCGTCTTCGCAGCCTTCCTGATGGTCGAGAAGTTCGAGTTCAGCGCCGCGGAGATCACCCTGATGTTCCTGGCCAACCACGCCATCAACATGGTGCTGGCGCCGCGCATCGGCCGCCTGATCGGGCGCTGGGGGGAACGCCGGGCGCTCACCTTCGAGTACCTGGGGCTGATCGGCGTGTTCGCGGCCTACGCCTTCGTGGAGGCGGCGTGGCTGGCGGTGGTGCTGTTCATCGTCGACCACCTGTTCTTCGCCATGGCCATCGCCATCAAGACCTACTTCCAGAAGATCGCCGATCCCGCCGACATCGCCAGCACGGCCGGCGTCAGCTTCACCATCAACCACATCGCCGCGGTGGTCATCCCGGCCGCCTTCGGAGTGCTGTGGATGGTGTCGCCCGCCGCCGTCTTCCTGGCCGGCGCGGCCATGGCGGCGGTGTCCCTGGCCCTGGCCCGCCTGGTGCCGCCGGTTCCGGACCCGGACAACGTGGCTCTCGTCCGCCGGCCGCGGCCCGTGCCCGCCGAGTAGTCCGGCCTCGCGACGGGACGGAGCCCACGGTAAGGAATCACCGCACGCCCTTGAACCGGCGCGGCCGCCTGCCTACCCTCTGGCGGGAGCCTTGGCCGGGAGCAAATGATGACCAGACGATTCGAGGGTACCGACACCTACGTCGCCACCGAAGACCTCATGGTCGCCGTCAACGCCGCGGTGGCGTTGGAGCGGCCGTTGCTGATCAAGGGCGAGCCCGGTACCGGCAAGACCATCCTCGCCGAGGAGATCGCCAAGGCCCTGGGGCTGCCGCTGATCCAGTGGTACATCAAGTCGACCACCAAGGCGCAGCAGGGGCTCTACGAGTACGACGCGGTGGCGCGCCTGCGCGATTCCCAGCTCGGCGACGAGCGGGTCCACGAAATCGCCAACTACATCGTCAGGGGCCGGCTGTGGGAGGCCTTTACCGCTCCGGAGCGCCCGGTCCTGCTGATCGACGAGATCGACAAGGCGGACATCGAGTTCCCCAACGACCTGTTGCTGGAGCTCGACCGCATGGAGTTCCACGTCTACGAGACGCGCGAGACCGTGCACGCCCGCCACCGCCCCATCGTCGTCATCACGTCCAACAACGAGAAGGAGCTGCCCGACGCTTTCCTGCGCCGCTGCTTCTTCCACTACATTCGGTTTCCTGACCGCGAGACCATGGAGGACATCGTCGAGGTCCACTACCCCGGCCTTCACAAGCGGCTGGTGCGCGAGGCGCTCAACGTGTTCTACGAGATCCGCGAGGTGCCGGGGCTGAGGAAGAAGCCGTCCACATCGGAGCTGTTGGATTGGATCAAGCTGCTGATGGTGGAGGACATGGCGCCCGAGACCATCCGCGACAAGGACGCCAAGACCCTGATCCCCAAGCTGCACGGCGCGCTCCTGAAGAACGAGCAGGACGTCCAGCTTTTCGAGCGCCTGGCCTTCCTGCACCGACGGGACGGCGGGTGATCCCGAATTGCACCGTGAAGATGACTGAGGGCCGATGTTCATCGACTTCTTCCTCGAGCTGAAGAACGCCAAGGTGCCGGTCAGCCTGCGCGAGTACCTGACGTTGCTCGAAGCCATGGATGCCGGGCTCGCCGAATACAGCGTCGACGACTTCTACTTCCTCAGCCGCTCCTGCCTGGTCAAGGACGAGACCAACCTGGACAAGTTCGACCGGGTCTTCGGCCACGTGTTCAAGGGACTGGAAAGCCCCGAGGACCCGTTCGAGGCCGCCCAGATCCCGGACGAATGGTTGCGCAAGCTGGCCGAACGGGTGCTCACCGACGAGGAGAAGGCGCAGATCGAGGCCCTCGGCGGCTGGGACAAGCTGATGGAGACCCTGGCCGAACGGCTCCGCGAGCAACGGGACCGTCACCAGGGCGGCAGCAAGTGGATCGGCACCGCCGGCACCTCGCCGTTCGGCGCCTGGGGCTACAACCCGGAAGGCATCCGCATCGGCCAGGACCGCAACCGCCACAACCGCGCCGTCAAGGTGTGGGACAAGCGGGAGTTCCGTAACCTCGACGATTCGGTGGAGCTGGGCACCCGCAACATCAAGGTTGCCTTGCGGCGCCTGCGCAAGTTCGCGCGCCAGGGGGCGTCCACCGAGCTGGACCTGCCCGGCACCATCCGCTCGACGGCCAAGAGGGGCTACCTGGATCTGCACATGGTGCCGGAACGGCACAACGCGGTGAAGGTGCTTCTGTTCCTCGACGTGGGCGGCTCCATGGACCCCCACGTGCGGGTCTGCGAGGAGCTGTTTTCGGCCGCCCGCTCCGAGTTCAAGCACCTGGAGTACTTCTACTTCCACAACTGCCTGTACGAGCGGGTGTGGCGGGACAACCGCCGCCGCCATGCCGAGGCCACGGCGACCTGGGACGTCCTGCACACGTACCCCGCCGACTACCGGGTGATCTTCGTCGGCGACGCGTCCATGAGCCCTTACGAGATTGCCTACCCCGGGGGCAGCGTGGAGCACTGGAACGAAGAGCCCGGCGGCCTGTGGCTGGAGCGGCTGCTCGGCATCTATGACCGCGCCGCGTGGCTCAATCCGGTCCCCGAGAAGTGGTGGGAATATACCTCGTCCATCGGCATGCTCCGCCAGATCCTGGGCGGCCGCATGTATCCTCTGACGCTCGAGGGCCTCGACGGCGCCATGCGCGACCTCAGCCGTTAGGCTGAACCCATCACTTCTTCACGTCGGCCGCGACCCGCATTGTCACGATGCGGTCGGGATCGGTGACCCGGCCGTTGCGGCTGCGGTCGCCGCGCTTGATCTGGTCCACGTGCTGCATCCCCTCCGTCACCTTGCCCCAGACCGTGTACTTGCCGTCCAGGTGGCGGACCCGGGCGAAGCAGATGAAGAACTGCGAGTCCGCGCTGTCCGGGTCCGAGGACCGGGCCATGGACAGGGTGCCGCGCACGTGGGGCTCGGACGAGAACTCCGCCGGGATACGGATCCCCGACCCGCCGGTCCCGTCGCCCCGAGGATCGCCGCCCTGGGCCATGAAGCCGCCGATAACCCGATGGAAGGCGAGGCCGTCATAGAACTTCTGGCGCACCAGTTCCTTGATGCGGGCGACATGGCGCGGCGCCAGGTCGGGCCGCATCTCGATGACCACGCGGCCGCTCTTGAGGTCCATGTACAGGGTGTTTTCGGGATCGGCGGCGACGGCCGACAGCGGAAGGCTGGCGATGAACAGCGCCAACACGGCGGATGCAAGACGGGTCATGATTCTCCTCAACGGCTCCGGGCGACGACGGCCGCCGACGCTCACCCTTACCGCGACGCCCTTCCCGCAACAAACCATTTCGGCAAATCCGTGACCGCTCACGCGACGCATCGATTGGCCGCGCCGGATCCTATGCAGGTCCGCCATCGTCCTTCTTGTCGAACAGGGCCTTCATGGCGACGGCTTGGAGCCGTGCCCGGTCCTCGCGGCTCAGACCGTCGAGCAGCTTCTGCTGGGAGCGCTGCACCTCCAGGGCTTGGCGAATGAGTTCGCGGCGTTCGGGAGTGATGGCCCGCCCCTGGGCCGTCGGGGCCGCCTTTCCTTGGGAGGCGGCCGGCCGGCCGCGCTCGCTGGGGACGGTGCCGACCAGCTCGTCCTCCAGGCTGGCCACCAGGCCGCCGTCCAGCCGCCCGGCTAGGTCCTTCTCCAGTCTTTGCAGGGACTCCTCCAGGCTCTCGACCGAGTCCTCCAGCTGGCCGGCAGCGGGTTTCCGCCGCGCTCCCTTGCGTGGCCGGCCACCGCCCCCTTTACCCTTTCCGTCGCCGCCCCGGGACAGGGAGCGCAGCGCCTTGGACACAAACTTCCGCATGAGCCGCCGGATCTTGTCGTTGGTCGGTCGGGAAATCCTATCGCGGTCGGGCGTTCCGTGCCAACCGAAGGCGGATCCTTCTCTCCGCCAAGCCCGCGGCAAATGCCCGGCCCGCGGGGATGACGGTCCAATTATCGCTGGTTCGGGAGCGGGCCGCTGCCCTATGTTCTCGATGCCATGCGACGGGTGCGCCACGCCAAGATCATCGCCACCATCGGGCCGGCCACCGCGTCGGAGGGCCGAATCGCCGAGTTGTTCGAGGCCGGCGCCGACATCTTTCGTCTCAACTTCAGCCACGGCACCTACGAGGGTCACAAGGAGGCCTTCGAGGCCATCCGCAAGATGGAGATGAAGTTCTTCCGCCCGATCAGCGTCATCGCCGACCTGCAGGGCCCCAAGTTGCGGCTGGGCGAGTTCGCCGGCGGATCGGCATACCTGAAAGCAGGCGCCGCATTCCGTCTCGATCTGGCGGCCGATCTGGGTGACCAGGTCCGGGCGCCGCTTCCCCATCCCGAGGTGTTCGCCGCGGTCGAGCCCGGGACCGAGCTTCTGCTCGACGACGGCAAGATCCGGCTGGCGGTACGATCGTGCGGTGCGGACTTCGCCGAGACCGAGGTGGTCACCGGCGGCCTGCTTTCGGACCACAAGGGGGTCAACGTCCCCGACGCCGTCCTCGATTTCTCCGCGCTCACCGATAAGGACCGCCGGGACCTCGCCTTTGCCCTCGACCTGGGTGTCGACTGGATCGCTCTCTCGTTCGTCCAGCGGCCCGAGGACCTGGCCGAGGCGCGGCGCCTGATCGGCGGCCGTGCCGCCCTCATGGCCAAGTTGGAGAAGCCGTCGGCGGTGGGCCACCTGTTCGAGATCGTCGACCTCGCCGATGCCGTCATGGTGGCGCGCGGCGACCTGGGCGTCGAGGTGCCGCCGGAGGACGTGCCGGCCCTGCAGAAACGCATCGTGCGTGCCTGCCGGTATGCCGGCAAACCGGTGGTGGTGGCGACCCAGATGCTGGATTCCATGGTCAATGCGCCGACCCCGACCCGGGCCGAGGCCTCGGACGTGGCCACCGCCGTGTACGATGGCGGCGACGCGGTGATGCTGTCGGCGGAGACGGCCATCGGCGATCATCCCGAGGCGGCCGTCGCCATGATGGACCGCATCATCCGTCGGGTCGAGCAGGACCCCCCCTACCGCAAGATCATGAATGCCGAGCACGCCGCGCCCGAGGCCACGTCGTCGGACGCCATCACCGCGGCGGCCCGCCAGGTCGCGGAGACCATCGATGCGGCGGTCATCGTCACCTTCACCTCCAGCGGCTCCACGACCCTGCGCGCCGCCCGCGAGCGCCCGTCGGTGCCCATCCTCGGGCTCACCACGTCGGCCCGCACGGCCCGCGAGCTGGCCTTGGTGTGGGGCGTGCACTCGGTGATGGTGCCCGATCTCGAGAGTTTCGACGCCATGGTCGACGAGGCCGTCGCCGTCGCCCGGCGCGAGGAGTTCGTGACCCCTGGGGACAAGCTGGTGATCACGGCCGGGGTCCCGTTGGGCACGCCGGGCGCAACCAACATCCTGCGCATCGCCTTCGCGGTGTAGGCCCGTCGTCGGGCGGCGCCCTTCCTGAGATGTTCAGCCAGCTCTTCTCCATCATCGCGCCGGTGTTCATTTGCGCCGGCATCGGGTTCGTGTGGGCCCGGATGGGGCGGCCCTACGACGCCGAACTGGTGACCGCCCTGGCGGTATCCATCGGCACCCCCTGCCTGGTCTTCTCGACCCTGGCGGAGGTGAAGCTCGAGCCGGCGGCCGTGGGGGCCATGGCCGGGGCGGCGGCAACGGGGATCGCGGTGTGCGGCCTCATCGGATGGGGCGTGGTGCGGGCGGCGCGGTTGAGCCCGCGGTCGTTCGTCCCTTCCCTCATGTTGCCCAACACCGGCAATATGGGCCTGCCGCTCAGCCTGCTGGCGTTCGGCGAAGACGGGCTGGCGTTGGCCATCGCGGTGTTCACGGTGATGGCGGTCACCCAGTTCACAGCCGGCGCGGCCATCGCGTCGGGATCCGTCCGGCTGGCCGACATGGCCCGCATGCCCCTGCTGTACGCGGTGGCCGTCGCGTTGGCTTTCCTGCTCACCGGCACCAAGCCGCCCGCCTGGTTGGCCAACACCACCGAGATCCTGGGTGGCATGACCATCCCGCTGATGCTGGTGACCCTGGGGATATCACTCGCACGCCTCAGCGTGGCCAGCCTGCGGGTCAGTCTGGCGATGTCGGTCCTGCGCCTGTTCCTGGGCTTCGTCGTGGCCGTCGGTTTGGCGGCGCTGCTGGGCTTCGAGGGCACCGAGCGCGGCGTGCTGATCCTCCAGCTCTCCATGCCGGTGGCGGTGTTCAACTACCTGTTCGCCCAGCGCTATCAGACGGCGCCGGAGGAAGTTGCCGGCATGGTGGTGATCTCGACGGCGTTGTCGTTCCTCACCCTGCCCGCCCTTCTGTGGTACGTGCTGTGACCGACGGTGCGTCCGGCGGGGAACGCGCCGCCGGTGCGGTCTTCGCCCTGTGCGCCTTCGGCATCTGGGGCGCGTTCCCGGTGTTCTTCAAGGCGGTGGACCATGTCCCGGCGTTCGAGGTCCTGGCCCATCGCATCGTCTGGTCGGCGGTGGTGCTGGCCATCGTGCAGGTGGCGGTGGGGAGCCGCCGCGTTCTCGCGGCCATGTTGGCCGACCGCCGGCTGCTGGCCACCTTGGCGCTGTCGGCGACCCTGTTGTCCGCCAACTGGGCCATCTTCATCTGGGCCATCGCCAACGACCGGGTCCTGGAATCCAGTCTCGGGTATTTCATCAATCCCCTGGTCAACGTGCTGCTCGGAGTCGCCATCCTGCGCGAACGGCTGCGTTCGGCCCAGTGGCTGGCGGTGGCCCTGGCGGCGGTGGGGGTCGCCTATCAGGTCGTCGCCTTGGGTGTGGTGCCGTGGGTCGGACTGGCGCTGGCCTTCTCGTTCGGGACCTATGGGCTGATCCGCAAGGTGGCGCGGGTCGATGCGTTGCCCGGCCTGCTGGCGGAAACCGTCATCGTCACGCCTTTCGCCCTGGCCTATCTGGTGGTCCTCGGGATGGACGGATCGGGGGCGCTGGGCCGGATCGGGTTGGCCACCGACGGTCTGCTGATCGTCGCCGGCGTGGTGACGACGGTGCCGCTGGGCCTGTTCGTGGCGGCCGCGCGGCGTTTGGCGTTGTCGACCCTGGGACTCCTGCAATACATCGTGCCCACCGGCCACTTCGCGCTCGCCGTGTTCGCCTACGGCGAGCCGTTCACGACGGCCCACGGCGTGACGTTCGGCTGTATCTGGGCGGCGCTCGCCATCTTCACGGCGGACACGCTGCGCCATCGCCGCGCCGACTGAGGCCGCCCGGACCGGAGGGTTACTCGGCGGCGGTGCGGTGGGGTGTGGGGGCGTGGAAGGCGGCCAGCAGCTCCGCCTGCTTCTCCTTGGCCGCCCGCGCGGCCCGTTCCTTGACCACGCCGAATCCTCGGACGGTCAGCGGCAGGGCCGCAATCTCGACGGCCAGCGCGTGGTTCTCCGCATCCAGGCCGGCGATGAGCGCCTCAATCGTGGCCTCGTAGTCGGTGATCAGGCGACGCTCCAGGCGGCGGTCCGCGGAGTGCCGGAAAGGATCGAACGGCGTGCCGCGCAGCCACCGCAGCCGGGCCAGCAGGCGGAACACCCCCATGATCCACGGCCCGAACCGGCGCTTGCGCGGCTCCCCGGTGATCGGATCGCGTGCGGCGAACAGCGGCGGCGCCAGGTGGAAGGCCAGCCGGGACGGGCCTTCGAACTGGTCGTCGAGGGCCCGTCGGAACTCTCCGTCGCTGAAAAGCCGGGCCACTTCGTACTCGTCCTTGTAGGCGAGGAGCTTGAAGTACGCGCGGGCGACCGCCCCGGTCAGCGCGTCGTCGCCGACCGCCGCTTCGGCCGCGCGCACCCGGTCGACGAGGTCCGTGTAGCGGCGGGCGTAGGCCCGGTCCTGAAAGGCGGCGAGGTCGCGGGCCCGGCGCGTCACGAAGTCGTCGACGGCCAATGGCTCGGGTGGCCTGCCGATGCCGGCCAACTGCTCGACCGCCGCCCGGTCGTGGGCGGCCCTGCGTCCCCATTGGAACGCCTGCCTATTGAGGTCCACGGCGACGCCGTTGAGTTCGATGGCCCGTTCCACCGCCGCGGCAGACACCGGCAGCAGGCCCCGCTGCCAGGCGAATCCGACCATGAACAGGTTGGCGGCGATGGCGTCGCCCAGCAGGGCGGCGGCGAGGGCGCCGGCATCGATGAACTCGGCGTCGGCGCAGGCGCCCCGGATGGTGTCTTGCAGGGCGTCGGCGGGGAAGGCCAGGTCGGCGTCGCGGGTGAAATCGGCGGTCATGGTGCGGTGGCTGTTGACCACCGCCTGCGAGCGCTGCCGGCGCAGCGTCGCCACGGCGTCAGGGCCGCCCGACGTCACCAGATCGCACCCCAGCAGCACATGGGCGTCACAGGCGGCGATGCGTGGCGCGAACAGGGCCTCCGGGCGCTCGGCGACGCGGACGTGGCTCACCACCGCTCCGTTCTTCTGGGCCAGACCCGTCTGGTCGAGGACCGTCACCCCCTTGCCGTCCAGGTGCGCCGCCATGCCGAGGAGGGCACCGACGGTCACCACGCCGGTGCCGCCGATACCGGTGATGACGATGCCGTAAGGCTCGGAGAGGTCCGGCAACGGCGGTTCCGGCAAGGGCACATCGGGGATCGGCGCGACCGCGGCACGGCGCCGCGGACGGCCGCCATGGACGGTGACGAAGCTGGGGCACAGTCCCTTGACGCAACTGAAGTCCTTGTTGCACGACGACTGGTCGATGGCCCGTCTGCGCCCCAGCTCGGTCTCCACGGGGACGATGGCGACGCAGTTGGACTTGGTGCCGCAATCCCCGCAGCCTTCGCAAACCGCCTGATTGATGAACACGCGCTCGGCCGGGTCCGCCATGAGGCCCCGCTTGCGCCGGCGCCGCTTCTCGGCGGCGCAGGTCTGTTCGTAGATGAGCACGGTGACCCCGGACCGTTCGCGCAGCTCGCGCTGGACTTGGTCGAGGTCGTCGCGGTCGTGGACGGTGACGCCCGGCGCCAAGTCGCGGGCGCGGCGCCACCGGGCCGGATCCTCGGAAACCAGGGCGATGCGGCCCACGCCTTCGGCCGCGACCTGACGGGTGATGAGGGGCACCGAGATGGGGCCGTCGATGGGCTGGCCACCGGTCATGGCCACGGCGTCGTTGTAGAGGATCTTGTAGGTGATGGAGACCCCGGCGGCGACGGCGGCGCGGATGGCCAGAATGCCTGAATGGAAGTAGGTGCCGTCGCCCAGGTTGACGAAGATGTGCGGGGTGTCGGTGAACGGTGCCTGGCCGATCCAGTTGGCGCCTTCGGCGCCCATGTGGGTGAAGGTCTCGGTGTCGCGGTCCATCCAGGTGGCCATGAAGTGGCAGCCGATGCCCGCCACCGCCCGCGAGCCCGTCGGGACCCGGGTGGAGGTGTTGTGGGGGCAGCCGGCGCAGTAATACGGAATGCGCCGGATGTCGGGCACCGAGGCGGCGATGGCCCGCTCCTTGTCGGCGAGGAACGCCAGGCGCTCGTCGATGGCGGCGGTGGCGTGGAAGGGACGGATGCGCTCGGCGATGACGCGGGCGATGCGGGCCGGGGTGAGCTCGCCGGCCGACGGCAGGACCCACTCGCGGCGTTCGTCGAACTTGCCCATGATCCGCGGCCGCACGTCCTCGCGCCAGTTGTAGAGCTGCTCCTTGAGCTGGTTCTCGATGACCGCCCGCTTCTCCTCGACCACCAGGATCTCCTCCAGGCCTTCGGCGAAGTGACGCGTCCCCTCCGGCTCCAGGGGCCAGGTCAGGCCGACCTTGCGCACCCGCAGGCCGATGGCGGCCGCCTGGGCGGCGTCGATGCCCAGGTCGTCCAGGGCCTGCATCACGTCGGCGAAGGACTTGCCGGTGGTGAGGATGCCGAACCGGGGGTGCGGGCTGTCGATGATCGTGCGGTCCAGGCCGTTGGCCCGGGCGAAGGCGAGGGCGGCATAGAGCTTGTGGCGTTGCAGCCGGATCTCGGCGTCCCGGGGCGGCCAGTCGGGCCACCGGATGTGCACCCCGTCGGGCGGCAGGTCTACGTCGTCCGGCCGGACCACCTGCGGGCGGGCGGGATCGACGGACACGGAGGCCGAGCAGTCCACGGTCTCGGCGATGGTCTTCATGGCCACCCAGCAGCCCGAGAACCGGGACATCTCCCATCCCAGGATGCCGAAATCGAGCACGTCCTGGACGCCGGCCGGGTGGAGCACCGGAATCTGGGCGTCCATGAAGGCGTATTCGCTCTGGCTGGGGATGGTGGAGGACTTGGGGACGGGGTCGTCGCCGGCCAGTAGCAGCACGCCGCCGTGGCGCGCCGTGCCGGCGAAGTTGGCGTGCCGGAACACGTCGCCGCAGCGGTCGACTCCCGGCCCCTTGGCGTACCACATGGCGAAGACGCCGTCGTAGCGGGCGCCCTCGAACAAAGACACCTGCTGGCTGCCCCACACGGCCGTGGCCGCGAGGTCCTCGTTGACGGCGGGCTGGAAGCGGACGTGATGGGCGTCGAGGACGTCGGTGGCGGCCCAGCACTCCTTGTCGAGGCCGCCCAGGGGCGAGCCGCGGTAGCCGGTGACCAGGCCGGCGGTATTGAGGCCGGCCAGCCGATCGCGCCGCCGCTGCATCAGCGGCAGCCGGACCAGGGCCTGAATGCCGGTCAGGTAGATGCGACCGGATTCGAGCCGGTATTTGTCGTCGAGGGCGACCTCAGACAATGCCATCCCTGAATCCCGCGCCGATCCATGGCCTGATGCCCGTGGCCGGGGCGTTTCCTCTATAGGTAACTATTGTTGACCTTTTTTACAATGGTTCGGCGGCCGGTCGCTGGTCAGAACTCGAGGATCTCACCGTCGGCCAGCACACGGATCGGGTGGCGCCCGTCGAGGGCCGCGAGCTCGCGCCGGATCTGGTCCTCGTCGGACGGCTTCAGATGGGTCACCAGGATCTCGGGCTCGCCCTCCAGGTCGGCCAGAGCCTCGGCGAGGAGGGACGGGCAGAGATGTCCCGCCCTCAGGGCCTTGTCGCGCCGCCCGTCGTGAAACGAGACTTCGACGACCACATAGCGCAGGTGCGCAATGGCGTTGGCGGCCCGCCAGAAGGGCTCGCAGGCCGTGGTGTCCCCGGTGAACGCCAGGCTGGCCGTCCCGCTGTCCAGGTGATAACCGGCCGCAGGCACGCCATGGTCGGCCGGCATCGGCGTAACCCGCCGTCCACCGAAATCCGTCGCCTCGCCCATCTCGAGGGGCCGGTAGCGCAGGGCTGGCGCCTCCGGCGACGGCAGCACGGTAAAGTCGGGCCAGACCTGCCAGTTGAACACGTGCTCGCGGAGGACGGCGATGGTGTCGGTCAGGGCATGAACCGTCACCGGCGTGCTGCGCCGATGCTGTACGCACTCGACCAGCAAGGGCAGGAAGGCGATGTGGTCCATATGGGCATGGGTCAGGAAGACGTGGTCGATGCCGGCCAAGGTGTCCGCGGAGGCCCGGCCGAGCCCCGAACCGGCATCGATGAGGATGTCGTCGTCGACCAGATAGGCACCCGCGTGTCGCCCGTCGCCCAGACCGCCACTGCATCCGAGCACTTCCAGCCGCATCGGGCTCTCCATCGCTGCCGGTCCACGCCGCGCCGCAGGTCCTTGTCCCCACTCCGGGGAATAGAGCCGTCAGGTGGTGCTGTCAAACCGCAGTCCCTGGCCGTTACGACGAATGCGGCTTCCCACCGTCGGCGAGCCGAATGCCGCAGCCGGTCGCCGTCAGGAGGGCCAGGGGCAGGGTGGCGGCGCCGGTCGAACGCTGCGGCGCAGTTGCGGCCGATCCCCCGGACCCAAGGTGCCGGGTCCGAACCGGGACGTTGGGGGGCAAAGTCCTCGGATACGGTAACCGGCACCCTGGTGGCGTCCGTGGGACCGCCGACGGCCGTCCTCGTCGAGCAAGTCCGGCCGTTATCCGATTCATAAAGGAAGGGCGGCCGAATTTTCAAGAATAATAGTAATAAACACTTACGATCACCTTAGTGTTGAAGGGGTCTTCCAGTCTTCGGCGAAGCCATTGATCAATCGACCAATCGCTTGGTCTAGCAATGAATTCCGGGCTTCTCAGGGCTGGCCTGCGGGCAAGCGCGTTCAGCCGTACAGGGCTTCCAGCGCCTTGCCGTAGACCTCTTTGATCTTGTGGCGACGGATCTTCATGGTCGGGGTCAGCTGCCCGTTCTCGATGGCGAACGGGGCTTCGGCGACCTTGAACCGGCGCACCTTCTCGACGGTGGACAGGGACCGGTTGACCCGCTCCACCGCAGCGCCCATCGCTTTGTGGAAATCAGGATCGTCCGCCAGCTCGGCGGGGCTGGCGGGCTTTCCGTGCTCGCGCGCCCAGGCCGCGGCCCAGTCCTGATCGGCCACCAGGAGACCAACCAGGTGGGGGCGACGGTCGCCGTAGACCATGGCCTGCGCGATCTCCGGCTCCAGCGCCAAAATGCCCTCGACCCGCTGCGGAGACAGGTTGTCGCCGCCCGAGTTGACGATGATGTCCTTCTTGCGGTCGGTGATCTTGAGATGGCCGTCCTGGTCGATGATGCCCACGTCGCCGGTGTGCAGCCAGCCGTCGCGGATGGTCTCCGCCGTGGCCTCCGGGTTGTTCCAGTAGCCCTGCATCAGGAGCGCGCCGCGCACCAGGATCTCCCCGTCTTCGGCGATACGCACCTCGGTGTCCTTGATGGGCGTTCCCACGGTGTCGAACTTCACGTGGCCGACGCGGTTCACGCTGACCACCGGCGCCGCCTCGGTCTGGCCATAGCCCTGCAGGACGCGAAGCCCCAATGCCGAGAAGAACAGCCCGATCTCCGGATTGAGGGGCGCGCCGCCCGAGACCAACGCCTTGAGCCGACCGCCGAAGCGGGCCCGGACCTTGTCGCGGACCAGGCGGTCCACCACACGGTCGGCGATCCGTTGGCCCAAGCTCATGGGCTGCCCGAGGAGCCGCCGCGTGCCCAGCTTCAGGGCAGTGATGAACAGGCGCTCTTTCAGGCCGCCGGCCTTGCGCACGTCGCGGGTGATGCGGGCATGCAGGCTCTCGTAGAGCCGCGGCACCGCCGTCATCAGGGTCGGGCGCGCCTCCAGCATGTTGGTGGCCAGGGTCTCGATGCCCTCGGCGTAGTAGATCTGGGCACCGATGGAGATGGGGAAGAACTGCCCGCCCGTGTGCTCGTAGGAATGCGACAGGGGAAGGAACGACAGAAAGACCTCTTCCCCAAGACCCAGTTCCATCAACGCATCAACGGCGCCGGCGCAGTTGTGCAGGATCGCGCCGTGGCCGAGCACCACCCCCTTGGGCGCACCCCCGGTGCCCGACGTGTAGATGATGCACGCGGTGTCGTCGCGGCCCAGACGCCGGGCATCCTCGACCACGTCGCGGTTGCTCTCCCGGCCCCGGGCCAGCAGGTCGTCCCAGGTCGCCAGCTCCAGATCCAGGTGCTGCTGGACCTCCAGGGGCTCCATGGCGACGAGGAAGCTGGTTTCCGGCGTACGGTGGGCGGCCGGCAACAACCGCTCCGCAAGCCGCGCGGTGGACACGATGGCGCCCTTGGCCCCGCTGTCCTGGAGGATGTGGTGGTGATCATCGACGGTGTTGGTGATGTAGGCCGGCACGGTGATGCCGCCCGCCGCCATGATCGCCAGATCGGCGATCAGCCACTCCGGCCGGTTCTCCGCCACCAGGGCGATGCGGTCGCCCGCGCCCAGGCCTATGGCGGTCAGGCCGCGGGACAGGGCGCTCACCTGATCGGCCGTCTCGCGCCAGGTCACCGGCTGGTAATGACCCTCCCGCTTGGCCCATAGGAACGGGGCCTCGCCCAGCCTCTCGGCCTGCTCGAAAAACAGGGTCACCAGGTTCTTCGACGTACCGTCGCCCATGGGTTCAATGTCCCGCTAAGCAAGTGATCTCATTTGGTTCAAGCGCTTATATGGCATCCGATTGTCGTTGCCACCATATCCAATCCAGCCTTATATGGCCTGACGGCGCAAGGAGGAAGCGAATGGTGGCAACTGCCCCCGGTCCACCCGTGGACCGGCAGGAGGGCGTGGGGGCCCTCCCCGAATGGAGCCTGGCGGATCTGTACCCGGGCCCCCAGTTTCCCGATTTGGATGCCGATCTGGCCCGCGCCGGCGAAGCGGCCGCGGCCCTCCGCGAACGCTACCAGGGACGCCTGAGCGAGCTCGACGGCGTGGGACTTGGAAAGGCGGTCGCCGAGTACGAGGATCTGACCGAGACCCTGCACAAGGCGTTGAGCTACGCCCAGCTCCGGTTCGCCGCCAACGTCAGTGACCCCGAGACGGGCCGCTATTTCCAGACCGTCCAGGAACGGGTCAACATGATCTCGTCGGAGGCCCTGTTCTTCACGCTCGAAATCAACCGTATCGACGACGACGTCCTGGCCGGCCAGCTCGAGCATGTCAACGCCGCCCATTATGCACCGTGGATCCGGGATCTGCGTGTTTTCCGGCCCCACCAGCTCGATGCCCAAATCGAGAAGCTGTTCCACGAGAAGTCGGTCACCGGGCGTCTGGCGTGGGTGCGCCTTTTCGAGGAGTCGGTCGCCGGCCTGCGTTTTCGGGTCAATGGCTCACAACTCACCATTTCCGAGATCCTGGACCTGTTGTCCGATCGCGATGCCGACGTGCGCCGCGGCGCCGCCAAGGCCATGGGCTCGGTGCTGGAGGAGCACATCCGGCTGTTCGCGTTGATCACCAACACCCTGGCCAAGGACAAGGAGACCGAGGACCAGTGGCGGGGCTACCCCCGGCCGATCAGCGCCCGCAACCTGGCCAACCAGGTGGAGGACGAGGTGGTCGACGCCATGGTCGAGACCATCAAGGGCGCCTATGCCGAGCTGGCCCACCGCTACTACCTCCTCAAGGCCCGCTGGCTTGACGTCGATCGATTGGAGTACTGGGACCGCAACGCGCCGCTACCCGACGATCAGGATCGTCGATTCACCTGGGACGAGGCCCGGGACCTTGTGCTGCGGTCGTTTGCCGGCTTCTCGCCCCAGATGGCGGACATCGCGGCGCGCTTCTTCGAGGAACGGTGGATCGACGCTCCGCCCCGGCCGGGCAAGGAATCGGGCGCCTTCTCCCATCCCACCGTCCCGTCGGTCCATCCGTACATCCTGCTCAACTTCCATGGCCGGCCGCGGGACGTCATGACCCTGGCCCACGAGCTTGGCCACGGCGTCCACCAGGTCTTGGCGGCCGAACAGGGGCCCCTGATGGCGGACACGCCGCTGACCCTGGCCGAGACCTCGTCGGTGTTCGGGGAGATGCTGACCTTCCACACCATGCTTGACGGCGAGAACGATCCGACGCGGCGGCGCAACCTGCTGGCCGCCAAGGTCGAGGACATGCTCAACACGGTGGTGCGGCAGATCGCCTTCCACGACTTCGAACAACGCATCCACGAGGAACGTCCCGGGGGCGAGCTGTCCGCCGATCGGCTCAGCGAGCTCTGGCTCAGCGTACAGCGCGACAGCCTCGGTCCGGCGTTCCGTTTCGACGAGGAATACCGGTACTACTGGGCCTACATCCCCCATTTCGTCCACACGCCGTTCTACGTCTACGCCTATGCGTTCGGGGACTGCTTGGTGAATTCTCTCTACGACGTGTTCGAGAAGGGACACCCCGAATTCCAGACCAAGTACCTGAACATGTTGAGGGCCGGCGGGACCTTGCGCCACAAGGACCTGCTCCGTCCCTTTGGCCTGGACGCCGGCGATCCGGCGTTCTGGCGGCGTGGACTCAACGTCATCACCGGAATGATCGACGAGCTGGAGGCCGATCACTGATCCGGGCGGCGATCGGAACGCGGTAACACCCGGCCCTGTGACCGGATTGCGCGCGAGCGGGATGGCTGATTCCCCGAAAAGCGAAGAGGATTCGTTCGGCGGACGGGTCAAGCGGTATGCCCGGGTGGGCAGCACCGTTGGTGGCCTGGCCGCGCGGCTGGCCGGTGGCCGGGTCCTCGGCCGGCCGGTGGACAAGGCAGAGCATGCCGCCGACCTCAAGGCGGCCTTGGGCGGGCTCAAAGGGCCGCTGATGAAGGTGGCGCAGATCATGGCCACCGTCCCCGACATGCTGCCCGAGGAGTACACCCTCGAATTCGCCCAGTTGCAGACAAACGCGCCGAGCATGGGGTGGGCGTTCGTCAAGCGCCGTATGGCGACCGAGCTGGGCCCCGATTGGGCGAGCCGGTTTGCCGCCTTCGATCACGCCGCCGCCGCCGCCGCCTCGCTGGGGCAGGTGCACCGCGCCGCCGAACTGCCGAAGGGCGGCGGCGACGGGCGCACCCTGGCCTGCAAGCTGCAGTATCCCGACATGGCGGCAGCGGTGGAGGCCGACCTCACCCAGCTCAAGATCGTCTTCGGCATCTGGCAGCGCTATGACCGGTCCATCGACACCGGGGACATCCACGCCGAGCTCTCGGCCCGGCTTCGCGAGGAACTGGACTACGGGCGCGAGGCCCGGAACATGAGTCTGTACGACCACATGCTGCGCGACGAGGCGACGGTCCATATCCCCGAACTGGTTCCCGAGCTGTCCACCGACCGGCTGCTGACCATGACCTGGCTCGATGGAGAGCCTCTGCTGAAGTTCGTCGACCACCACATCGAGGCCCGCAACACCGTTGCCACCAACATGTTCAGGGCCTGGTACGTGCCCTTCTACAGCTACGGCGTCATCCACGGCGACCCGCACCTGGGCAACTACACCGTCCGTCCCGACGGCTCCATCAACCTGATGGACTTCGGGTGCATTCGCGTGTTCCAGCCGAGCTTCGTCAGTGCCGTCATCGACCTCTACCGGGCACTGCGCGACGGTGACGAAGACCTGGCGGTGCATGCGTACGAGACCTGGGGGTTCGTAGGCCTCGATCGCGAGGTCATCGAAATCCTGAACCACTGGGCGCGGTTCATCTACGGGCCGCTGATGAACGACAAGCCCCAGATGATCCAGGATTCCGGGGACACCATGTATGGGGGCCGTGTCGCCCACAAGGTGCATATGGAGCTGCGTCGGATCGGCGGCGTGCGGCCGCCGAGGGAGTTCGTTCTCATGGACCGTGCCGCCATCGGCCTGGGCAGCGTGTTCATGCACCTCAAGGCGCAGATCAACTGGTACCGCCTGTTCCACGATCTGGTGGAAAACTTCTCCGAAAAGGCACTCGCCAAGCGTCAGAAAAAGACCTTGACGGCGTTCGATATCCCGATGTCGGAATAGGCTCGGTTGGTTTGGAGGAAGGAATGATCGTGACGACGACCGACGGTGTCGACGGCCGCACCGTCAGCGAATACCTGGGCGTGGTGAGCGGAGAGGCGGTGATGGGCACCAACGTGTTCCGGGACTTCTTCGCCGGAATCCGCGACACCGTCGGCGGGCGCTCGGCGTCCTACGAAAAGGAGCTGCGCAAGGCCAGGGATCTGGCGCTCGACGAAATGGCTGAATCGGCCCAGGCCCTCGGCGCCGACGCCGTGGTCGGCGTGGACCTGGACTACGAGTCCATCGGCGGCGCCGACAAGTCCATGCTGATGGTCAGCGCCAACGGGACCGCCGTACGCCTGAAGTAGGCGGGGCCGCGGCCTCACACCAGGATGGAAAAACCGAGACTCATCGGACAATCCTTCGATACGCGGCTTCGCCGCTGCTCAGGATGAGGAAATTTGTTATTTTCCAACAACATACCTCATGCTGAGCAGGCGCGTCAGCGCCGTGTCGAAGCATCCCGACGCAGGGTCCAATCTACGCATCTTGGCCTCAGTCCACATCGAGCGCGCAGGGCCGGTCGCACTCGCCGACCAGGTTCATGACCGGGCCGGCGCCCACCGGCATGATCTGAAGCATGAGGTTCCGGTCGGCGCTGACGAACAGGTCGAAGGCCGTTTCGTTCCATTTCTCGCGGTGGCGGTCCTTGAATCCCGACACCGGACGCGGGTCCAGGCGCAGCCGGTACACGACGCGGACCTGGCGACGGATGGATCGCTTCTCGGGGCCCGCGACCCGGCCCTCCAGGTCGAACCGGCGCCGGCCGTCGTAGACCTTGAGGACGAACCTGTCGTCGCCGCCGTCGGCGTAGGCGCGGACGTTGCGCAAGGCCTGGATCACCGCCGCCAAGGGGTCGAGGACGTGGAAACGGTCGGCGTGCGGGACCTTGTCCGCGGTCTCCCGGTCCTTGTCCGGGGAGGCCCCTTGCGTGCGCAGCGTCGGTACCGCCTCGCCAGTGGCCGGGTCGAAGTCGACCGTCACCGTCCGCTCGCGGAACCGGTTGGTGTAATCGACCCGGTATTGAGCCGGCGCCACGGGGCTGGCGGACGCCCCGTGGCTCTTTGACTCCAGGCGCAGGCGCAGGAACCAGCCGATGATGCCGCGGCTCTGCAGGCGGAAGCCGGCCCGATAGGACTCGCCGAGATCGGTGACGGACAGGGCGAAGTCGGCGGCGTGCAAACCGCCCCATCGGGCCTCGTAACGCAGGTGAACGGCCGATGGCGGCGCATCGGCGGCGGCCGGTGATGGCGGGACCGCGGCGAGCGCGGCCATGACCAGGGCAAAGCCGAGGAGACGGTGGAGGAGAAACGCCCGGCGTCGACGGGCCCGCATCCGGGTCACCAGTAGCGCATGGCGGCGCCGAACAGGTCGGCGAGGTCCTGTTCGCCGACCGCCCGCGGTGCGATGACCAGCAGCCGCTGCTGCGCCATGGTCCCGGCGACCAGGGCCGGGATGTCGGCCTCTCCGTAGCCGATCTCGGCGAGGCCGCTCGGGATGCCGGTCTCGCGCATCATGGCGGCCAACCGGTCGGCCAGGATGTCGCCCGCGTCCGCGTCGGCGGCGCCGGCGGTTTCGGCGCCCAGCGCCGCGGCGACCTCCAAATGGCGGCCCGGCGCCGCCTCGGCGGTGAACCGGAAGGCGGCCGGCGCGTTCACCACCACCGAGATGCCGTGGGGGACCATGGGTTCGGCGGCCTCGTAGCCGCGGGCGCGATAGGTGTGGTTGAGCCCGGCCACCGCGTAGGACATGGCGTGGGGGATGTGGACCCCCGCGTTGCCGAACGCCAGTCCGGCCAGGGTCGCCGCGAACATCAAGGCGTGGCGCGCCTCGTGGTCCGCGGAATCGGCTACGGCACGCACGAGATAGCGGCCGGCCAGGCGAATGGCTTGCATGCTGCCGATGTCGCTGTAGGGGTTGGCCCCCTGGTACGGCGGGCGCTGGTCCGGCGACGGCGGGCGCGGGCGGCTGGTGTAGGTCCGGGCCGTGTAGGATTCGATGGCATGGGTGAACACGTCGAAGCCGGTGGCGGCCACCACCCCGGCGGGCAAGCTGTGGGTGGTCGTGGGGTCCACCACCGCCATGGTCGGCTTCAGATGCTTGGATGAGATGCCCGTCTTGACCTGGGCGTCCACCAGGTCGAAGACGGTGACGCCGGTGGTTTCGCTGCCCGTGCCCGATGTGGTCGGGCAGGCGATATGCGGCCTGACCGGGCCGGGGACCGGTCTGGCCCGGCCGATGGGGGCGTTCACGTAGGCGAGGAAGTCGTCCGGATAGGTGGCGAACAGGTTGGCCGCCTTGGCGGTGTCGATGGTTGAGCCCCCACCCAGCGAGACGAAGCCGTCGAAATCGCCGTCGCGGGCGAAGGTGGCGGCATCAAGGAACGTGGCGTCGGTGGGCTCGATGCGGACGGCGTCGAATTCGGCCACGTCGAGCCCGGCCGCCGCCAGCGCCTGGCGCGCGACCGAGGCCGGTTCGGTCGCGGCCACGGCCCTGTCCATGAACAGGGCGACCCGGCGCATGCCCAGCGCCCGCGCATCCTCACCCAGCTCGGACAGGCAGCCGGCTCCGAACTTGATGGCCTGCGCGGCCACCGTGAACGCCACCTCGCCGCCGTCGCGCAGCGCAAAATCGTCGGGCCTGTGCACGGCCGTCATCCTCGCTCGTCAGCCTCCCGGATCGGCGATTGTCCGCTTTGGGAGCGTCGCCGGTCAAAGGGAATCGCGGGCTTTCCGCAGCGCACACGCCCATTTCGCGAGCTTTTCGCAACGCAACACTTGTGAATCGATTCGGGACGGGGCATAAACCCCCCGCATCCTCACTCGTTCGATCGTAGAGGACCTTCCTGAAATGAAGATTGCCATACCCAAGGAGCGTCGCCCCGGGGAGACGCGGGTCGCGGTCTCGCCCGATGTGGCGAAGAAGCTCGTAGGGCTCGGTTTCGACGTGATCGTCGAGAAGGGCGCCGGTGCCGGCGCCGCCTTCACGGACGACGCGTTCAAGGAGGCCGGGGCCACCATCGCCAAGGACGAAGCCACGGCCCTAAAGGACGCCGACGTGGTGCTCAAGGTGCAGCGGCCGATTGCCGAAGGCGACGAGACCAATAACGAGCTGGCCATGATGAAGAAGGGCGCCGTTCTGATCGCGCGCCTGGACGCCCTGGTCAACCAGAAGGACGTGGAAGCCTATGCCAATGCCGGGATCACGGCATTCGCCATGGAGCTGATGCCGCGGATCACGCGGGCGCAGAGCATGGACATCCTGTCCAGCCAGTCGAATCTGGCCGGCTACAAGGCAGTCCTCGATGCCGCGGCCGAGTTCACGAGCGCCATGCCCATGATGATGACCGCCGCCGGCACCATCGCCCCCGCCAAGGTGTTCATCATGGGCGTGGGTGTGGCCGGATTGCAGGCCATCGCCACCGCCAAGCGCCTGGGCGCCGTGGTCACGGCGACCGATGTCCGGCCGGCGACCAAGGAGCAGGTGGAGAGCCTGGGCGGCAAGTTCCTCGAGGTCGACCCGGAGATGGAGAAGGACGCCCAGACCGAGGGCGGCTACGCCAAGGAGATGCCGCCGGAGTACTTCGAGAAGCAGAAGCAGGTGGTGGCCGAGCACGTCAAGAAGCAGGACATCGTCATCACCACCGCTCTCATCCCTGGCAGGCCGGCTCCGGTCCTGCTTCCCGAGGACCTGGTCAAGACCATGCCGGCAGGTTCGGTGGTCATCGATCTGGCGGTGGAGGCGGGCGGCAACTGCCCGTTGTCACAGCCGGGCAAGGTGGTCGAGAAGCACGGTGTGAAGATCGTCGGTCACATCAATGTTCCCGGACGCCTGTCCAGCGACGCCAGCGCCCTGTTCGCCCGGAACCTGCTCAATTTCGTCACCCCCCACGTGGACAAGGAGGCCAAGACGCTGGCCTTCGACTGGGATGACGAGACCGTTACCGGCACCCTGGTCGCCCGCGACGGCAAGGTGGTGCATCCCATGCTGACAGGGGAGGGCAAGTAACCATGGATCCGGCAACCTTCGCGAATCATGCGGCCTGGGTCGCCAACGAGGCGGCCAAACTGGCGGAACACGCTAAGAACCTGGCCGTCGAGGCGACCCAGATCACGGTCCCCACGCCCGCCCAAGCCGTGGCCGAGGGCGATCCGTTCCTGTTTCTGTTCACCGTGTTCGTGCTTGCCTGTTTCATTGGGTTCTACGTGGTGTGGAGCGTCACGCCGGCCCTGCATTCGCCGCTGATGAGCGTGACCAATGCCATCTCGTCGGTGATCATCGTCGGCGGCCTGATCGCTGCCGGTCCGGCGGAGTACGACTTTTCCAAGGTCATGGGCTTTCTGGCCGTGACCCTGGCGTCGGTGAACATCTTCGGCGGCTTCATCGTCACCCAACGCATGCTCGGCATGTTCAAGAAGAAGAAGAGATAAGGAGGGCATGCCATGACATCGGATATCACGGGCTTCGCCTACCTTGTCGCGTCGGTGCTGTTCATCCTGGCGCTGCGCGGCCTGAGTTCGCCGGAGACGGCGCGCCAGGGCAACATCTTTGGCATCATCGGCATGGTCATCGCCGTGGCGACGACCCTCATTCGCCCCGACGTGGTCAGCTACTGGATGATCATTCTGGGCGTGCTGATCGGCGGCTCCATCGGCACGGTGGTGGCGCTGCGCATCCAGATGACGGCCTTGCCCCAGCTGGTCGCTGCCTTCCACTCCCTGGTCGGCATGGCGGCGGTGTTCGTCGCAACGGCGGCCTTCTACAACCCCGAGGCCTACGGCATCGGTACCGCGGACGACATCTTCACCGCCAGCCTGATCGAGATGTCCCTGGGTACGGCCATCGGCGCCATCACCTTCTCGGGCTCGGTCATCGCGTTCGCCAAGCTGCAAGGGGTCATGACCGGCAACCCCATCGTGTTCAAGGGGCAGCATCCCCTGAACGCTGTCATCGGTATCGCCATCGTGGCGTTGACCGTTTTGTTCGTCATCGAAGAGGCGGCCTGGATCTACTGGGCCCTCGTCGCGCTGGCGTTCCTGATCGGGTTCCTCATCATCATCCCCATCGGCGGGGCCGACATGCCGGTGGTGGTGTCCATGCTCAACTCGTACTCGGGCTGGGCCGCTTGCGGCATCGGATTCACGCTCAGCAACCCGGCCCTGATCATCGTCGGTGCCCTGGTGGGCTCGGCCGGCGCCATTCTCAGCTACATCATGTGCAAGGGGATGAACCGGTCCATCTTCAACGTGCTGCTGGGCGGCTTCGGCGGTGAGACGGCAGGGCCGTCGGCCGCGGCGGCCCGCGGCTCGGTCAAGTCGGGCAGCGCCGACGACGCTTCGTTCATCATGAAGAACGCCAACAAGGTCATCGTCGTGCCCGGCTACGGCATGGCCGTCGCCCAGGCCCAGCACGCGCTCCGCGAGATGGCCGACAAGCTCAAGCAGGAAGGGGTCGAGGTGGCCTACGCCATCCACCCGGTGGCCGGCCGCATGCCCGGCCACATGAACGTGCTCCTGGCCGAGGCCAACGTGCCCTACGATGAGGTGTTCGAGCTGGAGGAGATCAATCACGAGTTCGCCACCGCCGATGTGGCCTTCGTCATCGGCGCCAACGACGTCACCAACCCGGCGGCCAAGACCGATCCCACCAGCTCCATCTACGGCATGCCGATCCTGGACGTGGAGAAGGCGGGCACGACCCTGTTCATCAAGCGCTCCATGGCGTCGGGCTATGCCGGCGTCGACAACGAGCTGTTCTTCCGCGACAAAACCATGATGCTGTTCGGCGACGCCAAGAAGATGACCGAGGAGATCGTCCAGGCCCTCGGCTGACGGCGCCGGACGGCAACAGAACTGCGGCGGGGCGTCTTGCGCCCCGCCGTTTTTCCTTGATCGGCTGGACCCAATGAGAGCCCATCCCGCCATGCGCTTCCTGGACAAGATCCCTCTGGTGCCCCTTGCCGTCGCCGCCGTGGCGCTGGGGCTCGCACCCTTCGTGCCGGAACCTCACCTGTGGCAGAAGCTCAAGATGCTGGCCGACGGCACGCTGACGCGCCCCCTCGACATCTTCGATATGGTGTTTCACGCCGCCCTTCCGGCGCTTCTGGTGCTCAAGCTGGTGCGGGAGGCCGGGCGTCGGCAGTGAGCGGTGGGGCCCGCACCGTGTCGCGCAGGCCAGCGGGCTCAGGCGGTCACGGCGAAATCGTTCTCAACCAGGCTGGCGTCATCGACCACGGCGACCAGCGACAACTCGCCCGCCGCCACGTTGTCGACCGCGCCCCCGTCTTCCTTGTAGTAGTAGATCCCGGTATCGCCGTCCAACCCTGTCGCCTGGATGGCGATGAGGGCGTCGTCATCAAGACCGGAACTGCCGGGTAGCAGTTGCGCGTTGATGGCGGCCAACACGTTGGTGAAGTCAAGGTCCACCAAGTCCGCATTGGTGATACCCGCGACGGTCGTGAGCAGCAAAGCTTCGTGACTGGTGTCGAAGTTCGCCGTCGCGTCCTTGACCCATGTCAGCCCGGACCCAAACAGATCGTCGACGGCGGTGGCGAAGGCGTCGGCAAGCGCGAAGGTGTCGGTGCTGCTGACGAAATCCGTGATGTCGTCGAACCCCGTGATGGCGCCGGCCGCCGCGCCGTCGGTCGTGGCGGTGAAACGGAAGTGGTCGGCTCCGGTCCCGCCACTGAGGGTGTCGCCGCCGGCCCCGCCGTTGAGGGTATCGGCCCCGTCGGCGCCGTTCAGCGTGTCGTCCTCGGCACTGCCGTTCAGCGTGCGGCCTTGCCCGTCAGCGATGGTGGTAATGATCACCCCGCTGCCGTCGGCGGTCGCCTCGAGCGTCGTCACCCCGGCCGCCACCGATGTCAGCCCAGAGATGTTGAGCACGCTCAATGAACTCAACAGAGTAACGTCGGATGCGCTGGCGCCCGTGATGTTGTCGATGGGGGTGTCCCCGGCGACCAGGTCGTTACTGATGGTCAGCGTGCGGGTGTCCAGGGCGTCGATGTCCAGGGTCTCGACGTCGACGATGGTCAGCCCCGACAGGTCGTAGTCGAGGTTTTCGGTCAACACCAGGGTGTCGGTATCGGCGCCGCCGTCGAATGTGCCGCCGGAAGCGATGTCGCCGGTGGCCACGTTGAAGGTATCGTTCCCGCCACCGCCGGTGAGCACGTTGGCGTTGGCGTCCCCGGTCAGGATGTCGTGGTCCGCCGACCCGATAACGTTTTCTATGTCGTTGAGAACGTCGCCATCAGCGTGGCCGCCGGACGCGGTGTCGAGGCCGAGATTGATGGTGACGGCCGACCCCGACAACGAGTAGTCGGCGGTGTCGGAACCGGTGCCGCCGTTGAGCACATCGCCGTCGGCGCCGCCGACCAGGGTGTCGTCGCCGTCGGCGCCGTTTAGCGTGTCGGCTTCCGTGCTGCCGATCAGAGTGCGGCCGATGCCGTCGGCAATGGTGGTGATCGTCACGCCGCTGCCGGCGGCGGTCGCCTCCAGCGTCGTCACCCCACTGACCACCGAGTTGAGTCCCAAGATGTTGAGAGAATCCGACGAACTCTTGAGGGTGACGTTCGACGAGCCGGGATTGATGATATCGGTGATGGTGCCATCGGGGGCGAACACCGCGTTGTCGATGGTCACAGTGCGCCCGTTCAGGATGTTGATGTTGAGCTTCTCGATATCGGTGATGGTCGCCCCCGACAGGTCGTAGTCGGCGTCCTCGGTGAGCACCAGGGTGTCGATGCCGAGACCGCCGTCGAAGGTGTCGCCGAGGGCGATGTCGCCGGCGTCGGCATTGAAGACATCGCCACCGTCGCCGCCAGTCAGCACGTTGACACCCGTGCCGCCGGTCAGGGTGTCGGTGAAACCGGACCCGGTGACATTTTCGACGCCGCTGAAGGTGTCGCCCGCGGCGTCGCCGCCGGCCCCCGGGCCGGCACCCAGGTCGACCGTGACTCCGGCGCCTGACAACGCGTAACTCGCGGTATCGGTGCCTCCACCGCCGTTGAGGATGTCACCACCGGCGCCGCCGACGAGGGTGTCGTCGCCGTCGGCGCCATTGAGGGTGTCGGCGTTGGCGCTGCCGTTCAGCGTACGGCCCGTGCCGTCGGCGATGGTGGTGATGACGACGCCGCTACCGCCGTCGGTCGCCTCCAGCGTCGTCACCCCGGCAACCACCTGGGTCAGCCCCGAGATGTCGAGGACGTCGGCCGCACCCTTCAAGGTCACGTCGGACGCGCCGGCACCGATGATGTGGGTCATGGGGTCGACGGCCAGGAAGACGGCGTTGTCGATGGTCACCGTCTGCCCGTCCAGGGCGTCGATATCGAGCGTCTCGATGGCGGTGATGGTCACCCCCGACAGGTCGTAATCGGCGTCCGCAGTCAGTACCAGGGTGTCGGAATCGGAACCGCCATCGAAGGTGTCGCCGAGGGCAATGTCGCCGGCATCGGCATTGAAGACATCGTCGTACCCGCCGCCGGCCAGCACGTTGACGCCTGCGTCACCGGTCAAGGTGTCGGCGTCCGCCGAGCCGGTCACGTTCTCGATGCTGTTGAGGATGTCGCCCGCGGCGTCGCCACCCGCCGCCGTGCCCGCGCCCAGGTCGATGGTGACCCCGGTGGCGGACAAGGAGTAGTCGGCCGTGTCGGTGTCGCCGCCGCCGTTCAGGATATCGGCCCCGGCGCCGCTCTTCAGGATGTCGTCGCCGGCCTCGCCGTTCAGGGTGTCGCCGGCGCCGGCGCTGGTCAACACGTCCGCCCCGCCGCTGCCCTGCAGGGTGCGGCCAGTGAGATCGTCGATGGTGGTTATGGTGACCCCGGCGCCGGTGGCGGCCAGGGTCGTGACGGCGCTTGCAACGGCGCTCATCCCCGAAATGTCGAGGGCCGATCCGAACCCCTTCAGCGTGATGTTGCTGGCCGGACCCGCGGTCGAGATGGTGGTCACGTCGCCCAGGTTGCCGAGCAGCTCGCCGTTGACGATGGTTAGGGTCTTGCCGATGGCCGCCGAGATCTTGATCTCCTCCACTGCCGTCAGGTCGGCCTCCGACAGGTCGTAGTCGGCATCGGCCGTCAGATCGATGACGTCGAGGTCGGCGCCGCCGTTGATCACCTCGCCGGTCACCACGTCGCCGGCCGCCAACGAGAACGTGTCGTCGCCCGCGCCGCCGTTCAGGATGTCGGCCCCGCCGCCGCCGGTGAGCGTGTCCTGGTCGTCGCCGCCGTTCAGGGTGTCGGCGCCATTGGCGCCGTTCAGGGTGTCCGCACCGGTGCTGCCGCTCAGGACACGGCCCACACCGTCCGCGATGGTGGTGATGGTGACGCCCGTACCGGTCGCCGCCAGGGTGGTGACGTCGCTTGAAACCGCGGTCATCCCCGAGATGTCGAGAACCAACCCGGATGCCTCGAGGGTGACGTTGGCCGCGGACCCCGCCGTCGAGATGGTGGTGACGTCGCCGAAGTTGCCGAGCAGCTCGCCATTGGCGACGGTCACGGTCTTGCCGATCGCCGCGGAGATCTTGATCTCCTCCACCGCGGTGAGGTCGGCCACCGACAAGTCGTAGCTGGCATCGCTGATGAGGTCGATGACATCGAGATCGGCGCCGCCGTCGAATTCCTCGCCGGTTACAACGTCGCCGGCCGCCACCTTGAAGGTGTCGTCGCCGGCACCGCCGTTCAGCGTGTCGGCCCCGCCACCGCCCACCAGGGTATCGTTGCCGGCCTCGCCATTGAGCGTGTCGCCGGCGCCGGCGCTGGTCAGGACGTCCAACCCGTCGCTGCCCTGCAGCGTGCGGCCGGTGAGGTCGTCGATGGTGGTGATGGTGACGCCCGAGCCGGTGGCGGCCAGGGTCGCCACGCCGGCCACCACGGAGTTGAGCCCCGAGATGTCGAGCACGTCGGATGCGCTCTTCAAGGTGACGTCCGACGAGCCGGGATTGATGATGTCGGTGAT
>JANQFP010000022.1 GCA_028277795.1 Rhodospirillales bacterium
CATGCCGGGACCAATCTGACCGGTGCCGCGGCGGTGGAGACCGACCCGGATGTGGCGTGGGCCGGCGTCGATGCAGGCTTCACGCCGGAGCCGGGCACGCTCCGTGCCCCGGATGTGGCCGTGGCACCGGCCGGCGACGAGCAGGGCTGGCTCCCCGGCGCCCCGCCGCTCGCCCTGGAATACGCCGGTCGCGGTCAGGACGAGGCGGACCTGCAACAGAAGATCGCCGAGCTGCTGGCCGCCGGGACGCAACAGGTCTGGGTCGTGCGCCTGGTCGGCCCGCGACGCGTGGAGGTGCATCGGCCGAACGCGCCGAAGCAGACCGTCCACCCCGGCGAGGACCTAGTCGCTCCCGGCATCCTGCGCAACCCCATCCCCGTGGAGGCCCTGTACGACCGCGATGCCAGCCACCGGGTGGTGCTGCGCAACCTGTTGCAGCGCGAGGGCTACGACAGCATCGCCGCCATCCGCGCCGAGGGCGTCGAGCAGGGCATCGCCCAGGGCATCGAGCGGGGCATCGAGCGGGGCATCGCCGGTGACATCCTGGCGCTGCTGGAGGACCGGGGCCTGGAAATCGATACCGCGGTCCGCGAGCGCATCGCCGCCAGCCGCGATTCGGCCGAGCTCAGGCGCTGGCTGCTCCGTGCCGCCCGCGTGTTGGAGGCGCAACAGATCTTCGACTGACGATGATAGGGCCGGCTCGATGCACGTCTGGAATCGCACTCTCGCGGCAATGGGGGATTGCAGACGCTTCGCGGCACTCTCCGGCCCGAGGTCCCAGGGGCCTGTTCGAAGACAGTGATCAACGGTTGCAGAGCTTGGGGCTGCTACAGGGCATGGTCGTCCTTCTGCGTTGGGTCGAGCAGGAACATGGCCCCGTGCGATCTCCGTCCGGAAGGCCAAGAAATATGGGCGCGCAACCTACTGCAAGACCATCGGGTACCGACTGGGATAGGCTGCGGCATCCACGGGGCGACAAGATCGTCGCCGATGACCTTCCCTATGACCCGGACGATCTCGGAACCGACCACCAGTCGAACCGGATGAAGCGGATCACTTGAGCTTCGCGATAGTCTTGTTGACCCACCGACCGAGAGGCATCCATCCATGGCTGGCAAACCCCAGAACCACGGCCGCGGCCCATTTCGGGCGGACCAATTGCGCGACGGCGACCGCTACGAGCTCAGCAACGGTCACCCGATCTACTGCCACCCCTCCCGACGCGATCATGCCGGGACCAATCTGACCGGTGCCGCGGCGGTGGAGACCGACCCGGATGTGGCGTGGGCCGGCGTCGATGCAGGCTTCACGCCGGAGCCGGGCACG
>JANQFP010000047.1 GCA_028277795.1 Rhodospirillales bacterium
CTGGACGGCAATATCGGCTGCATGGTCAACGGCGCCGGCCTGGCCATGGCGACCATGGACATCATCAAGCTCTATGGCGGCGAACCGGCCAACTTCCTCGACGTCGGCGGCGGCGCCACCAAGGAACGGGTGACCAAGGCGTTCAAGATCATCCTGTCCGACCCCAACGTCGAAGGCATCCTGGTCAACATCTTCGGCGGCATCATGCGCTGCGACGTCATCGCCGAGGGCGTGGTCGCCGCGGCCCGCGAGGTCAGCCTGAACGTGCCGCTGGTGGTGCGCCTCGAAGGCACCAACGTGGATCTGGGCAAGAAAATCCTGGCCGACTCCGGTCTGCCCATCGTCTCGGCCGACGATTTGGGCGACGCCGCCGAGAAGGTGGTCAAAGAAGTGAAGGAGGCGGCCTGATGTCCGTTCTGGTCAATTCCGAAACCAAAGTCATCTGCCAGGGCTTCACCGGCGCCCAGGGCACGTTCCACTCCGAACAGGCCATCGCCTACGGCACCAAGATGGTCGGCGGCGTGACGCCGGGCAAGGGCGGCTCGACCCACCTCGACCTGCCCGTGTTCGACACGGTGGCCGAGGCCGTCGACAAGACCGGCGCCAACGCCTCCGTCATCTACGTGCCGCCGCCCTTCGCGGCCGACGCCATTCTCGAAGCGGTCGATGCCGGCATCGAACTGGCGGTCTGCATTACCGAAGGCATTCCGGTGCTCGACATGGTCAAGGTGCGCCGGGTGCTGGACGACAGCGACACCCGCCTGATCGGCCCCAACTGCCCGGGCGTCATCACGCCCGACGAATGCAAGATCGGCATCATGCCGGGCCACATCCACACCCGGGGCAAGATCGGCATCGTCTCCCGGTCGGGCACCCTGACCTACGAGGCGGTGGCCCAGACCACGTCCACCGGACTGGGCCAGACCACCTGCATCGGCATCGGCGGCGACCCGGTCAACGGCACCAACTTCGTCGACTGCCTCGATCTGTTCCTGGGCGACGACGAAACCCAGGGTATCATCATGATCGGCGAAATCGGCGGCACCGCCGAGGAAGAGGCCGCCGAGTTCCTGAAGCAGTCCAAGGTCAAGAAACCGACCGTCGGCTTCATCGCCGGATTGACCGCACCGCCGGGCCGCCGCATGGGCCACGCCGGGGCGATTATCTCGGGCGGCAAGGGCGGCGCCGGCGACAAGATCGAAGCCCTCAAGAGCGCTGGCATCGAAGTGGCTGATTCTCCGGCGGAAATCGGCGCCACGATGTTAAGAGTTCTGCAAGGGTAGGGGTTTATTACGGGCGAGTTAGCCTAACTTCTATTAATCATAACGGCCCATATTGCAGGCCAATTAGGTGAGCCCATGGCTGCGCCTCTCGAGCAGACATCTTTTCTTGGCTCCTCGAATTCCGCGTTTATCGAGGAGATGTACGCACGCTATCTCGCCGATCCGGCTTCGGTCGATGCCGGGTGGCAGCAGTTTTTCGCCGGTCTCGGCGACGACGCAGCCACCTTGCAGGCGGAACGGGCGGGTGCGCCGTGGGCCAAGGCCAACGGCCTGCACGCCTTCGCCGACGACGAGATTCTCGGCGGCAGCGCCGACCGGGCGGCCAAACGCGCCCAGGCGGCCGGCGTCGAAGACGTGCGTGCCGCCACCCTGGATACCATCCGTGCCCTGATGATGATCCGCGCCTACCGGGTGCGCGGACACCTGATGGCCAATCTGGATCCGCTTGGCCTGGAAGTGCCGGAGCACCATCCGGAACTGGATCCCAAGTCCTACGGCTTTACCGATGCCGACATGGATCGGCCGATCTTTCTCGATTTCGTGCTCGGCATGGAAACGGCGTCGCTCAACGAAATCCTCGGCATCGTACGCCGCACCTACTGCTCGACCATCGGCGTCGAGTTCATGCACATCCAGTATCCCGACCAGAAGGCCTGGATCCAGGAGCGCATCGAGGGCCGCGAGAAGGAAGTCAGCTTCACCCGGGAAGGCAAGAAGGCCATCCTCAACAAGCTGACCGAGGCCGAGGGCTTCGAGAAGTTCCTGCACCTGAAATACACCGGCACCAAGCGCTTCGGCCTGGACGGCGCCGAGGCACTGGTTCCGGCGCTCGAACAGATCATCAAGCGCGGCGGCCAGATGGGCGTGCGCGAGATCGTGCTGGGCATGCCCCACCGCGGCCGGCTCAACGTGCTGGCCAGCGTCATGTCCAAGCCCTACCGGGCCATGTTCGCCGAATTCCAGGGCAATGCCGCCCATCCGGAAGACGTGCAGGGCTCGGGCGACGTCAAGTACCACCTGGGTACCTCGTCGGACCGTGAGTTCGACGGCAACCAGGTGCACCTGTCGCTGACCGCCAATCCGTCCCACCTGGAAGCGGTCAATCCGCTGGTCATCGGCAAGGTCCGGGCCAAGCAGACTCAACTGGACGACGAGGATTCGCGTTCGGTGGTCATGCCGCTGCTGCTGCACGGCGATGCGGCGTTCGCCGGCCAGGGCCTGGTGGCCGAGTGCTTCGGTCTCAGCGAGCTGAAGGGCTACCGCACCGGCGGCACCATCCACTTTATCGTCAACAACCAGATCGGTTTCACCACCAGCCCGCACTACTCGCGCTCGTCGCCCTATCCGTCCGACGTCGCCAAGATGGTCCAGGCGCCGATCTTCCACGTCAACGGCGACGACCCGGAAGCCGTCGTGCACTGCGCCAAGATCGCCACGGAGTTCCGGCAGATCTTCCACCGCGACGTGGTCATCGACATGTTCTGCTACCGCCGCCACGGCCACAACGAAGGCGACGAGCCGGCCTTCACCCAGCCGCTGATGTACCGCAAGATCGCCCAGCATCCGACGACCCGGCAGATCTACGGCAAGCGCCTGGCCAGCGAGGGCCTGGTGAGCGAGCAGGAAGTCGAGGACATGGTCGTCGACTTCCGCAACAAGCTCGACAACGAATTCGAGGGGTCGGAAAGCTACAAGGTCAACAAGGCCGACTGGCTGGACGGCAAGTGGAAGGGCCTGGAAGTGGCCCGCACCGGCGCCCGCCGCGGCCACACCTCGGTCGAGGTGGACGAACTCAAGGCGATCGGTCAAAGCCTGACCGAGGAACCCGAGAACGTCGCCCTGCACCGGACCATCAAGCGCATGCTCGGCAACCGCCGGCGCGCCATCGACACGGGCGAAGGCCTGGACTGGGCCACCGCCGAGTCGCTGGCCTTCGGGTCGCTGTTGACCGAAGGTTTCCCGGTTCGCCTGTCGGGCCAGGATTCGGGCCGCGGCACCTTCTCGCAGCGCCATTCGGTGCTGGTCGACCAGTCGACCGAAAACCGCTATGTGCCGCTCAACAACATCCGCGACGGCCAGGCCCGCTACGAGGTCATCGACAGCATGCTGTCCGAGGCCGCCGTGCTCGGCTTCGAATACGGCTACACCATGGCCGAGCCGCGCGCCCTGGTGTTGTGGGAAGCCCAGTTCGGCGATTTCGCCAACGGCGCCCAGGTCATCATCGATCAGTTCGTCGCCTCGGCCGAATCGAAATGGTTGCGCATGTCCGGTCTGGTCATGCTGCTGCCCCACGGCTACGAAGGCCAGGGGCCGGAACACTCGTCGGCCCGGCTGGAGCGCTATCTGCAGCTCTGCGGCGAGGACAACATGCAGGTGGCCAACTGCACCACGCCGGCCAGCTATTTCCATATCCTGCGCCGGCAGATCCACCGCAAGTTCCGCAAGCCGCTGATCATCATGACGCCCAAGTCGCTGCTCAGGCACAAGCTGGCGGTGTCCAGCCTGTCCGAGATGTCGAACGGCTCCACCTTCCACCGGGTGCTCTACGACAACGAAGTGCTGTGCCCCGACAAGGACGTGCGCAAGGTCGTGCTGTGCACCGGCAAGGTCTACTACGATCTCAAGGAAGAGCGCGACAAGCGCGGCATGAAGGACGTCTTCTTCCTGCGCCTCGAACAGCTTTATCCGTTCCCGGAAGAGGCGCTGAGCGAGGAACTCAGCCGCTTCAAGAATCTCGAGCGCATCGTGTGGTGCCAGGAGGAGCCCAAGAACATGGGCGCCTGGACGTTCGTCGCGCCGCGTATCGAGGAAGTGCTCGACAATATCGGCTGCAAGGTCGAGCGCCCCATTTTCACCGGACGGCCCGAGGCCGCGTCGCCGGCCACCGGCCTGTTCGCCAACCACGTGGCGGAACAGGCCGCGCTCGTCCACGAAGCCCTGACCTGCTAAGCACGAGGTCCGAGGAGACCGCTTCAATGTCCGCAGAAATCCGCGTTCCCACGTTAGGTGAGTCCGTTACCGAGGCCACGGTGGCCCAGTGGTTCAAGTCGGTGGGCGAAGCCGTCGCCGTCGACGAACCCCTGTGCGAACTGGAAACCGACAAGGTCGCCATCGAGGTCAACGCCACGGCGGCGGGCGTGCTGTCGGAAATCGTCGTCGAGGCCGGCGGCACCGTCGAAGTGGGCGCATTGCTCGGCAATATCGGCGAAGGCTCGGGCGCCGCGCCGGCCCCGAAACCGGCTGAGGCCGCGCCGGCGCCCGCACCGGCCGCGCCGGCTCCGGCTCCGGCACCCGCCGCCCCGGCGGCGTCCGCGGCGGACGTCACCATGATGCCGGCGGCCCGCAAGCTGGTCGACGAGAACAACCTGGACGCCGCCAAGATCCCGGCCACGGGCAAGGGCGGCCGCCTGACCAAGGGCGACGTGCTGGCCTATATGGAAAGCGGTGGCGCCGCTGCCGCGGCTCCGGCCGCTGCTCCCGCACCGGCGCCGGCCGCACCGGTGCCGACCGGTCCGCGCGCCGAGGCCGACCGTGAGGAACGGGTGCGCATGACGCGGCTGCGCAAAACCATCGCAACACGACTGAAGCAGGCCCAGAACACGGCGGCCATGCTGACCACCTACAACGAGGCCGACATGTCGGCGGTGATGGCGGCCCGCGCCGAATACCGTGACGCGTTCGAAAAGAAGCACGGCGTGCGGCTCGGCTTCATGTCGTTCTTTGTCAAGGCGGTGTGCAACGCACTGCAGGAGATCCCGGCGGTCAACGCCGAGATCGAGGGCGACGACATCGTCTACAAGAACTACTACCACGTCGGTGTCGCCGTCGGCACGCCGCAGGGCCTGGTCGTGCCCGTGCTGCGCGATGCCGACCGGATGGGTTTCGCTGATGTCGAGAAGACCATCACCGACTTCGGCCGCCGCGCCCGCGACGGCAAGCTGGGCATCAATGAAATGACCGGCGGTACCTTCACCATTTCCAACGGTGGCGTGTACGGCTCGCTGATGTCGTCGCCGATCCTCAACCCGCCGCAGTCGGGTGTGTTGGGCATGCACAAGATCCAGAAGCGGCCCATGGTGGTGGGCGACGAGATCGTCATCCGGCCGATGATGTACCTGGCGCTTTCCTACGACCACCGCATCATCGACGGGTCCGAGGCCGTGACCTTCCTGGTCAAGGTCAAGGACGCCATCGAGGATCCCAAGCGCCTGATGTTCGACATCTAATCTAATCCGGGCTGTTTTATCGACGGCCCTTCCGGACAGGACACGACAGATGAGCGACAACACCTTCGACCTGGTGATCATCGGCGGCGGCCCGGGCGGTTACACGGCGGCCAACCGCGCCGGCCAGTTGGGCCTCTCCGTCGCCTGCGTCGAGAAGCGCGACACGTTGGGCGGCACCTGCCTCAATGTGGGCTGCATCCCATCGAAGGCGCTGCTGCAGTCGTCGGAACTGTATGAAGAAGCGCAGCACGGTTTCGAGGCCCACGGCATCAAGGCCACGGGCGTCAAGCTCGACCTCAAGGCCATGCTGGCGCGCAAGGACGCGGTGGTCGAGGGCCTGACCAAGGGCATCGCTTTCCTTTTCAAGAAGAACAAGGTCAAACACTTCGCCGGTGCCGGCCGTATTACGGCCAAGGGCCAGGTGACCGTGGCGCTGAACGCCGGCGGCGAGGACGTGCTGACGGCCAGGAACATCCTCATCTGCACCGGCTCCGAGGTCATGCCGATCCCCGGCGTCGAGGTGGACGAAAAACGCATCGTCTCGTCGACCGGCGCGCTCGAGTTGCCCAAGGTGCCGAAGTCGCTGGTGGTCATCGGCGGCGGCTATATCGGACTGGAACTCGGTTCCGTCTGGCGCCGCCTGGGCGCCGAAGTCACCGTGGTCGAATTCCTCGACCGGCTGGTGCCGGGCATGGACGGTGAAGTGTCCAAAACCATGAAGCGGGTGCTGGGCAAGCAGGGCATGAAATTCAAGCTGTCCACCAAGGTCATCTCGGCCAAGGCCGGCAAATCCAATGTCACCCTGACACTGGAACCGGCCAAGGGCGGCGATAGCGAGACCATGAAAGCCGATGTCGTGCTGCTGTCGGTCGGCCGCCGGCCTTACACCGATGGCCTCGGCTTGGACGAAATCGGTATCGCCCGCGACGAGCGAGGCTTCATCACCGTAGACGATCACTGGAAAACCTCGGTCGACGGCATCTACGCCATCGGCGACGTCATTCCCGGCCCCATGCTGGCCCACAAGGCCGAGGACGAAGGCGTCGCCGTGGTCGAAATGCTGGCCGGCCAGAGCGGTCACGTGAATTACGATGTCATTCCCGGCGTGGTCTACACCTGGCCGGAGGCGGCCACAGTCGGCAGGACCGAGGAGCAGCTGAAGGAGGCGGGCGTCGAATACAAGGCCGGCAAGGCCGCCTTCGCCGCCAACTCCCGTGCCCGCGCCAACGGCTTCACCGACGGCTTCGTCAAGATCCTGGCCGACGCCAAGACGGATCAGGTGCTCGGCGTGCATGTGGTCGGCCCCGATGCCGGCACCATTGTGCACGAAGCCGCCATCGCCATGGAGTTCGTTGCCTCGGCCGAAGACATCGCCCGTACCTGCCACGCCCATCCGACCCTGAACGAGACGGTCAAGGAAGCGGCGCTTGCGGTCGACGGCCGTCCGCTGAATAGCTAAGCGCGCATCACCTATACGGTTTTCGCACTCAACGGGGTGAGTGAACTCCTCTAAAGTGCGGCGTCATGTCGGCGCCCATACTGATATTCGTCATGTGTTTGGTGCAGGTGCTGGGGCTGCTCGGTCTCGGCACCTTCGCCGCGTTGCTGCCCGTATTCCTGTCCGAGTGGGCCATCAGCAACACCGAGGCCGGCTGGCTCAGCGGCCTGTTCTTCGCCGGTTACATGGTCGCGGTGCCGGTGCTGGTGTCGCTGACTGACCGCCGCGATGCGCGGGGCATCTTCCTCGCCGGTTCCGCCCTGTCGACGGCGGCCGGCTTTGCCTTCGCGTTTTTGGCCGATGGGTTCTGGTCGGCGGCGGTGCTGCGGTTCGCGCTCGGTGTCGGCTTCGCCGGCGTTTACATGCCGGGCATGAAGGCGCTGACCGACCGGGTGCCTACGCGGTCCGCGTCCCGTGCCGTGGCCTTCTACACCGCCAGCTTCGGCATCGGCGGCGCCCTGTCGCTGTTTCTCGCCGGAACGATCGAGGCGGCATGGGGATGGCGCTGGGCCTTTACCGTGGCCGCCGCCGGTCCGGCCCTGGCCACGGTCATCGGTTTCTCGGTGCTGCGCCCGCGGCGACCGGAGCCGCCCAATCATGGCCGCCGCCTGCTCGATTTCCGGCACATTTTCGCCAACCGCCGGGTCATGGCCTATGTCCTGGCCTACGGCTGCCACAACTGGGAACTGTTCGCCCTGTCGTCGTGGTTGGTCGTGTTCCTCACCGTCGCGGCGGGTGACGCAGGCAGCGGCTGGCTGTCGCCGATCAACGTCGCCGTCGTAGTGACGCTTTTATCGTTGCCGGCCAGCGTCGGCGGCAACGAACTGTCCATGCGCTTGGGCCGCCGGCGCACCGTCGTCTCACTGCTCTTATTGTCGGCGGTGGCGGGCGGGGTGCTCGGTTTCACGGTCGAACTGGCCTATCCGCTGGTGGTTCTGTTGAGCCTCCTGTACGGCGCCACCACGGCCGCCGATTCGGCCTCCATCACGGCAGGCGCCGTGACCAACGCCGACGCCGACAGCCAGGGCGCCACACTGGCGGTGCACTCCGTGTTCGGTTTCGCCGGTGGCTTTCTCGGACCGCTCGTGTTCGGTGGCGTGCTCGACGCCGCCGGTGGCGGCAGCAGTACCGTCGCCTGGGGTTTGGCGTTTTGCAGTGCCGCCGCGGCGGCCGTGGTCGGGTCGGTCATCGTCACCCTTTTGACCCGCGCCGCGCCGCGGCACCCGGAAGGGGAATCGCTGTGAGTCGGGCGTCGGGCAGCGGAATCGGATTGATCGTCACGGTTTGCACGGCCGAGGTGGTCGGCATGGCCAGCTTCGGCAGCTTTGCCGCCCTGCTGCCCACGTTTCTCAACATCTGGTCGCTCAGCAGCACCGACGCCGGCTGGATCAGCGGCATATATTACGCCGGCTATCTGGTCGCCGTGCCGGTCCTGGTCGGCATGACCGACAAGGTGGATTCGCGCAACGTCTACTATTTCGGCGCCGCCTTGAACATCATCGCCGCGCTGGGATTCGCTTTCTGGGCGGAGGGTTTCTGGACCGCGCTGGTGCTGCGTGCCATGGCCGGCGCCGGCCTGGCCGGCACCTACATGACCGGCCTGAAGGCCCTGACCGACCGCATCGGCGACCGGCAGCAAAGCCGTTCGGTGGCGTTCTATACATCCAGCTTCAGCATCGGCGCCGGACTTTCCTATCTGATGGCCGGGTGGATCGCCGAGGC
>JANQFP010000097.1 GCA_028277795.1 Rhodospirillales bacterium
CTGTTCAAACGCGGTATCCGCCGACTCCAGGCCATCTTCCAATCCTTCGCCCCACTGCCTCCACTCTGGGGAGCGTGGAGAAACTGAGGGATGGTGAGGCGCCGGCACAGCGAATGCTTGTGCGCACGGCGCCGGTGCTGCACACTTGCGGGTGAACGGCGCACGGGAAGAGCAAGGAGAGGCCAACTCCCATGACCGTCAGGACCGCCAAGTTCCAGATCGGGCAGATCGTGCACCATCGGTATTTTCCGTTCCGGGGCGTCATCTTCGACGTCGATCCGGTGTTCGACAACACCGAGGAGTGGTGGCTGTCCATCCCCGAGGACATCCGCCCCCACAAGGACCAGCCGTTCTACCACCTGCTGGCCGAGAACGCGGAGACGACGTACGTCGCCTACGTCTCGGAACAGAACCTTCTGCCCGACGACACGGCCAAGCCGGTACGCCATCCGGAGGTCGACACCTTCTTCTCCGGCCTCAAGGACGGCCGTTACGTGATCCGCGACATGCAGGCCAACTGAGAAGGCTGGCGCCGTCTCAAGGACCTCGGACTCGGCGGCGACGCGGCGGTTACTGGCCGCGCGCGTAACGCAGACAGTTGTATTGCCAGTTGCATTCCGGGCCGATCGCCATGTCGGCAATGGCACCGGAGTCCCTGAGGGCTGACAGCTCCTTGACCACGCGCTCGCGCAGGGTGCTGGGGTCGATGGTGTTGACGTAGATGCGGGTGCCGCCCTCGAAACCGGCGGGATTGGAGATCCGCCATTTGACGAACACCCGCCAGGGCATGGGCACGTCAACGTCCCGCGGCCGGTAGTACCATTCCTCGTTGGAGGGTATGTGGGCGCCGGTGGCGGCGTGGCAGGCGTGCACCAAGTCGGAAACGGCGCGAAGCTCGTCTGGCGCGTGGTTCCAGGGCTGCGTGCGGCGGCTCTTGGAGAAGACCTCCAGGGTCGGATAGCGATGGCCGAATCCGGCGAACGCGATGGCGTGCTCGTTCTCGGCCAGCAACAGGTTGTGACGGCCGGCGAAATTGACCGCGGCGTCGTTGTAGATATTGGGGTTGAGGCGGGCGAGGCGGATCTCGGCCTCCATCTGCTGGCTGCGCTCGTCGATGGCGACCAGCTGCTTGTGCAGGTGGTCAAAGGAGGCGCCGGCCGGCTTGAGCCAGTTCTGGAAAACCGCCACATAGCGGACGTACACGTTGCCCTCGTATAGGTCGCGCACGGCGTCCACAGTGAACCGCATGTATTGGTTGTGCTCTTCGGGGGTCAAGGTCCCGGAGGAGGCCAGGTCGGCGTCGGTGACGGCGTCGTCCCGGTAGTGGCGCCGGGCGATGATCAACTCGTGGCCACCGGCGAAGAAGGCGTCGGCCATGGCGAGTCGCTCGTCGGCCGGCAGCGCGGCGATGCGCTCCGCCGACCAGCCGGCGGCCTTGAGCCGCGACGAGAGGACTCCATTGACGTGGGCGTGGCCGGTCGGGGTGGCCAGGTAGGCGTCGCGGCGGGCGCGCACAGCGGCCGGCATCTCGAAGTCGAAATTGCGCCGCCAGTACTCCAGGGAGACGATCTCGAACAGGTTGGGGACGCGGCGGAACTCGGCGGTGGTGGCGTCGAGGTCGTCGGCCGCCACGTCGCGGATGGTCCGATGGCCGCCGCCGTCCCACACCATGCGCGTCTTCTCCGGCGGCGTGTCCAGGTAGCGCTCCGCACAGAACGCGCACACCCGGTCGCGCCCCTCGGCCGGCAGGGGTTTCGGTTTCGCGCCATCGCCCCCGATCGGCCGGTTGGCGCGCCCCGGCACGGTCCACACCTCGGTGCCGGTGAACGGGTTGACCTGCTTGACGGTCCCGTCCCGCATGGTGATCAGGTAGCTGGATTCCGGGATGAGTTCGGGTTGCATGACGGCCCCTAGCCCACGGCGAATACCGGACGGCGCCCTTTATACCGCAGCGCGATCCGGCGGCGAACGAAAAGCGCTCAGCTGATAGGCATATACGATTAAGTGTACATATATGACGAGAAAATTCTTAAGCAGCAATAACTTCTGCACAAATCCTCAATAGTTGTTTTCCTTGCGCTGTCAATCTAATTAATGTATCCTCCATGAAGCTAATCTTGTCCAAATGAAATCCGCGCCCACCACACCTACAGCGCCCCATTTAAGGAGGTCCGCGGATGTCCCCCCAGCCCCCAATAAACGTGCCAACGCAGGCCGCACTGTCCCGCTTCGGGCGGACCGATTTTTTTGCAAGTTTTCCACCAGGCCTTTACATCTTTCTTATTATACCGATTTTAATAATTTCTTATCTTCATTTGCACGAATTTGCAGTGATTGATGAATCCAATCCATATTTGAAAACAATTGTTTTTGAAAAGCCAAACGAAAGCGAAGAGACGACGACAACGGAAGTGAGGCCCAATCAAGGGGTGGAATACAAAAATCTAAAAATACTTAGGGCTTGCCAAAATCCTGACATTAAACAAGTTGCCTGCGAAAAAGAAGAAAAGAGTAGGTACCTTCCTAGACAGAAGTCAGAAAAACATAAAATGTATATTACCACATTTACAGCATATCATTGGGCAATATTTGAGTGGGTTTTGGATAGATTTTGGACACAACCGCTCATAATTTTTCTCTCTATATTTCTGACATTTATATTCGGAAGTTTCATCCGCCTCCACGCCGTCTCCAACGCAGACGGGGTGCCAATTGCAGGCAATACGGAAGAAAGGTTTCCTTATCCAAAAAAAATGTGCAGAATTACAACTTCAGTTGACGAGGTGTTAAAAGCCGATGATATCCCATATTTCTTTATTGAGTATGAGAAATGCAAAAGTGACCATGACAAAATTAAAGCGTTTGAAGAGTATAATCTTCACGTATTTAATGCAATGAAACAATTTCTGTCCACATATAGCGCAAATTCTTATGATTATTATTTAAATTACGAATTTAGGACGAGATTTATTGCAGGAATGCGCCATTCATCTCTTATCGCGATTCAAGTTTGTGGGATTATATTTTTTACTAATATCATTTTGTTTTTCAGCGTGATTCCGCCTCATCTTCATTGGGCTTCGTTTCCGTGGCTAGCTGTAAATTGGTCCTACGTTCTTTATTTTATTTTTTCCTGTTTTCTGTTCCGGTGGTCGAAGAAGGCCATGTTTAGGGTCAGAGTACAGGAAGCGGAAGATCTGGTGACGCGTTACCTCACCCTTCGATATGCGGGCAATCCAGTATCATTGCCCGAGCACCTGCCAACGGTTGTCGTCCGGGCTCCGTAAGGGCCGTGCACTCCGAGACCCCGGACGTTAATGATGCACTGACGTTCAATATTCACCTGCGTCGAACCACTCGTCGGGGTCGCCGCCGAGGTACTTGCGGCGCTGTTTCTCGGCGTTGATGGCGGCGATGATGTGGGTGTCGCCGCGGTCCTTGGTCCGCTCCAGGATCATGTCGAGCTGGTGGTCGCTGTACTTCTCGATCTCGGAAATGACGGGTTTGTCGTCGGACGTCACGGGCGGGCTCCCGCCTTGCGGTGTTTGCGGGCGTCGTGGGCCGCGGTCAGCCGAGGGCCTCCTGCAACGCCGCCCCAATTGCCTTTCGATCCGCAACCGCTAGGCGGCCGAGCGGCTTCAGGATCAGAGATTGCTCCAGGGTGAACAGCTTCAACCGCACCACTGATGCGACGCGAAGGCCCGCCGCGGCCAAGTCGCTCAGCCGCACGTCGCTGGGCCAGCCGGCATTGGCGGCGCTGGTGATCATGGACAGAACCGCCACTCGGTGCACGCGGTTGAACGCGCCGTTGGAGACGACCAGGGCGGGCCGCCGCTTCACGGTATCGCGGTTGGTGAAGGGGAACGGCACGACGACCACGTCGTAGGCTTCAAAGGTCACCGTAGGCGTCCTCGTCGGCCTCCGACAGCCACTCCTCCAAGGTGCCCTCGAGAGCGGCAAGTTCGCGGAACTCCGTGTCCGGCAGCCGGCTCAGCATGACCTGCCCGTCCTCGGTCTCCAGGCGCAACAGGTCCCCGGCGCGGATGCCCAGGGCCTCGCGCACCTTCTTGGGAATGGTCATCTGCCCCTTGGCGGTGACCTTGACGACGTCCATGGAGGAATTCCTAATTCCTTACTTTCTTACTATTAGAATAGCGGTTCGACCGCGGCCGTTCAACGGACCGCACCGCGGCCTGCCGCACGGCGGCCGGGACCGCTCCTGGACAGCCGAGATTATCGGGCCTCACAACGCCGCGGACAGGCGCTCGACGGCGTCGTCCAGTTTGGCGCGGGCGTGGGCCGCCTCGTCGCGCCTCTCGCGCTCGGTCTCCACCACTTCCGGCGGCGCCTTCTCAAGGAACCCCCGGTTGGCCAGCTTCTTGTCGAAGCGCGCGATCTCGCCGTCCAGCTTGGCGATCTCCTTCTCCAGCCGCGCCTTCTCGGCGCTGACGTCGATGACGTCGGCCAGGGGCAGGATGTAGGTCGCCTCGTCCACCACCACCTGGACGGCGCCGCGGGTCACGTCGTCGGCCGGCTCCACATGGGAGATGCGGGCCAGGCTGGCGATCGCATCCCGGTGGCGGTCCAGCCGCGCCCGGGTCTCGGCCGAAGCGTCCCGGTGCAACAGGGGGATGTGGGCGCTCGGCGGCACGTTCATCTCGGAGCGCACGGCACGGACCTCGGAGATCAGCCGCACCACCCAATCCATCTCCGATTCCGCCGCCGGATCGATCAGCGCCGGGTCCAGCACCGGCCAGGAGGCGGCGATCAGGGGCGTCTCCCGGCCCTCGCCCATGTGCTCCCACAGCTCCTCGGTGATGAACGGCATGATGGGATGGAGCAGCGCCAGCAGGCGGTCCAGCACCCAGGCGGTGGCGGCGCGGGTCTCGTCGCGGGCCGCCGCGTCGTCGCCCTGCAGCAACGGCCGGGCGAACTCCAGGTGCCAGTCGCAGAAGGTGCCCCAGGTGAACTGATAGAGCGCCGCCGCCGCCTCGTTGAAGCGGTAGCTCTCGATGCCCTTGGCCGCCCTCTCGCCCGCCTCCAGCACCTTGCCGACGATCCAACGGTTGAGGGTGAGGCGGCACGCCGCCGGGTCGAACCCCGGGTCGGGCCGGCACTCGTTTATCTCGCAGTAACGGGCGGCGTTCCACAGCTTGGTGCAGAAGTTGCGGTAGCCTTCGACCCGGCCGGCCGACAGCTTGACGTCCCGGCCCTGGGCGGCGAAGGCGGTGAGCGTGAAGCGCAGCGCATCGGCGCCGTAGCCGTCGATGAGCTCCAGGGGATCGATGATGTTGCCCTTGGACTTGGACATCTTCTGGCCGCGCTCGTCGCGCACAAGGGCATGGATGTAGACCGTGTGGAACGGCACCTCGCCCATGAAATGCAGCCCCATCATCATCATCCGCGCCACCCAGAAGAAGATGATGTCGAAGGCGGTGACCAGGACGTCGGTGGGATAGTAGCGCGCCACCTCCGCGGTCTTCTCGGGCCAGCCCAGGGTGGAGAACGGCCACAGGGCCGACGAGAACCAGGTGTCCAGCACATCGCCGTCGCGGCTCAGCACCGCCGCCTCGCCGTAGTGCCGCTCCGCCGCGGCGGCCGCCTCCTCCTCGGTGTGCTCGACGAACACCGTGCCGTCGGGGCCGTACCACGCCGGGATCTGATGGCCCCACCAGATCTGGCGCGAGATGCACCACGGCTGGATGTTGCGCATCCACTCGTAATAGGTGTTCTCCCAGTGCTTGGGCACGAACACGGTGCGGCCCTGCTCGACGGCCTCGATGGCCGGTTTGGCCAGGGTGGCGGCATCGACGAACCACTGGTCGGTGAGCCACGGCTCGATGACCACGCCCGAGCGGTCGCCGTAGGGCACCATCATGAGGTTGTCGTCGATGCGCTCCAACAGCCCCAGGCCCTCCATCTCCTTGACCAGGGCGTCGCGGCACTCGTAGCGGTCCAGCCCCCGGTAGTGGTCGGGCACGTTGTCGTTCATGCGCGCGTCCCGGTCGAGCACGTTGACCATCTCGAGGTCGTGCCGCCGGCCGACCTCGAAGTCGTTGAAATCATGGGCCGGCGTGATCTTGACCGCGCCCGTGCCCTTCTCCGGGTCGGCGTACTCGTCGGCAATGATGGGAATGGGCCGGTCCTGGATGGGCAGGATGCAGGTGGCGCCCACCAGGTCCTTGTAGCGGTCGTCGTCCGGGTGCACGGCGACGGCGGTGTCGCCGAGCATGGTCTCGGGCCGCGTGGTGCCGACGGTCACGAAGGTCCCGGGCCGCCCCTCGACCGGGTACTTGAAGTACCACATGTGGCCCTGGACCTCGCGCTGCTCCACCTCCAGGTCGGAGATGGCGGTGTGCAGCAGGGGGTCCCAGTTGACCAGGCGCTGGTCGCGGTAGATCAACCCTTGCTTGTAGAGATCGACGAACACCTTGCGCACCGCCGCCGACAATCCGTCGTCCATGGTGAAGCGCTCGCGCGACCAGTCGCAGGACGCGCCGAGGCGCCGGAGCTGGCCGGTGATGGTGCCGCCGGACTCGTCCTTCCACCGCCACACCCGCTCGATGAACGCGTCCCGTCCCAGGTCGTGGCGGGTCAGCCCCTCCTTCTCCATCTGGCGTTCGACCACCATCTGGGTGGCGATGCCGGCGTGATCGGTGCCCGGCTGCCACAGCGCGTCGCGACCGCGCATGCGGTGGTAGCGGATGAGGATGTCCTGCAGGGTGTTGTTGAGCGCATGGCCCATGTGCAGGCTGCCGGTGACGTTGGGCGGCGGGATGACGATGGTGTAAGGCGCCCCGTCGGGCCGCTGCCCGCAGGCGAAGGCGCCGTCCGCCTCCCACCGGGCGTAGTGCCTGCCCTCCACCTCGCCCGGGCGATAGGTCTTGTCCAGCATCGCTGGGGAACCCCTGTCCGTACGTTTGGAATCGCTGGCGCCGGGCCGCCGGCCCGGGCCGTGCGGGCGTGTTACTCCCGCACCCCCACCGCCGTCAATCCTCCAGGCGCTCGGCCCGGTTGATCATGTGATCGATCTCCTTCTTGACCAGGCGCTCGATCAGGTAGGGGAGGTTGCGGTCGAGCCATTCCTTGAGCAGCGGCCGCAGCATCTCGCGCACCATGCCCTCCAGGGTGACGTCCCGGGCCGTGCCCACGGCCAGCTCGCGGCGGTCGAGGATGGCCCGCGCCAGCTCGGCCAGGACGTCGGTCGAGGCGAGCGCCGTCGGCCGGGAGATGATCTCGGGCCCGGCGATCATGGCCTGGGTGAGCTCGAGCACGTCCTCTTCGGGCATCGGGGGCGGGGCTGGCGCTGGCGGGGGTGGAGGCGGCGCGGGCTCGGGTTCCGGCTCCACCGCCTCCAGCACAGGCTCCGGATCGGGTTCAGGTTCGGGCTCGGGCTCCGGTTCGGGCTCTGGTTCCGGTTCCGGTTCCGGTTCGGGCTCCGGCTCGGGCTCCGGTTCCTCCATGGCGGCCGCCAGATCCAGGTCGTCGTCCGCGTCCGGCTCGGGTTCCGGCTCCGGGTCCGGCTCGGGCTCGGGTTCCGGGTCCGGCTCGGGATCGGGATCGGGCGCGGCGGCCTGCTCCCCTTCGGCCCCCTCCTCCTCCCCGTCCTCGGACAGGATGCGGCGGATGGAGGCGAGGATGTCCTCCATGGACGGTTCTTGCTGACCGCCGTCGGCCTGGGTCTCGTCGCTCATGGCTGGCTCACTCGGTTAGGCGACGCCGAAGCATCAACAGTAATCGAGGCGCCGGGCAATTGCCATCGCCAACCGCGCCTCGCCGGGGACGCGTCACTCCTCGACCTGCCCCGAGCTGCTGGCGCCGAACCAGCGGTCGCGCACCTCGCGATAGTGCTGGTCGGGATCGTAGAGCTCCACCGGCAAGTCCATGTCGCGCGCGGTGAGCCGGCCGATCGCCGCCTTGAGCTGGAAGATGGCCACCACCTCGTCACGCTGCGCCCGCACCAGGTCGACCTTGGCGTCCAGGAGCTCCTGCTCGGCGTCGAGCACGTCGAGGACCGTGCGCGACCCCACTGCGGCCTCACGCTCGACCCCTTCCAGGGCCACCTCGTTGGCCCGGATCTGGGTCTCGAAGGACTGGATTCGGGCGCGGGTGGTGACCAGGGTTTCCCACGCGCTGGTGGCATCCTCGGTGGCGTCGCGGAGGGCCTGGTCGATGTCCTGGCGTTCCTGGGCCACCGTCTGCTTGGCCTCGCGCAGCCGCGAATAGACGGCGCCCGACTGATAGAGCGGCACGTTGAGGGTGAGCAGGCCCGAGTAGGTGTCGGACCGCGACTCCTCGCTCGACGCTTCGAACGCGCGGCTGGCCGTGCCCTCCAGGTTGAGTGTCGGCAGCAGCTCGCCGCGCACCTCGTCGACGGCGTGGCGCGCCGCCCGCTCGTCGAACTGGGCACCCACCACATTGGGATTGTCCGCCGCCGCCACGGCCAGGGCCGCCGTCTTGTCCTCCGGCAGGTCGGTCACCGGTCCCGGCGGCGTGAGCTGGCCGGGCGCCTGGCCGATCAGGTTGACGTAGGCGGCCCGCGACTCCTCCAGGTCGCCTTCCGCCTGGATGCGGTCGGCAGTGGCCCCGGCGAGGCGTGCTTCGGCCTGGTGGACGTCGGTGCGGGTGACCTCGCCGACCGTGAACCGGTCCTGGGTGGCTTCCAACTGGCGCCGCAGCACCTGTTCGTTGTTGATGTTGAGGCGCAGCACCGCCTGGTCGCGCAGCACGTCCATGTAGGCGGTGGTCGCCGCCAGCAGCACGTCCTGCTCCACCGCAGCCAGGCGGGCGCGCTCCGCCTGCACCGATTCCTCGGCGCCGCGGGTGGCGGCGGTGGTGCGGAGGCCCCGGAACAGGGGCTGGGTGGCGGTCACCGAAACCGACCACGGGTTGCGGTGCTGCCGGCGATTGGTCTCGACGGTCGCGGTGTTGTTACGATTGGCCGACGCGCCCCCGTCGGCGTTGACCTCCACGGTGGGGCGCCAGTTGGACAGGGCCTGGGGCACGCCCTCGTCGACGGCCCGCAGGCGGGCGCGCTGGGCCTTCAACGTCGGGTTGTTGGCGTAGGCGAGGCTCAGGGCCTCCTCCAGGGTCTGGGCGTGGGCAGTGCCGGTGGCGCACAGGACGGCGACCACCACGGCAGCCGCGCACCGGCGCTGTCGACGTGTCATGTCACGTTTCTCCTTCCGGTGGCCGCCCGCCGCAGGCGGCCACAGTCTAGTCGTCCGGCGAGTCCAAGGCAAAGGGTTCGCGCCCGGCGTGTCCTTGCCGCCCCCGGCCACCGCCGCGCCGCCCGGAGGCCGTCGGCGCCCATGTCAGAAGGCGAAGGTCGGGGCGGCTTCGAATCCGGGCAGCAGCGGCGCCCCGGCGTCGAACACGTGGCGGCTCGAGAGCGCCCCCCCGTAGCGGCCGAACAGTGTGGCCTTGCCGAGGCCGCCGGGCGCGGCGGCATCGAGGACGACGGCGATCATGCGGCCGCCCTCGGCCAGTTGCTCGGCGATGGCCGGCGGCACCTGCGACACCCCGCCGTTGACGAAGATGACGTCATAGGGCGCCTGCTTGGGATGGCCGTCGGTGAGCGCTGCCGTGACCACGGCGACGGTGTCGATGCCGAGGCGGCTCAGGGTCTCGGTGGCCGTCGCCGCGAGGGCGGGGTCGCTTTCGACGGCGACCACGGCGCTGGCCATGCGGGCCAGGGCCGCCGCCGCGTAGCCGGTGCCGCAGCCGATCTGCAGCACCAGGTCGTCGGGCTTGATCTCCACGGTCTGCAGCATGCGGGCCAGGACCAGCGGCTCCAGGAGATAGCGGCCCGGGGCCACGGGGATGGCGTGGTCCAGGTACGCGATGCTGGCCAGCTCGTCGGGCACGAAGTGCTCCCGCGGCAGCTCGGCCAGGGCCTCGATGACCAACGGATCGGTGACCCGGTTGGTGCGGATCTGGTTCTCCACCATGTTGTGGCGGGCAGCGGCGAAATCCATGGCAGCGGAACCCTCGCGGTCGTGGCCCTCCCCCCGGGGCCATCGCCGGCATCTATACCCGCAACGCCGGCGCGAGACAACGGCCCTCACCATCCCTCAGTTTCTCCACGCTCCCCAGAGTGGAGGCAGTGGGGCGAAGGATTGGAAGATGGCCTGGAGTCGGCGGATACCGCGTTTGAACA
>JANQFP010000101.1 GCA_028277795.1 Rhodospirillales bacterium
CGACCTGCCGAACCTGACCGCCACCGAAGCCAGCCCGGCCCATTGGCTGGACTTCCACCGCTTCGGATCGGCGGAAATCAACGCCCTGATGATCTCGACCTGCTCGCGGTTGAAGGCGTCGATTTCCGCCGATCCGAAGCGGTGGAAGTCCAGCCAATGGGCCGGACTGGCTTCGGTGACGGTCAGGTTCGGCAGGTCGATCTCGCTCCAGTCCCGGTAGGGCATCGACCAGAACCGGTTGCCCCACGCCTCGTTGAGCGCATCGATGGTCCCATAGCGTTCCGAGAGGTACCGTCGGAAGCCGTCGAGAGCTGCCGGGGAATAGCTTTGAACCGTATCGTGACAGCCGTACTCGTTGTCGGTCTGCCAACCTGAAATGCCCGGATGGTGACCGTAGCGTTCGGCCAGGGCGCGGGTGATGCGACGGCTCTCGGCCCGGTAGACGGGGCTGGAGAAGCAGTAGTGCCGGCGCGATCCGAACCGCCTGGGCCGTCCCTCCCGGTCGACCGGCAAGATCTCCGGAGATCGGTCGACCAGCCATTTCGGCGGTGTCGCCGTCGGTGTGCCGAGGATCACCTTCAGGCCGGCATTGGCCAGGACGTCGATGGCCTGGTCCAGCCATGCCCAGTCGAACGCGCCGGGCTGCGGTTCCAGGACGGACCAGGCAAACTCGCCGATCCGGACATAGCGAATGCCGAGCTCGCGCATGCGCTGGGCGTCGCTGGGCCAGTCGGCCGGATCCCAGTGTTCCGGATAGTAGCAGACGCCCAGGGCGGGTTGGTCCCCTGGAGGAAGATCGCATTGGCGGCCGTGGTGAGCTTGTTGGCGGCCACGAAGAGCGTGAGCGTCGCCGCAAAGGCCGTGGCGACGAGCAGCGCGCGTGGCTCGAGCCGGGGGCGCCAGCTCGGGACGGCCAGCATCAGGGCCAGCGCCGCCAGCCCCGAGCGACCGCCGGCGACCTGCCACGCCGAGAGCGTGGTCAGCTTGATGGCGACGCCCCCCGTCGAGAACAGCAGGGCCGCGGCCAGGACCTGGAATCGCGCGGGAACGGGCGGCGTCATGGGCGTCGCTACGGATATCATGCGGCGCCGAGCACGAGCGGTCCAAGAACATCGACGGGCTCGAGCCCTTCGGTACCGA
>JANQFP010000137.1 GCA_028277795.1 Rhodospirillales bacterium
ATCGCAGATCACCCAGTGGTCGCCCCGCCGCACGACCACGAAACAATGGCGGAATCCGGGCCTGAGCACGGTGAGCCAGGGCAGTTCCACGGCGCCGACGAACACCACCAGGGCCTGGACCGCCGACGTCGGCGGCCGGTCCGACACGGCGGCAGGCCGCCCCCGGTGACTGCCGCCCCGCCCCGCCGAGGTATCCACGACCGTGGGTCCCATGACTCACCGCGGGCCGTCACGCGACGATTCCCTTGCCACGCAGGGCCGTCGTCAGGTGGTCCAGGGCCTCGTCCCACAGTCGCGCCGCCCGCTGCTCGTCCCCGCACCGCGGGTCGGGCGGGCGGTCGCGCAGTCCGTATTCGGCCAGGACGGCCACATGGTGGAGGTGGATGCGCTTGCCACGCAGCAACGCCACCGCGGCCCGATACAGGTCGTCGGGATCGCAGGGCCGGCGAAGCTGTCCCCCGTCGTCCCGGAAACGCGCGCCTTCCCGCCGCAACCGCTGGCATCGCGCATACCAGAACCACGCCTCCTCGGCGCTGTCGAAGGGCACGGTAGGCGCCTCCGCGCGGGGTTTCGGGGTGTATCGGGGACGGGGCATGGGGGCCTACGCTCGGTTGCGGATAAGAACATTTAGCGAACATTCCGAGTGTACAGGCCCTTCATCCTATGTCAAGGGAGAAAAAAGTAATATGTTCCTAATGCATATAAACCAAGATTATAAGACGATGTTCCCATGCTCAGGCATTCCGACATCTGGCGGGCTATCGACCGCCTGGCACGGGAACATGGTCTTTCCGCGTCCGGCCTGGCGCGGCGGGCCGGCCTCGACCCGACCACCTTCAACAAGAGCAAGCGGGTCACCCGCGAGGGCAAGCTGCGCTGGCCCAGCACCGAAAGCGTCAGCAAGATCCTGCAGGCCACCGGCGCCAGCCTCGGCGAGTTCGTCTCATACATCGGCGACCGCGACGGCATCGGCGTGTTCCGCAACATCCCCTTGATCGGTTTGGCCCAGGCGGGCGGCGACGGCTACTTCGACGACGCCGGCTATCCGATCGGCGGTGCCTGGGACGAAATCCCCTTCCCCGACCTGGGCGATCCCCATGCCTATGCCCTGGAGATCAGCGGCGACAGCATGGAGCCGGTCTATCGGGACGGCGACATCATCATCGTCGCGCCCCACGCCAACATCCGCCGCGGCGACCGGATCGTGGTGCGGACCCGGGATGGCGAGGTCATGGCCAAACATCTGCGGCGCCGCTCGGCCCGCCGCATCGATCTGGAATCCTTCAACCCCGAGCACGAGGACCGCACCTTGTCGGTGGACGAGGTGGAGTGGATCGCCCGCGTCGTGTGGGCCAGCCAGTAGCCGGCACCTTCTAGACCACCCGCATTTCGCCCGCAGTCGGCACCCGCTTCCCCGGCCCCATTTGGCGGCGCCGAGCCGACGGGGTATGGTGGCCCGCACCGTCAACACTTCGCCGAGGGGGCGGCCATGGGCAAGGCCGGCGCCGGACAGACCCTGACCTACGCCGACGGCCGTTGGCAGGACGGCAATCCGCTGATCCTCGGCCCCCGCCACCATGCGGTCTGGCTGTCGTCCATCGTGTTCGACGGGGCCCGCGCCATCCGCGGCATGACCCCCGATCTGGACCGCCATTGCCAGCGGGTCGTCGACTCGGCCCACATGCTGGGGCTTGCGCCGCCCCTGTCGGGTCCGGAGATCGAGGCGTTGTCGCGGGAGGCCATTACCCGGTTCCCCGACGACGCGGAGCTCTACCTCTGCCCCATGTTCTACGCCGAGGACGGATTCGTCATGCCGGAGGCCGACTCGACCCGTTTCGTCCTTACGGTGTCGGAATCACCCATGCCGCCGGCCGACGGTTTCACCGCCTGCCTGTCCAGCTACCGCCGTCCGGCCCGCGACATGGCGCCCACCGAGGCCAAGGCCTCGTGCCTGTATCCCAACGTGGCCCGCGTGGGCCGCGAGGCGGCGGCGCGGGGCTTCGACACCGCGGTGGTGCGAGACCCCTCGGGCAACGTGGCCGAGTTCGCCTACACCAACCTGTTTATGGTCAAGGACGGCGCCGTCCACACGCCGGCCGCCAACGGCACGTTCCTCAACGGAATCACCCGCCAGCGGATCATCGCGCTGTTGCGCGACGACGGCGTGGAGGTGGTGGAGCGGGCCATCGAGTTCGCCGAGGTGCAGGCCGCCGACGAGGTGTTCTCCACCGGCAACTATCACAAGATCGGCCCGTGCGTGCGCATCGAGGACCGGGATCTGCAGCCCGGCCCCGTCTACCGGCGGGCCCGCGATCTCTACTGGGACTTCGCGGCGACCACGCGGCGGTAACGGCGCACAGCCGCACCGCGGGCACCGTCCTATTTCTTCGGCTTGTTCAGCCAGTCGGCTTCGTCGTCGTCATAGGGCCACATGGCGTGCTGCTCCCGACAGGGGTCAGGGGAAACCTGGCTTGTCCGTTTCAACCCGGGAGCGGTCTTGTCGGGCCGCGTTCCTACCGTTCGGTTCTATAGTGCCCGTGCCGATGACGGCAAAGACCCGATATTGCAATGCAGCATTGCAGCCGGCGCAGCGGTCATTCCGCCGCCAGGTCCTCCCCAGCCAGGGCCCTGCGGATGAGGCTGACGGTCTCGTCCCGCCCGTAGAGGGCGACGAACGAGCCCATGCGCGGGCCCCGGTCCTGGCCGAGCAGGATCTGATAGAGGGCCCGGAACCATCCCTTGAGGTCGCCGGCGAACGCCGGGTGCCGCTTGCCGACCTCGTAGACCTCGGTCTGGGTGATCTCGGCGTCGGCGTCGGCCGGTAGCGCCTCGAGGGCCGCGGCCAAGTCGGCCAGGGCGGCTTTCTCCTCATCGTTCGGAGCGCGGTAGCGCTTGGCCGGCTTGACGAAGTCCCGGTAGTAGGCGACGGCGTAGCCCACCAACCGGTCGAGGATGGGCGCCGTCTCCGGCGTTGCGTCGGGGCGGTAGCGGGAGATGTAGTGCCACAGCACCGCCGGGTCCTCGCTGTGGCAGACGCTGGCCAGGTTGAGCAGCACGTTGTAGCCGAGGTGGGCGTCCTCGTGGGGCGGCCGGCCGGCGTGGATGTGCCAGGCCGGGTTGTCGAGGCGCTGACGGTCGTCCTGATCGGGGAACTTGGCCAGGTGGGCCAGGTAGTCGTCGACGGCCCGCGGGATGACGTCGAAGTACAGGCGTTTGGCCGCCTTCGGCTTGCCGTACATGAACAGGGCCAGGCTCTCCGGCGGGGCGTAGCGCAGCCATTCGTCCACGGTGAGCCCGTTGCCCTTGGACTTGGAGATCTTCTCGCCCTGTTCGTCGAGGAACAGCTCGTAGGTGAAGCCCACCGGCGGCGTGCCGCCGAGGATGCGGCAGATGCGTCCCGACAGGCGCACCGAATCGATCAGGTCCTTGCCCGACATCTCGTAGTCCACGTCCAGGGCGACCCAGCGCATGGCCCAGTCGGCCTTCCATTGCAGCTTGCATCGGCCGCCGGTGACGGGCGTCTCCCGTTTCTGGCCGTCCTCGTCCTCGTAGACGATGGTGCCAGCGTCCACGTCACGGGCGATGACGGGGACCTGGAGCACCCGCCCGGTCTTCTCGCACACCGGCAGGAACGGGCTGTAGGTGGCGCGGCGCTCGGGCCCCAATGTCGGCAGGATGACGTTGGTGACGGCGTCGTAGCGCTCCAGCACCCGCAGCAGGACGGCATCGAAGCGGCCGCTGCGATAACACTCGGTGGCGCTCTCGAACTCGTAGCCGAACCCGAAGGCATCGAGGAAGGCCCTGAGCCGCGCGTTGTTGTGGTGGCCGAAGCTCTCATGAGTGCCGAAGGGGTCGGGGACGGCGGTCAGCGGCTTGCCCAGGTGCTCGGCCATCTTGTCCCCATCGGGGATGTTGTCAGGCACCTTGCGCAGGCCGTCCATGTCGTCGGAGAAGGCGAACAGCCGCGTCGGCAGGTTGGACAGCAACGAGAACGCGTGACGCACCATGGCCGTCCGCGCCACCTCGCCGAAGGTGCCGATGTGGGGCAGCCCGGAGGGCCCGTAGCCGGTCTCGAACAGCACGTAGCCCTTGTCCGGCAGCCCGCCGTCGAGACGCTCCACCAAGGTGCGCGCTTCGGCGAACGGCCACGCGTTGGCGTGGCGCGCGTATTGGGCCAGGTGCTCGTGGGCCGGGCCGAGGGTCTGGCGGGACATGGCGATACCCCGAGGGCCGCGAAGACGGGCCGAGGACCCTAGGCGCGCACCCCCGTCACGTCAACGGTCGGCGGCGCGCCCGCTACTTCCAGATGGCCTTGCCGCTGGTGGGCAGGCCGTAGGACTCCCATTTGCGGGTGACTTCGTCGATGACGTCGTCGCTCATGCGGATGCGGCGCCCCCATTCCCGCTTGGTCTCGGGCGGCATCTTGGTGGTGGCGTCGATGCCCAGCTTGCTGCCGAGGCCGGACTCGGGGGCGGCGAAATCCAGGTAGTCGATGGGCGTGTTCTCGATGACCGTGATGTCACGGGCCGGGTCCACGTTGGTGGAGATGGCCCACACCACGTCCGTCCAGTCCCGGGCGTCGATGTCTTGGTCCACGACGATGACGAACTTGGTGTACATGAACTGGCGCAGGTAGGACCACACCGCCGCCATCACCCGCTTGGCGTGACCGGGATAGGCCTTGCGCATGGACACCACGGCGACCCGGTAGGAACAGGCCTCGGGCGGCAGCCAGAAGTCGACCACCTCGGGGAACTGCTGGACGAACAGGGGGACGAACACCTCGTTCAAGGCCTCGCCGAGGACCGAGGGCTCGTCCGGCGGGCGGCCGGTGAAGGTGGACAGGTAGATGGGCTTGCGCCGCATGGTCATGGCGCTGATGGTGAAAACCGGGAAGGACTCCACCGCGTTGTAGTAGCCGGTGTGGTCCCCATAGGGCCCCTCGTCCCCGTAGGTGTCCAGCGACACGTGACCCTCGAGCACGATCTCGGCCCGGGCCGGAACCTTGAGCGGCACCGTCCTGCACGGCACCAGGTCGACCTTCTGCCCGCGCAGCAATCCGGCGAACTGGTATTCGGAAAGGGTGTCGGGAACCGGCGTCACGGCGGCCAGGATGGTCCCCGGGTCGGCGCCGATGACCGCGGCCGCGGGCAGGGGTTCCGTCTTTTCCTTCTTCCAGCGAGCGTGGTGCTGGGCGCCGCCGCGGTGGCGCAGCCATCGCATGAGGGTCGTGTTGCGGCCCGTCACCTGCATGCGGTAGATGCCGAGGTTGAAATCGTCGCGCTTGTCGCCGCCGGGGCGGCCGGCACTGGGGCCCTGGGTCACGACCAGGGGCCAGGTGATCAGCGGCGCCGGCTCGCCCGGCCAGCAGGTCTGCACGGGGAGCCGTCCCAGGTCCACATCGTCGCCGGTCAGCACAACCTCCTGGCAGGGGGCGGAGGCCGAGGTCTTGGGCCGCATGGCGGTGACGTTCCTCAGCAGCGGCAGCATGTCCAGCGCCTCGCGCCAGCCGCCGGGCGGTTCCGGCTGGCGCAGGAAGGCCAGGAGCTCGCCCACTTCACGCAACTGGCCGGGCTCCCGGTTCATGCCCCAGGCCACCCGCTCCACGGTGCCGAACAGGTTGATCAGCACCGGAATGTCGCCGATGCCGCCGCCTTCATTGACGACTTTCTCGAACAGCACCGCGGGGCCGCCCTCGGCAAGCAGGCGCGTCTGGATCTCGGTCATCTCCAAGACCGGCGAGACCGGCTCGGCGACGCGCACCAACCGCCCGCTCCGTTCCAACCGCTCCATGAAATCGCGCAGCGAAGAATAAGCCATGACCTGAGCCCTTTCGGGTTGCGGCGCCCCGTGGACGGCGAAGCTGGCAAGAGTTCTTGGCCGGGTCAAGGAAACGAATGCGATTTCAAGACCCTCGGCGCCCGACGAGCGCCGCCGGGCAGCGCCGAGACGGGCCTTTGGCGGACGTGTCTTCTGGATCGCCGGCGCGCCAACGGCAACCTGCGTAGCCGCCTATTGACAGCACATCGTGATGGTCAACATTTGTAAATGGGTTAACGTCTTTCCGGGACCGCCGGAAAGGGGGCCGACCATGGCCATTCTTGCGCCGATTGGCGGGTTCAACGCTCACGTGTCGCGCGACGTCCGCGCCGTCACCGCTGCGGCGTCCGCCCTCCAGGTCCCCGAGTTCCTGTTGTTCAAGCTGGCCTATGCCCGGTGGTTCGGCCGCGAGGTTTCCGACGCGGCCATGGAACCGACGTTCATGAAATACCTGTTCACCGAGGAAGCCCCCGTCTGGGTCCGCCACTTCGCCCGTGAGGTCCTGACGCTCCAGGATCAGGGCCGCCTCGACCGCACCGGGTTTGGCCTGCCGCCCAGGGTACGCCCGTCACTGGCACCCGACATGGTTGACCGGTGGGGTCGGTTGTTCCTCGGTCTGGCCTGGGCGTTGATCGTTGTCGTTATCGCCCTCGCCGTGCTTTAGGATGTGATCGGGGCGGGGACGAGACAACGGCAAGTCTTTTTCCTTACATTGAAATAGTTGTAATCTTCAGGTAATGGATGTGCAAACTCAACGACCTGCACTGATCGGCGCCGGATCGGGCGCCTTGCTGGCAGGGAGTTCGAGGCCCGGTGCTGCCGGGAGCGGTTGGCCCGATTCGGTGCGCGTAGGCCACGCTTCGCCAATGGACGGGCCATGAGAGCGAACACCGCGGAACCGAAGGGCATGATCGACGCCGATCGCTTCAAGCGTCTGATCGACATCGGCATCGCGCTGTCGGCGGAGCGCGATCACGATCACCTCATGGAGACCATCCTTCTCGAGGCGAAGGAACTCTGCAATGCCGACGGTGGGACCTTGTACCTGCGGACCGAAGACGACCGCCTCAAGTTCGTGATCATGCGCACGGATTCCAAGGGGATCGCCCTCGGCGGCACCACCGGGCACGACATCCCCTTTCCGCCGCTGCGCATGTACGACGAGGACACCGGCGAGCCGAACTTCAAGAATGTCGCTTCCTACGTCGCCCTGTCGGGCAATTCCATCAACATCCCCGATGCCTACGAAGCCGAGGACTTCGACTTCTCGGGTACCAAGAAGTTCGACGAGGGCAATCAGTACCGCTCCAAGTCGTTCCTCACGGTCCCGTTGAAAAACCACGAGGACGAGGTCATCGGCGTCCTGCAGCTCCTCAACGCCATCCACCCGGAGACCGGCGAGGTGGTGGTCTTCAGCCCGGACATCCAGCCGCTGATCGAAGCCCTGGCCTCCCAGGCGGCGGTGGCCTTGGACAACCAGCAACTGATCGAGGCCCAGCGGAAGCTGCTCGATTCGTTCATCGAGCTGATGGCGTCGGCCATTGACGCCAAGTCGCCCTATACCGGCGGCCACTGCCAGCGTGTGCCGGAGCTCACCAAGATGCTGGCCCAGGCGGCGTGCGAGTCCACCGAGCAGCCGTTCGCCGAATTCGACCTCAATCAGGATGAATGGTACGAGCTGCACATCGCAGCGTGGCTGCACGACTGCGGCAAGGTGACGACACCCGAGTACGTGGTCGACAAGTCCACCAAGCTGGAGACCATCTACGACCGCATCCACGAGGTCCGCACCCGGTTCGAGGTGGTCAAGCGGGATATCGAGATCGCCTGCCTGAAATCCCTGCTCAACGGCGACGGTGACGAAAAGCGCCTGCGCCAGGAGTTGGATGAGCGCCTGCGGCAACTGGACGAGGATTTCGCCTTCGTCGCCGAATGCAACATCGGCGGCGAGTTCCTCGACCCGGCCAAGGTGGAGCGGGTCAAACAGATCGCCGAGACTACCTGGGTGCGCACTTTGGACGACCGCATCGGCGTCTCCTATGACGAAGCCAAGCGCAAGAACCGGACACCCAAACCGGACCTGCCGGTGGTCGAGCACCTGCTGAACGACAAGGAGGAGCACGTCGTCTACCGCGACGCCGAGGAGTTCGGCCACACCAGCGAGAAGTTCGGGTTCAAGCTGGAGGTTCCCGAGCACCGGTACAACATGGGGGAGGTCTACAACCTGGCCATCCCACGCGGCACCCTGACCCAGGAAGAACGGTTCAAGATCAACGACCACATCGTCCAGACCATCATCATGCTCGAGCAGCTTCCCTTCCCCAAGCAGCTCAAGCGGGTGCCGGAATACGCCGGCGGTCACCACGAGACCTTGATCGGCACCGGCTACCCGCGCCGGCTGACCAAGGAGGAGATGTCCATTCCCGCCCGCATCATGGCCATCGCCGACATCTTCGAGGCCCTCACTGCCGCCGACCGGCCCTACAAGTCGGCCAAGACCTTGAGCGAGAGCATCCGCATCCTGTCCTTCTTCAAGAAGGACCAGCACATCGATGCGGACCTGTTCGACCTTTTCCTCACTTCGGGGGTCTACAAGCATTATGCCGAACGGTTCCTCAGCCCCGAGCAGATCGACGAGGTGGACGTCTCCCAGTACCTGGGACCCGTGAAAACCTGACTCGGGCCATGGACCCCCTGCCCGACCGCCGCGACCGCCTGCGTCGGGCCAAGTCCTATCCTTATGCCATCCCCGACCACTCGTTCCTGCTCACCGACCGCGGCTACGAAGCGGTAACGGACGCGGACCCGCTGCCGGACTTGGGCGACCGCTGGCCGGTCCTGGCCGTCGGTTCCAATCAGTCCCCCGATCGGTTGGCCGACAAGCTCGCCGGATTGTGCGACAGCCCTTTACCGGTGATCCGCGCCCGGGTCGTCGACTTCGACGTCACCTATTCGGCCCACTTCAGCCGCTACGGGGCCATTCCCGCCACCCTGCAGCAATCCCCCGGCACGACGGTCAGCGTATTCGTCGCGTGGCTGCTGTCCCACCAACTGGCGCGCCTGCACGAAACCGAAGCGATCGGCATCAACTACGATTTCGGACGGCTGGACGGAATTGCCGTGCACATGGGCGGACTCGACGCACCGGATCACCTCTTCGCCTATGTAAGCCGCCGGGGCAGCCTGACCGACGGCGGCGCGCCCGTGTCTCTCGCCTCCATCCCGGCCCACGGCCGACGCTGGCCGGCCAAGGATCAAATGGGGATGCTGACCAGGGCGCGCGATCGTCTGGCACCGGGACAGGACCTGGACCGGTTCATCGACGAGACGATCCTCGACCCGGCGCTCCGGCAGACCCGCACCGACGCTTTGGCCGCCGACGGACGACCCCTGGCCGGCAACGTGTTCTCCGCCGTCGCCCTTTGAGGAGGCCACCTGGCCGGGTAGAATGGTGTCGTGACGCGACCACGGGCGAGGAAAACGCCCCATGGTGTCCGACCGGTCCCATTTGGACGAGGATTGCCGCCGCGTGATGGCGGCAGCAGCGGCCCTCGATCTCCGCGAGATCGACTTCTTCCGTCTCGCCTTCCGGCGCTGGTCGGGGCGCGACCCCACCAAGCGCGAACTCGAGGACGCGTTCGCCGCCTACATGTTCGGACACCGGGTCCCGTACTGGGCCCGCCACCTCAGCCGCGACGTCCTCCGCCTGGATCAGCAAGGTGCCCTGCACCCCAACAGCTTCGGCGCGGCCCGCTACCGGCCGCGTTCAGCGCCCCATCCAAGAGGCAAGCTGGTGGTGGTGCTGACGGCGGTCGCTTGGTTGGTCCTGTTCACCATGATGCTGGACACCACGTACCACCCGGGCACGTCCGAGCCCATGGCCTGCCGCGGGATTTCCGCCTTCACCCGGGAATGGGTGCATTTCATCGCCGGCCGGGAACCACCCTTGTGTCCCGACCCGTACGGAGCCGGCAGCCGCGGCCGCCCCACGCCCTAGCCCGCATTTCTCACCGAGGGAGGTGCATCGGCCCCAGGAATCTGAGAAAGTTGTTTTGCTGGAACGACTTGTCAGATTCGAGTGCGGGGTCCGA
>JANQFP010000175.1 GCA_028277795.1 Rhodospirillales bacterium
CAGCACGGCGGAGGCGGCTTTCATGGCCGGGCCTCACGCGCCGGCCGCGTTGAACAGCATCTCGACCATCTTCGGGCCGACCATGACCAGCAGGCCGCCCACCAAAGCGAAGCCGAAGCGGTGCCAGTCCATGCGGCCGGTCCAGGCGGCCCACAGGCCGATGGCGATGATGCCGATGCCCAGGATGGCGGCACCCAGCTGGGCCGCGCCGGTGGTCAGGTTCTCCAGGAAGTCCAGGATCGGCGCCGTCCAGTCGGTCGAGGCATGCGCCGGCGACGGGTCCACGATCAGGGTCCCGGCGAGCACCACGCCCAGGGCGCCAGGGATAACGGAGGGGGGGACGACAGAGGAAAAAGAGATCGGAGCGGCGGGGGTCTTGGTGTCGGTCATCGGTGTAAAAACTCCTTGAATTACGCGAGGGTTGTGGTCAGCACGACCAGGGAGACGAGGGCCGCCACGACGGTCAGGGCGCCGATGACGGCCAGCCAGCGCACCGTGCGGCGCAGGGCCAGCACCGCGCGGTCGGCCTGCACGGCCGCCTCCTGCATGGCGATCAGCCGTTGCCGGGTGCTGTCGGAGAGCAGGGCATCGAGGGCGGCGCGCAGGCTGACGGCGTACTCCGTCGAGGCGTCGCGCACGACGGCGGACAGGTCGCCCCGGGCGGTGGCCAGGGTCTCGGCCACCTCCTCAAGCGCGACCCGGTGCAGGGTGTAGCTGAGCAGGATCGGGTCATCCGCCGACACGCCGACGCCGTGCGCCTGCAGCAACTGGGCGCGCAGGTCGTCGAAACTCCGGGGCGGCGGCAGGCGGCCGTGGTCCGGCCCAAGGCCGGATGTCGTGCCGGACGCGATGTCGGGCGCAGTGTCTTTCATAGCTGCGCCGTGTCCATGGCCTGGTGGAGGGTCGCCCAGGTCATGCGCAGCCGCTGGCGGGCCATGATCGGGAAGGCGTCGCCGGAACAAGCTTCCTCGAAGGTCAGGCGTGCTTCCATCATCGCCGCGATGTCCTTGCCGAAGGTCTCCTTGCGGACCTCCGGAAGACGAATCATGGCGGCGATGCGCGCCGAGAGGGTCTGGTAGATGCGGCTGTCCTCGAAGGGCTGCACCCCCTTTGCGGTTTGCCGGGCCACCGGGCCGAAGTACTCGTTCAGCCAGACGACGAGGGGAATGTCGGGGATCATCACCGCCAGCTTGTTCAGGCCGACCGTGGTGTCTTCCAGGGCCTGGCCGCCGGTGAGCACCGAATGCAGGCGCACCTGATGGCCACCCTCCTGGAGCATGGGCAGGGCCTGCGCCTCGACCATGTAGCCGATCAGCGGCATGAAGGTGCTGGCGCCGTTATCGATGATGATCACCGCATCGTCGGGCGCGGTGAGGATGCGTTCCATCAGCGCGTCGAAGTACCGCGGGTTGATCTCGTCGGGGCGCTCGCCCAGGCGGATGATCTCCGGGGAAAACGCCTTGTAGCCGGCGAAGGTCTGGTTGACCGGGTCGGTGTCCAGGCAGATCGGCGCCAGGCCGCGCTTGAGGAAGTGTTGGGCAAGCAGGCTGGCGATGAAGCTCTTGCCGACGCCGCCCTTGCCCTGCAAGGTCATGTGGATGGCCGCCATGAGTGAGAGTCCTTCTTGTGTGTGACTCGGGATTAGTCGGGATCGGTGGAGTCCAGGAGTTCGACGTGCATCGGGGCGCACGGGATGTCGCAGCGCGGACATCGGCTGCTGTCCTCGGTCCAGTGGACCTCGGACCATTCGTGTCCGCAGTCGCAGACGAAGGAGACGCGGACCGGGACCTCTTTCGGTTTACTGTCGAGGAGCGCGCCTCCTTCGGCGCCTTCCTTCAGCGCCGTCTGGGCGATGGCGATGGCCTGGCGCGCCGTGGCTTCGGCCTCGATCAGGTCCCCGGTGTTGCCGGCGCCGCCGGGCCGCAGCCGGGCATTCAGGTCGGTGATGCGCCGCAGGGCATCCATGAGGAGAAGGGTGGCCGCCATGGGGGGAACCTCTTGGTTGGTGAGTCGGGACTATTCGGGATCGGTCGTAGGCGCCGGGTCGGCCGGGGCCGCCGGGGCGGGACCGTCGCCGCCCTCGGTGCCGCCGCCGCCGCTGCCGTGGGTGATCGCGCCCCCAGCCTTCGCGTCCCCGTCCTTGGCATCCAAGGTCTTCGCGTCGTCCTTTCCCCACAGGTCGTCGAGCGCGGGGCTCTCCGTCCAGGTCGCGGTCAGGGACGACGGTCCCGTCATGCCGGCGGTGACCGGCACGGCGGACGCGCCCATGACGGACGGCGTCATGGGAGCCGGGACGGACGGCGTCACGGGAGACGTCAAGGGACCGGGGGATTTGGACGGGGAGGATGGGGAAGACGGGGCCGGCTTGGC
>JANQFP010000199.1 GCA_028277795.1 Rhodospirillales bacterium
GCACCTGACCCGGGCGTCGAATAACGCCGACAGCGATCGAGGGCGGCGCAAGCCGCCCTCACTCGTTGCCGATGACGGCTATCCCCAAGGGTCGTAGTAGCGGATGAACTCGGCCTTGCCGGTGCCGCAATTGGGGCACAGCCAGGTCTCGGACAGGTCCTCGAACCGGGTGCCGGGCGGGATCGGGTGCTCCGGATCGGCGATGTTCTCGCCATCGCCCCGGGCCGGATCATAGATGTACGGGTCACAGTCGGGATGGGTGCACACCCATTTGTCGGTCAGCACGCCGGCCGGCGCCGACCGGACGGCCAGCAGACCGAACGCCCATGCCAACAACCCCCGCCGGCTCAGTGCCCCCATGGCGAACATCCTCGCACGGTCTCACCGTCCGATCTTATTCACGCGCATGTTGCGGTCGCGTGAACTTTTCGGGTCAGTCGATGCGGCGGGGGGCGCCGACCGGCGGCCGGGTCACGGCACGGCCAGGCCGCGCTGCACGGCCGGACGGGCCGAGATGGCGTCGTACCAGCGCTGGACGTTGGGGAAGTCGGCCAAGTCCACCCGATGCACGGGGTGGCGGGCCACCCACGGATAAACGGCGATATCAGCGATGGAATAGGCGCCGGCCAGGTAGTCGACGGCGCCCAGGCGGGTGTCCATCACCGCGTAGAGCCGCCGCGTCTCGGTGCCGTAGCGCTCCTTGCCGTAGGGCACGTCCTCCTTGGCGAACTCCAGGAAATGGTGGGCTTGCCCGAACATGGGGCCGACGCCGCCCATTTGGAACATCAGCCATTGGATCACCGTGTAACGGGCGCGGGTCTCCGTCGGCAGAAGATCGCTGCCGGTCTGGTCCGCCAGATACATGAGGATGGCCCCGGACTCGAAGACTGTGAACGGTTCGCCGCCGGGGCCGTCGTGATCGACGATGGCCGGAATCTTGCTGTTGGGGTTGATGGCCAGGTAGGACGGCTCGAACTGCTCGTTCTTGCCGATGTGCACCACCTGGACCTGGTACGGCAGGCCCACCTCCTCGAGCATGATGGACGCCTTGCGCCCATTGGGCGTGGCGAAGGTGTAGAGGTCGATCATGACGGCATGGCCCCTTGTTGCCGAGCGCGAACGCGGTCCGCAGCATAGGGAAAAGAGCCGGACGGGCAAGGGGTCGCCGGCGGGGACCGGTGCTCGGCCGGACCGGTCTCGAGGCCGGCTCGCGCCACGTCACATGTTGGTACGGATTTGCTCGGCGATGCGGGCCAATTCGTCCATATCGCCGGGGACCAGGGCCCAGTTCATGGTCAGGCCGTCGTCGGTGGCCCTGGGGATGACGTGCATGTGGTAGTGAGCGACCGATTGGGCGGCGGCGGGCCCATTGCACTGCAACAGGTTGAGGCCCGGCGGGTCGAAGGTGGCGCGCACCGCCTGCGCCACCCGCTGTGCCGTCTCGACGGTCGCCGACAGCCACTCGGCGGGGGTCTCGAATACATCGGCCGCGTGGTGTTTCGGCACCACCAGGGCATGGCCGGGGTGCACCGGGTTGATGTCGAGGAAGGCCAGCGTCCGGTCGTCCTCGTGCAGTTTGAAGCAGGGAATCTCGCTGCGGATGATCTTGCAGAAGATGCAGTCGGCGTCGAGCGTCATGGTCCCCTCCACCGTTTGGGGCGCTGTCTCCGGCAGGCCGTGCCCCACGCTGCTCGGGCCGTCACCGCGTGTCAAGGCCTGCTCAACGGGGGAGAAGTTCTCTCAAAAAGAACTTTTGGGCGCCAAATGTAGTCAAAAGAAGAAAAAATGAAAAACGTCTTTGATTTCTGCAGTGTAACATTTCAGGATTCAAGTATTCATGCAGGGTTCATTTGACTTGACGCGGACGGCGGGTGTTTCAAGAGGGCGCAAGAACCACGACGTCTGGGAGACTTCCCGTGAAAAGCAAGGCCATCTATTTCCTCATCGGTGCCTTCGCCATCCTGATCATCATCGGGATCGCCACCTCCTGAGGCTGCGCGCGCGGGGACGTCCGCGGCGGGCGCCGTGGCGCCCGCCGGTGGACCGTATTCCCGTGCGTCGACCGGGGCCGGCGTCAGGCCGTCGAGGCGACGGCGCCGACGCCGAGGGCGGCCTGCGCCGCCGCCAGGCGCGCGATGGGCACCCGGTAGGGCGAGCAGGACACGTAGTTGAGGCCGACCCGGTGACAGAAATTCACCGAGGCCGGGTCGCCGCCGTGCTCACCGCAGATTCCCAGCTTGATGTCGGCGCGGGTCTTGCGTCCGCGCTCGCAGGCCAGGCTCACCAGCTCGCCGACGCCGTCCTGGTCGATGGTGACAAAGGGATCGGCTTCGATCACGCCCTTCTCCTGATAGGTGACCAGGAAACCGCCGGCGTCGTCGCGCGACAGCCCGTAGGTGGTCTGCGTCAGGTCGTTGGTGCCGAAGCTGAAGAACTGGGCGGTTTCGGCGATCTCGCCGGCCCGCAGCGCGGCACGCGGCAGTTCGATCATGGTCCCCACCAGGTACTCCACCTCGATCCCCTCGCTTTCCATGACCGTGGCGGCGACGCGGTGGGTCATCTCGGCCAGGAGGTCCAGCTCCTTCTTCACGCCGACCAGCGGGATCATGACCTCGGGTTCCACCTTCTTGCCTTCCTTGGCCACCTGGCAGGCGGCCTCGAAGATGGCGCGGCACTGCATCTCGTAGATCTCGGGATAGGTGACCCCCAGGCGGCAGCCGCGGTGACCGAGCATGGGGTTGAACTCGTGCAGTTCCCCCGAGCGGGTCTTGATCTCCTCGGCCGAGGCGCCGGTGAGCCGGGCCACCTCGGCGACGTCGGCGTCGGTGTGGGGCAGGAACTCGTGCAGCGGCGGATCGAGGAGCCGGATGGTCAGCGGCAGCCCCTCCATGATGCGGAACAGCTCGACGAAATCCTGGCGCTGATAGGGCAGCAGCTTGTCCAACGCACGCCGGCGCTCGGCCTCCGACGTGGACAGGATCATCTCCCGTACATGGTTGATGCGCTGGGGGTCGAAGAACATGTGCTCGGTGCGGCACAGGCCGATCCCCTCGCACCCGAAATCGCGTCCGGTCTGGGCGTCCAGGGGCGTCTCGGCGTTGGCCCGCACCTTCAGCGTGCGGATCTCGTCGGCCCAGATCATGAGGTCGGCGAAGTCCCCGGTCAGCTCGGGCTGGATCATCGCCACTTCGCCGACCATGACCTCGCCCGAGGTCCCGTCGATGGTGATCACCTCGCCTTCGCGGACCACGCGATCGCCGGCGGACAGGGTCTTGGCCTTGTAGTCGACCCGCAGCTCGCCGGCGCCGGCGACACAAGGCGTGCCCATGCCGCGGGCGACCACGGCGGCGTGGCTGGTCATGCCGCCGCGGGTGGTGACGATACCCTCGGCCACGTGCATGCCGCCGATGTCCTCGGGGCTGGTCTCGACGCGGACCAGCATCACCTTTTCGCCCCGCTCGACCCACGCCTCGGCCTCGTCGGCGCTGAACACCACCTTGCCGCAGGCGGCGCCCGGCGATGCCGGCAGGCCCTTGCCCAGAACCGACTTCTCGGCCTTGGGGTCGAGCATGGGATGGAGAAGCTGATCGATCTGCGCCGGTTCCACGCGGCTCACCGCCTGGGCCTTGTCGATCAAGCCCTCCTTGCACATGTCGATGGCCATCTTGAGGGCCGCTTTGGCGGTGCGCTTGCCGGTGCGGGTCTGGAGCATCCACAGCTTGTTCTGCTGGATGGTGAACTCCATGTCCTGCATGTCGGTGTAATGCTGTTCCAGCTTGTCCCGCACCGCCACCAGCTCGGTGTAGATGGGCGGCATCACCTCTTCCATGGCCGGCAGGTCGGACTTGTTGGCCTCTTTTTCGAACAGGGTCAGGGGCTGCGGGGTGCGGATGCCGGCGACCACGTCCTCGCCCTGGGCGTTGACCAGGTACTCGCCGTAGAAGTGGTTGTCGCCGGTGGAGGGGTTGCGCGTGAAGCACACGCCGGTGGCGCAGTCGGTCCCCATGTTGCCGAACACCATGGCCTGGACGTTGACCGCGGTGCCCCAGTCGGCGGGGATGTTGTGGAGCCGCCGATAGGTGATGGCGCGCTGGTTCATCCAACTGCCGAACACGGCGCCGATGGCGCCCCACAACTGCTCCTGCGGGTCCTGGGGAAAGGGCTTGCCGAGGACCTCCTTGACCTTGCCCTCGTACTGCTTGACCAGCCCCTTCCAGTCGTCGGACGTGAGGTCGGTGTCGAAGGTATAGCCCTTCTGTGCCTTCATCCCTTCCAGGAGCTCTTCGAAATGGTGGTGGTCCACGTCGAGAACCACGTTGGAAAACATCTGGATGAAGCGGCGGTAGCTGTCGTAGGCGAAGCGCTCGTCGCCGCTGTTCCGCGCCAGGGCCAGCACGGTCTGGTCGTTGAGGCCCAGGTTGAGGACGGTGTCCATCATGCCGGGCATGGACGCGCGCGCACCCGAACGAACCGACACCAGCAGCGGGTTCTCGGTGCTGCCGAACTGGGCGCCCATGGTGGCCTCGATCTTGGCCAGGGCCGCGTCGACCTCGGCCTTGAGGTCGTCCGGGTAGGTCTCCCCGTTCTCGTAGTAGTACGTGCAAAGCTCGGTGGTGATGGTGAAGCCCGGCGGTACGGGGATGCCCAGGTTGCTCATCTCGGCCAGGTTGGCGCCCTTGCCGCCGAGCAGATTGCGCATCTCGGCCCGGCCGTCCGCGCTCCCGTCTCCGAAACTGTAGACCCACTTCGTCATTAGCTCTTACCCCTCGATCCTGGAGAAATCCGCGACGCCGCCCAGGGCCGACCGGATATGCGACAACAGCCGCAGACGGTTTGCCCGAAGGTCGGGTTCGTCGCAGTTGACCGTGACCTCGTCAAAAAAGACGTCCACGGGCGAGCGCAATCCGGCCAGGACGCCCATGGCGTCGCCGAACCGTTCATGCTGCAAATCCTCGGCGATCCGCGGGTGGGCCGCCGTCAGTCTTTCATAGAGGTCCCGTTCAGGGTTTTCGACAAGACGCCCTGGTTCCACCTCCCCGTCGTAGCTCCGGCCGTCCCGCTTTTCCTCGATTCGGATGATATTACTGGCACGTTTGTAGGCGGTGAGCAAGTTGGCCCCATCGTCGGTGCCGAGGAACCGCTGCAAGGCGTCGACGCGGGCCAGCAGGCGCACCAGGTCGTCCTCGCCGCCCGGGGCGAAAACCGCGGTGATCAGGTCGTGACGCACGCCCTGCTCCCGCAAATGCACCTTGAGCCGGTCGGCGAAGAAATCGAGGAGATCGTTGGCAACCGTGTCCGCCGACGCCATGGATGTGCCGCCAAACAAAGCGTGGGCTCGAACGAACATGTCGCCCAGGGGCAGCCGCAGCGTGTTCTCGATGACCAGCCGGATCACGCCCAAAGCAGCGCGGCGGAGCGCGAAAGGGTCCTTGGAGCCGGTGGGCTTCTCGTCGATGGCAAAAAAGCCGACCAGGGTGTCGATCTTGTCGGCCAGGGCGACGGCCACGCTCACCGGGTCGGTGGGGCACCGGTCGTTGGGCCCCTGGGGCGCGTAGTGGTCGGCGATGGCCTCGGCCACCTCCGCCGGCTCGCCGTCGTTGAGCGCGTAGTGTTGGCCCATGATCCCCTGCAGCTCGGGGAACTCGTAGACCATCTCGGTGGTCAGGTCGGCCTTGGCCAGACGGGCCGCCCGCTCGGCCAGGTCGGGGTCGGCGCCGACCCGTGATGCGAGCTCGCGGGCAAGGCCGGCCATGCGCTCCGTCTTGTCGGCCATGGTGCCCAGCCCCTGATAGAACGCGATGGCGGCCACGTCGGGGGCGCGCGCCTCGAGCCGCTTCTTGCGGTCCTGGTCCCAGAAGAACTTGGCGTCCGATAGCCGCGCACGCAGGACCCGCTCGTTGCCGGCGACGACCTCGCGACCGCCGTCCGCGGCCTCCGTATTGGCGATGGCGATGAAGCGGGACGCCATGCGGCCTTCGCCGTCGAGCAGCGAGAAGAACTTCTGATGGGTCCGCATGGAGGTGATCAGCACCTCCTGGGGCACATCCATGAACGCGTCGTCGATGCGTCCCATCACCGCCACCGGCCATTCCACCAGCCCGGTGACCTCGTCCAGCAGCCCGGGATCGTCGCGCAGGCTCAACCCCTCGGCGGCGGCCAGCCTCTCGGCCTGCTCCAGGATGCCGGCGCGGCGCTCGTCCTGGTCCAGCATGACCTTGGCGTCGCGGAGCTTGGCCCGGTAGTCGGCGAAACCGGTCACGGAAATCGGCGCTGGCGCCAGAAACCGGTGGCCGACGGTGTGATTGGCGGAGGCCAGCACCGCCAGATCGCCGCCGCCACTCAGGGGCAGGCCCATGTCCAGGTTCTTCCCGTTCCACTGGGCGAGGAGGCTGTGCAGCGGGCGCACCCAGCGGAACCCGTGAGCACCCCAGCGCATGGACTTGGCCCAGGCCAACTGATTGACCGCCTTGTGGATCACATCCACCAGCACATCGGCCGTCGACGCCCCCTTGCGCTCAATCACGGCGAAGAAGAACCGGCCCTTCGGGGTATCGCGCTCCTCCAGGTCTTCCATGGCCAAGCCGTTGGAGCGCAGGAAGCCCTGAATGGCCTGGTCGGGCGCCCCCACCTTGGGGCCGCGGCGCTCTTCGCGGGTATCCGGTTGGGACTCCGGCAAACCGTGCGCGACCAGTGCCAGGCGGCGCGGCGTCACGTAGGTGTCGATCCGGTCACAGGGCAGTTGCGCCTCGTCGAAGGCGGTGGCGCACAGACGTTTGAGGTCTGCCGCCGCGCGGGCTTGCATGCGCGCCGGGATCTCCTCCGACAGCAACTCCACCAGCAGTTCGGGCATGGTTTCAGGCCCCGTGACCCTGGCTGGCCAGCCAGGCCTCGCAGCAGCCACGGGCCAGGGTGCGCACGCGGCCCACGTAGGCGGCGCGCTCCGGCACGCTGATGACGCCGCGGGCGTCCAGCAGGTTGAACCGGTGGCTGGCCTTGATGCATTGATCGTAGGCGGGCAGGGCCAGCCCGGCGTCCAGCAGCGCCCGGCACTCGGCCTCCGCGTCCTGGAAGTGCCGCATCAGGGCATCGGTGTCGGCGACCTCGAAATTGTGCTTCGAATACTCCTTCTCCGCCTGCAGGAAGACGTCGCCGTAGGTCACGCCGGCGCCGTTCCAGTCCAGGTCGAACACGTTCTCGACGCCCTGGATGTACATGGCCAGGCGCTCGATGCCGTAGGTCAGCTCCACCGACACCGGGTCGCACTCGATGCCGCCCACCTGCTGGAAGTAGGTGAACTGGGTGACCTCCATGCCGTCGCACCACACCTCCCAGCCCAGCCCCCAGGCCCCCAGGGTCGGGCTTTCCCAGTCGTCCTCGACGAAGCGGATGTCGTGCAGCGCCGGGTCGATGCCCAGGTGATAGAGGCTCTCAAGGTAGAGGTCCTGGCTGTCGGGGGGCGACGGCTTGAGCAGCGCCTGGAACTGGTAGTAGTGCTGCAGGCGGTTGGGGTTCTCGCCATAGCGGCCGTCGGTGGGCCGTCGCGAGGGCTGCACGTAGGCCACGTTCCACGGCTCGGGCCCAAGGGCGCGCAGCGTCGTCGCCGGATGGAAGGTGCCGGCGCCGACCTCCATGTCGTAGGGCTGCAGAATCACGCAGCCGCGCTCCGCCCAGAAGGTCTGGAGCGCCAGGATCAGGGACTGGAAAGAGGGCCTGCGTGCGGCGTCAGCCATCGCCCCGGGGCATTCGCTCTGTTGGAGTGCGGCGCACAATACCGGCGCCCCAGGGGGTGGTCAAGGCGGCGCCCGATCACCCTGGATAGGGGCAATCGGCCTGGCCGCAGGCGGTTGCCGCACCGGCCGCCACGTAGTCGCCGCAGACCCGGCAACGAACCATGTCCTCTGCCGTCGGCGCGCCGGCCTCGCGGCGCCCGGAGGGGGATTTCCTGCCGGCATCCCGCAGGACCTCGTTGGCCTGGGCCTGGCGCTGGGCCTGGATACGCGAAACCCACTTGAAGCCGTACCAGACGACCAGCACGGCGGCGATGGTGAACAGGATCTTGGTCAGGCTGAAGCCGAACATCGGACACCTTTTAGAAGGCCGCCGAGCCGCCGGTCAAGGAACGCCACACTCACAAGCCGAAGCGGCTCCATAGTAGCCGTTCCTCGATGGCGGCCAGGAGTCCGCCGGCCCAGTCGCCCGCATCGTAGGCCGCCGATCCCCGCGGCAGGCTCAGGCGCCGCCGCAGCCAGGAGCGGCGACCCGCCACCAGGCGCAGGCGCACGCCGTCACCGTAGCGTTCCCGCATGACCCCGCGCAGGTCGCCGATGCCGTCGACGAGTCCCAGGTCGAGGGCGCGGCGGCCGGTCCATACCTCGCCGCTGAACAGCTCCTCGTCCGTGCCCTTGAGGCGGTCCCCGCGGCTGGCGCGCACGGCCTGCTTGAAGCTCTCGTGGATGTCGGTCTGGATGGTCTTGAGGCGCTCCACATCGCCCTCGTCCTCGCGGCGGAAGGGGTCGAGCATGACCTTGCGGGGGCCTGCCGTGTGCAGGCGCCGCTCGACGCCGACGCGACGGATCAGGTCGGTGAAGCCGAAGCTGGCGCTGACGACACCGATGGAGCCGACGACGGAGCTTTCGTTGGCGAAGATCTCGTCGGCGGCGCAGGCCAGCCAGTAGCCGCCCGAGGCCGCCACGTCCTCGGTGAAGGCGTAGACCTTGACCCCCTTCTCGTCGGCCAGCGCCCGGATGCGGGTGGCCAGCAGGGACGTCTGTACAGCCGAACCGCCGGGCGAGTTGATGGCCAGGGCGACGGCGCGCAGGTGACGCAACTGAAAGGTCCGCTCGATGGGGTCGGCCAGCGCTGCCAGATTGAGGCCGCGGCGCAACGGGCCGAGGGCGCTGATGGCACCCGACAGCCGGATGACACCCACCACGGGCGCCGGCTCCCGCAAATGGGCCCAGATCGCGATGCGCTCCACCGCCTTGGACATCATGGCGCCATGGTCGGACGCCGCCGGGCAAAGGTCAAGGCGCCGGCGGCCGGCCTACAGCGGAAGCGCCCGGGCGTGGCGCAGGACGGCCTCGGCGGCGGCCGTGAACGCCCCGTCGGCCTCGTGCAGGACCAGCCCGGGCGCCAGGCGCAGCGGCGTGGCGACCCCCTTGCGGCCGCGCACGATGACCCGTTTGGCCGGTTTCGCGGCTCCGGGCCACAAGGGGAACACCACCAGTCCGCCCAAACGCCCGCGCGCCTCGGCCAGCACCGCGTCCAGGCGGTCGGCCCTGTGGATCAGGGTGACGCTGCCCTTGTGGCGCACCAGGCGTATGCAAGCCGTGAGCCAGCCGCCGAGCGCGATGTCGGTTTCGACGGTGGCGGCCCGTTTGCCGGGATGGGGGGAGTCCCGGCCGCCGCCGGACTCCAGATGAGGGGGATTGGCGATCACGTGGTCGAAGCTCTCGGGCGCAACGGGTAGCGGCGGTGCGGCGACGTCGCCGCACACGAACCCGACCCGATCGGAGACGCCGGTCGCCGCGGCGTTGCGGCCGGCGATGTCGACCAGACCGGGGTCGCGATCAAGACCGGTCACATGCACCTCCGTCAGCCGGACCGCCAGGCACAACGCTGCGGGTCCGACGCCGCAGCCGGCGTCGAGGACCGTCTCCCCGGGCGCGGCTTCCACCGTTGCGGCCAGCAGGACCGGGTCGATGGCGGTCCGGAACCCCGCCGCCGGCTGGCGGAGGGCGACCCGCCCGTCGAGCAGCGTATCGTCGGAGACGATCTCAGGCGGCACCGATCGGCACCGGCGCCTCGGCGAGGATGCTTCTGGCCCTATGGAGCTCCGCATCGTCCACCATGACGCGGCGGAACACGGCGTCCAGGACCCCCGGGAAGGCGCTGCTGGTGTGGACGTCGAACACCACGGCTGCGATGCCCTCGGCAGCCAAACGGGCCTCCAACCAGGACAGCAGGACGGGGTCTTCGGTGCGGATCAATTCGACCATCGGATGTCTCTCTTATCGGCGCTCGGGGCACCGGCGGAGCCGGCCTCGGCGTCGCCGCTCTTGACCCCCGGGCGCGGCGGTCCCTATGCTTTCTAGTTGGACGGGCCTCGTCAAGAGCGGGGAGAGGGGTGTGGGAGTTGTCGTCAGTCTGAGCGACGACGGCGGAAAAGCGCCGTCGGCGGAAGCACTCACGGCCATCGTTGCCGACGACCTCAAGGCGGTCAACGGCGTGATCGTCGAGCGGATGCAGAGCCCCGTCGCCCTGATTCCTCAGTTGGCAAGCCACGTGGTGGCGGCGGGCGGCAAGCGCCTGCGTCCGATGTTGACGCTGGCGTCGGCGCGGCTGTGCGGCTACCAGGGTCGGCGTCATTTGAGTCTGGCGGCATGCGTGGAGTTCATCCACACCGCGACCCTGCTGCACGACGACGTGGTGGACGAAAGCAGCCTGCGCCGCGGACGGGCCGCCGCCAACGAGGTCTGGGGCAACCAGGCCAGCGTCCTGGTCGGGGATTTCCTGTTCAGCCGGTCGTTCGAGCTGATGGTGGAGGACGGCTCGCTGTCGGTTCTCGCCATTCTTTCGCGGGCGTCGTCGGTCATCGCCGAAGGTGAGGTCATGCAGTTGACCACCACCAATGACGCGGAGACCAGCGAGACGGCCTACCTGGAAGTCATCAAGGGCAAGACGGCCCAGCTTTTTGCGGCCGCATGCCGTATCGGCGCCGTGGTGGCCGACCGTCCGAAGGTCGAGGAGGAGGCCCTGGAGACCTTCGGCATGAACCTGGGCATCGCCTTCCAGCTCATCGACGACATGCTCGATTACTCGGCCAAGCAGGCGGATTTGGGCAAGACGATCGGCGACGATTTCCGGGACGGCAAGGTCACCCTTCCGGTCATCCTGGCATTTCGCCGCGGCGATGACGAGGAGCGGAAATTCTGGCGCCGTACCGTGGAGAAGTTGGATCAGGGCGACGGCGACCTGGATCACGCCATCTGGCTGATGAACCGCCACCACGCGCTCACCGACACGGTCGAGCGCGCCCGCCATTACGGAGCCATCGCCCGCGACGCCCTCGGCATCTTCCCCGAGAGCCCGGTCAAGAGAGCCTTGATCGAGCTTATCGATTTCTGCATCCGCCGCGCCTACTGACAGAACGGGCTCTCAGTAGGCGTACTCCCGAAAAACGGGATCGACGGACATCTTCCAACGGCGCTCGTACGCGGACAGCAGGTCCTCGGCCGGCGTGAACCCGGACTCGGCAATCCGGAACAGAGGATTGAGGTAGTGGGCCTCGTCCATGCCGATCTTGTTCAGCTTGACTCGACTGCATAGGCCTTTGTGGGCGATGTCGAGGGCATCGAGGGCGATGTCGCCCACGGACCCGCCGCGGAACGGCGTGTTCAGAGCCAGTCTTGGGACCTCCAGACGCAGGGTCAATTGCTCCTCGACCGTCCAGTCCTTGACCAGGTCCCAAGCCGCGGCCCGCGCGTCGGCGTCGTAGAGCAGTCCGACCCAGAACGCCGGCAAGGCGCACAACCGCCCCCACGGCCCCCCGTCGGCACCGCGCATCTCCAGGTACCGCTTGAGCCGCACCTCCGGGAAGACCACGGTCAGATGGTCGGCCCAGTCGGCGAGGGTCGGGTATTCACCCGGAAGCGCCGGCAGGCGGCCGGCCATGAAGTCGCGGAAGGATTGGCCGGCGGCGTCGATGTAGCGGCCGCCGCGGTAGACGAAGTACATGGGCACGTCCAAAAGCCAGTCTACGTACCGTTCGAACCCGAACCCGTCCTCGAAGACGAACGGCAGCATCCCGCACCGGTCCGGGTCGGTATCGGTCCACACGAGGCTCCGGTAGCTCAGGAAGCCGGTCGGTCGGCCTTCCTTGAAGGGCGAATTGGCCCACAACGCTGTCGCCACCGGCTGCAGGGCGAGGCCGATACGGAACATCTGCACCATGGTGGCCTCGGAATCGAAGTCCAGGTTGACCTGCACGGTGCTGGTGGCCTGCATCATCTCCAGGCCCAGCCGCCCCTTCGTCGGCATGTAGCGACTCATGATGCCGTACCGCGCCTTGGGCATCCACGGCAGATCGGACATCGGCCACTTGGGCTGGTAGCCCAGGCCGACGAAACCCACCCCCATCTCGCTGGCCACCTCCTTGACCTGCTTGAGATGCTCGGACAGCTCGTTACAGGTCTGGTGGATGGTCTCCAAAGGGGCGCCGGACAGCTCGATCTGGCCGGCCGGCTCCAGGGTGATGGAGCAGCCGTCGGGCTTGCTCAGGGCAATGGGCTTGCCCGCTTCGATCACCGGCTCCCAGCCGAAGCGGCCGAGACCTTCCAGGAAGGTTCGCACCCCCTGCTCGCCTTCGTAGGGCAGGGGTTGGAGATCGGCCAGGGTATAGCCGAACTTCTCGTGCTCGGTGCCGATGCGCCAGTCCGATTGCGGCTTGCAGCCCGCCTCCAGGTACGCCACCAGGGGGCGCTTGTCGGTGACGGGCTCACCGCGTGCGAGGGCGTCGTCGGCCATGGTCGTTCCTTTGCCAGTCGCCTGGGGTCACGGGCGCCGCCGGGGCGGCGCCTCCCGCAAATCGCCGCACAGGGCCTGCCAACAGGCGAGGACGGACAAGGCGGCGGTCTCGGCCCGGAGGACGCGGGGTCCCAGGCCGACAGGCGTAACAAACGGCAGTCCCACCAGCAGGTCAAGCTCGGAGGGGTCGAACCCGCCTTCGGGTCCGACCAGGATCCCCATTGGTCCCAGGCCCTCGCCGCCGTCAGCGACCACTTCGGCAATGGGGGCGCCACCACCGGTCTCGTCCGCCACCAGGAGGGGGCGCTCCGCAGGCCACGCGGCGGCGAACGCGCTCAGCTCGAGCGGAGAGGCCACATCCGGAACGGTGAGGCGGCCGCACTGTTCCGCGGCCTCCTTAGCCTGGGCGCCGAGGCGGGCCAGGTTGACGCGGGCGGTGGCCGTGCGCCGGGTGAACACGGGGCACAGGCGGGACACGCCCAGTTCCGTCGCCTTTTCGACCAGGAAGTCGGTGCGGGTCTTCTTGACCGGAGCGAACGCCAGCCAGATGTCGGGCTCGCGGCGTTGCGGCCGGATGCACGCATCCGCCGTGACGGTCCAACCCTTGCGGGCGGCCTCGGTGACCCACGCCAGCCACTCGCCGTCGCGGCCGTTGAACAGGGCGACGGGGTCCCCCTGACCGAGGCGCATGACGTGCCCCAGGTAGTGGGCCTGACCGTCGCCCAGGACCACCCGGCGTCCCGGCGCCAGGTCCCCGTCGACGAACAGCCTGGTCTTCGCCAATTTCGGCGACATGATACGCCTCCCCGCCGGCGGTGACCGTTTGCCAGCGCCGGTCACCTAGCGTATTACTTGCGGTCATGACCGACCCGGTCAATAGCGCCGCAAGCGACATCCCCGCCGGGAGCTGGATCGACCGCCTGGCCCCCGAAGGCACGCGCCCGTACCTGCGGCTGGCCCGGTTGGACCGCCCCATCGGCACTTGGCTGCTGCTGTTCCCGTGCTGGTGGAGCGTCGCCCTGGCGACGCCGGGTTGGCCCGACCCCTGGCTGCTGGCGCTGTTCGCCATCGGGGCCGTTCTCATGCGGGGAGCGGGCTGCACCCTTAACGACATCGCCGATCGGGATTTCGACGGCCGCGTGGCGCGCACCGCCGCCCGACCCATTCCGAGCGGTCAGGTGACGGTGACCCAGGCCGTCGCGTTCATGGGCGGGTTGCTGTTGCTGGCCTTGCTGGTGCTGCTCCAATTCAATCGGTTCGCCGTGGCGGTGGGGGCGGCGTCCCTGCTGGTGGTCGCCGTCTACCCGTTCATGAAACGCATCACCTATTGGCCCCAGATCGTCCTCGGCCTGGCGTTCAACTGGGGCGCGCTCCTCGGCTGGGCCGCCGTCCGCGGAGACGTAGGCGTGCCGGCGATGGTGCTCTACGCGGCCGGCATCCTGTGGACCCTCGGCTACGACACTATCTATGCCCACCAGGACAAGGAGGACGACGTACGCATCGGCGTCAAGTCCACGGCCTTGCGCCTGGGGGCCGCCACCCGGCCGTGGCTGTTCGGCTTCTATGCTGGCGCCATGACGCTGATCGCGACGGCGGGGATCCTCGCCGACCTGGCCTGGCCTTTCTTCGCCATTCTGCTCCCGGCGGCCGGGCATCTGGTCTGGCAGGCGGCAACCGTGGACGTCGACGATCCGCGGGACTGTCTGGACAAGTTCAAGTCCAACCGGCATTTCGGGTGGATCGTACTGGCGGCCATGATCGCCGGGCACATGGCCGGCTAGCCCGCATTTCTCACCAAGTCGGCCTGTGATTGCAGTTTTTCTGCGCCTGCGGCTTGGTTTTGTCGTCGTTTCGGTCGATGCGCGTGGCGTAGGG
>JANQFP010000202.1 GCA_028277795.1 Rhodospirillales bacterium
CGGCTGAAAGGAGAAGTCGAAGTCGGCCAGGGTCTTGACCGTGGTCAGCCGGGCCATTTGTAGGGCTGCTTTCACGCGGCGTCCCTCGCGGCCGGTGTACTCCTCGGCCAGCAGGGCGTCGAGCGCCTCCAGCGGAGCGAGTTCGCCGCGCTCCAGTTGGCGGATGGTGTGGTCGAGGATCTCCAGGGCGCGCGGCATCTTCAGGCCGACCAGGTGGCGCCGCAGGCTGTCGGCGGTGGAAGTGGCGCCGGTGGTGGTCACGGTGGTGGTCATGGCCGCGCCTCCTCGGCCAGTCGGCGCCCGACCTCGGCATAGACATCGAGCGGTCGGCGCGGTACCCGGCCGCCCTCAAGGCCGATCGGCTCCGGCGGCGGGTCGCGCGGGGTCTGGCTGTTGGGGGGCGGTGGCGCCGTGCGGTGACCGTCGGCGATGCGGCGCAGCCCGCGGCCGTCCAGCACGGGATGGCTGGCGATCAGCGTGTTGTCCTCGAGGATGCGAATCTCGTCGGCCAGGACGTGGACCTCCACGGCGCGCCGCCGGGTGCAGTCCGGGACGCTGTAGAGATTGCCACCGACGGAGACCATGCCGTCGCGGCTGATGCGCCGCTCCAGGCTCAGCACGGCGCGGAAGGGGCCGGCCGGCAGGGGCTTGAGGGATGGCTGTTCCTCCCGGAAGTGCTCGATGACGATGCGGCGCGTGGTGGCATGGCACCGCGCGTTGGCCACCTCGTCGCGCCACTGCTCGAACTGGCGGTTCAGGTCCTCGAGGTTCCGGAAGCTGCGGCCCAGGAAGAAGTCCTGCCGGACATAGCGGAACGGCCGCTCGACCTTGCCCTTGGTCTTGGCGCGATAGGGCCGGCAGGCCTTGGGCGCGAAGCCGTGGTGGGCGGCGAAGGCCAGCAGGGTCCTGTTGTAGACGATGCCCTCGTCGCCGTCGCCCTGGACGGCCGTCTTCATGCGGTCGAAGAGCACCTGCTCAGGGACCCCGCCGATGGCGGTGAAGGCGGCGGCGAGGCAGCGCAGCACCGTCTGCAGGTCCTGGTGGGGGACGAACCGACCCCACAGGAAGCGGCTGTGGCCGAGCACGAAGGAGAACAGCCACACCACCCGCTCGGCCCCCGGTTCGTCGGTGAAGGTGGCGCGGACGTGGGCGAAGTCCACCTGGGCCTGGCGGCCGGCCGGTGTCTCGAACCGGCGCTCGAAAGCGGGGCCGGCGGCGGGACGGACGCCGCGGACATAGGTCTTCACGGCGGTGTAGCCGCCGGTGGTGCCGAGGTCGCGGATCTCGCGCAGCAGCCGCTTGGCGGTCAGTTCGGGAACGGCCTGGACGCGCTGGCGCAGGTAGTCTTGCCAGGGGGTG
>JANQFP010000002.1 GCA_028277795.1 Rhodospirillales bacterium
AGGGCCACGGCGGCGGCATTGGAGACATTGAGGCTCTCCACCGCCCCGGTCATGGGCAGGCGCGCCAGGTGGTCGCAGGTCGCCCGGGTCAGGCGGCGCAGGCCGGCGCCCTCGGCCCCCAGCACCAGGGCAAGAGGTCCGGAGAGGCCGGCCCCGGCCAGGGTGACTGGCGCGCCCGCGTCCAGGCCGACGCTCCAGTAGCCCTTGTTCCGCAGGGCTTCCAGGGCGCGGGCGATGTTGGTCACCCGAATGAGCGGGAGCCGCTCCAGCGCGCCGCTGGCCGCCTTGGCCAGGGTGGCGGTCTCGGCCGGGGCGTGACGGTCCTGGGTGATCACGGCGCGGGCGCCCAGCGCCGCCGCCGACCGCAGGATGGCGCCCACGTTGTGCGGGTCGGAGACCTGGTCAAGGACGATCACCACATCCGCGCCGGTCGGACCCGCGTTGGGCAGGTCCTCCAGGGCGCGGTCCGGCAAGGGACCCACGGCCAGCGCCAGGCCCTGGTGAACGGCGCCCGGCGGCAGCATCGCCGCCAGGGCGTCGCGATCGACCACCGTCGGCTCCAGGCCCCGGGCGCGGGCGCGGGTGGTCATGGCGTCGTCCAGCGGGGCGGTGGTCCACAGGCCGAACACGGGCCGGGCCGGGTTGTCCAGGGCCGCCTCGACCGGATGGCGGCCATGCAGGACCAGGGGCCCGCCGCCGCTGCCCGCGCCCGGGAGTCGCGGGGCCCGGGCCGGTCGCCGGGACAAGCGCCCGGATAGGGGAGGGGCGGCGGGATCGGACGATCGTCTGGACGGTCGTTTTGGGGCCATGGGCGCGGGTCCTCTGGAAACCGGGGTCCTGGCGGTTGTCGCCGCTGGAAGAACCGACACACATGCCAAATCGTCATTGACATGGCGAGGCAAATTCCCATAGTGCGGGTCTCCGCCCGGGAGGGACGCTCCCATGGAGGGGTGGTCGAGTGGTTAAAGGCACCGGACTGTAAATCCGGCGGGGTAACCCTACGTTGGTTCGAATCCAACCCCCTCCACCAGTTCGTTCGCTCTCCGGGCCGGAGGCACCGGGGTGCGGGTGTAGCTCAATGGTAGAGCCCCAGCCTTCCAAGCTGGTTGTGTGGGTTCGATTCCCATCACCCGCTCCAACCCGCCGGGCGCGCGCTTGACCGGACGATCTCCCCGGAGGAGGTCGACGGTCGCGCCACGGCCCCACCCGGCGAGCCGAGTCACGCCGCGCGTCAAAGTCGAAAAGGGACGAGATCGAAAATGGCGAAGGAGAAGTTTGACCGCAGCAAGCCGCACTGCAACGTGGGGACGATCGGTCACGTTGACCATGGGAAGACGACGCTGACGGCGGCGATCACGAAGATCCTCGCGGAGACGGGTGGGGCGACGTTCTCGGCCTACGATCAGATTGACAAGGCTCCGGAGGAGCGTGCGCGCGGGATCACGATCTCGACGGCGCACGTTGAGTATCAGACGGAGAACCGTCACTATGCGCATGTGGACTGCCCTGGCCACGCGGACTACGTGAAGAACATGATCACGGGTGCGGCGCAGATGGACGGGGCGATCCTTGTTGTTTCGGCGGCGGACGGGCCGATGCCGCAGACGCGGGAGCATATTCTTCTGGCGCGTCAGGTTGGTGTTCCGGCGCTTGTTGTTTACATGAACAAGGTCGACCAGGTTGACGACGAGGAGCTGTTGGAGCTTGTTGAGCTTGAGGTTCGGGAGCTTTTGTCGTCGTACGAGTTTCCGGGGGATGACATCCCGATCGTGAAGGGCTCGGCGCTTGCGGCGCTGGAGGACGGGGACGGGACGATTGGCAAGGACTCGATCCTTGAGCTGATGCGGGCGGTGGACGAGTACATTCCGCAGCCCGAGCGTCCGAAGGACCAGCCGTTCCTGATGCCGATCGAGGATGTTTTCTCGATTTCTGGGCGTGGGACGGTTGTGACGGGGCGCGTTGAGCGTGGCGTTGTCAAGGTTGGCGAGGAAGTCGAGATCGTGGGCCTGAAGGACACGATGAAGACGACCTGCACGGGCGTTGAGATGTTCCGGAAGCTTCTGGACCAGGGCGAGGCCGGGGACAACGTGGGTGTTCTGCTGCGGGGCACGAAGCGCGACGAGGTGGAGCGGGGTCAGGTTCTGGCGAAGCCCGGGACGATCACGCCGCACACCCGGTTCAAGTGCGAGTGCTACATCCTGACGAAGGAAGAGGGAGGTCGGCACACGCCGTTTTTCTCGAACTATCGTCCGCAGTTTTACTTCCGGACGACGGATGTGACGGGGACGATCGAGCTTCCCGAGGGCACGGAGATGGTGATGCCGGGCGACAACATCGCCATGACGGTGAACCTGATCGCGCCGATCGCCATGGATGAGGGGCTGCGCTTCGCCATCCGCGAGGGCGGCCGCACCGTCGGCGCCGGCGTCGTCGCCAGCATCCAGGAGTAGGAAGGGCGCCCTTTCGCCCCGCCGAACGGTTGTTGACCGGTGGGGTCAGAAAGGGCTTGAACTCTTCGGGCGGGCCTTGTATCACATGCGGCTCCGCCCGATGTCCTGCCGTTGGTGCCCGTGGGGTGACGGCGTCGGGGCGCGGGACCCAGGTCAAAAGGTCGCGCGTGATGTTCGCGGGCCGGGTGGTCCACCGTGGGACGGTGGTTGAGCCTGGGGTCGGCGGCAGCTGTGCGCGCGACGGGGTTGGGTCCGGCGGCGGAGTTGGCGCGGGATGTCCGTGTCGGCAAAGGGGGTCAGAGTCGCTGGCCGTCGCCGCCTTCGCGGCCGTGGTGTCACGGCCGTGAGTTCATGGCCTCAAGGGGTGTAGCTCAACTGGTAGAGCACCGGTCTCCAAAACCGGTGGTTGCGGGTTCAAGTCCTGCCGCCCCTGCCATGGCCACGGATGCGCGCGCGTGTGCATGACTGGGCTTTGGCGTCGCGGTTCGATCCCGGAAAACACTCCGGGGAGCGGATCGCGTCTCTTGATTCGGCACCGAAGGAAGCAAGACAGGCTCCCATGGCGAGAGTAAATCCCGGTCAGTTCGTGCGGCAGGTGCGCCAAGAGATGGCCAAGGTCACTTGGCCCAGCCGCAAGGAAACCACCATCTCGACCGTCATGGTGTTTTTGATGGTTTTTTTGGCGGCGATTTTCTTTTTCGTCGTGGACCAGATTCTCGCCTGGGGCGTCCAGCTCATTTTCGGCCTCGGAGGATAAGCGGACATGGACGCCCGCTGGTACGTG
>JANQFP010000019.1 GCA_028277795.1 Rhodospirillales bacterium
CCCGAGATGTATTACGACACGCCCACCAACGACCAGCTCCAGGCCGTGTTCCAGGCCATCGGCAAGGGCCTCAACAAGCTCCGGATCAGCAAGTAGCGCGCTCGACGGAGATTTGCAGCGTCACCGACGAAATGCGGCGCACTGTTCAAGAGGCCCGCAAGCTATCGTCTCTCTCTGTCGTCATTCCCGCGAAAGCGGGAATCCATTGGCCGCAAGACCTGGCACTGAGCGGTGAAGGTTTTTCCTTCGGGCGAGCTTGCCGGAGCGCCCCGCACCCGACCCCGGCGCTCGTGCCCGGCTCTCCCGCCATTGGATTCCCGCTTCCGCGGGAATGACGATTGGTGGGGCTTCCGGCGGCTGATCTTGCCTCGCGGGGCCAAGGTCCAAGCGCCGGCCCGTCGGACGGCCGTCAGACCTGCCCGACCGTCCTCAGCTTGGCTTGGGGGTGGATCTCGTTCTGGGACAGGACCGGCGTCTGTGATCGGAAGCGCTCGATGATGGAGCGCACGAACGGTCGGATACCGGGGCTGGTCAGCAGCACCGGCGCCGCACCCTGGCTGGCCGCCTCCTCGAAGGCGGTGCGCACGGCGCGGATGAACTCCTGCAGGCGGCTCGGCACCATGGCGAGCTGCCGGTCGTCGCCGTCGCCGACGATGGCCTCGGCGAACTCGTGCTCCCACTGCGGCGTCATGGTGACCAGGGGCAGGGTGCCGTCCGGCGCCACGAAGCCGGCGCAGATCTGCCGCGCCAGGCGCGCCCGCACGTGCTCGGTGATGGACTGGATGTTGTGCGTGAAGCCGGCCGCCTCCGCGATGCCCTCGAGGATGGCCGGCAGGTCGCGGATCGAGACGCGCTCCGTCAGCAGGGTCTGCAGCACCCGCTGGATCCCGGTCACGCTGATCTGGCTCGGGACCAGGTCGTCGAGCAGCTTGCGCTCCTGGTCGGAGAGCTCGTCGAGCAGCTTCTGGACCTCGGCGTAGGACAGCAGCTCGGGCATGTGCGTCTTCAGGGTCTCGGTCAGGTGCGTCGACAGCACCGTGACCGGGTCGACCACCGTGTAGCCCTTCAGCGCGGCCTGGTCGCGCAGCCCGGACTCGATCCAGGTCGCCGGCAGGCCGAAGGTCGGCTCGGTGGTGTGAGTTCCGGGCAGCTCGATCTGTCCGCCGGTCGGGCTCATCACCATCAGCTGATCCGGCACCAGCGTGCCGCGGCCTGCCTCCACTTCCTTGATCTTGATGACGTAGCTGTTGGCGTCGAGCTGCATGTTGTCGAGAATGCGGACCGCCGGCATCACGAAGCCCATGTCGGAGGCGAGCTGGCGCCGCAGGGCCTTGATCTGCTCGGTCAGCTTGTCGGAGTCGCCCCTGGGGTCGTTGATCAGGGGCAGCAGCCCGTAGCCGAGCTCGAGGCGCAATTCGTCCATCTGCAGGGCCTGGGAGATCGGCTCCTCCTGCGGCGCGGCCTCGACGGCCTCTTGGCTCTTGGCCGCGACCTCCGCCTCCGCTTCCTGGGTCTGCTTGCGGCCGGCCAACCAGGCCAGGCTTCCCGCCGTGGCGGCCAGGCCCAGGAACGGCAGCACCGGGATACCCGGCAGCATCGACATCACCACCATGACGAAGGACGACATGCCGAGCGCCTTCGGATAGCCGGAGAGCTGGCTGACCAGGGCCTTGTCGGCGGCGCCGTCGACGCCGGCCTTCGAGACCAGCAGGCCGGCCGCCGTCGATACGATCAGGGCTGGGATCTGCGACACCAGGCCGTCGCCGATGGTCAGCAGCGTGTAGGTCTGCCCGGCGTCGGCCATGGTCAGGTCGTTCTGGCCGACGCCGACGATCATGCCGCCGATGATGTTGATGAAGGTGATCAGCAGGCCGGCGATGGCGTCGCCACGGACGAACTTGGCGGCGCCGTCCATGGCGCCGAAAAAGCTGCTTTCGTCCTCCAGCTCCTTGCGCCGGCTTCGCGCCTCGTCCTCGTCGATGAGGCCCGACGACAGGTCGGCGTCGATGGCCATCTGCTTGCCCGGCATGGCGTCCAGGGTGAACCGCGCCGAGACTTCGGCGATGCGGCCCGAGCCCTTGGTGATGACGACGAAGTTGACGATCACCAGGATGGCGAAAACGATGATGCCGATGACGAAATTGCCGCTCATCACGAAGCCGCCGAAGGCCTCGATGACGCGGCCGGCGGCGTCGGTGCCTTCGTGGCCGTGGGCCAGGATGAGACGGGTCGAGGCCAGGTTGAGGGACAGCCGGACCATGGTTGCCAGCAGCAGCACCGTGGGGAAGGCGTTGAACTCCAGCGGCCGCTCGATGAACAGGGCGGTCATCAGGATCAGCACCGAAAAGGTGATGGAGAACGCCAGGCTGATGTCCAGCATCCACTTGGGCATGGGCAGGATGAGGACCACCAGGATGGCGACCACGCCCAGGGCCAGCACGATGTCGCCGCGCCCCAGAATCGACTGGAGGCGCTCGCGGATGGCCGCCCCGACCTCCGCCGTCGCCGTGGTTTCCGTGGGCGCTTCGGCCATGCCTTGCTCTCCTGCGGACCCGTCGCCGTTCGACCGTCAGCCGGTCACGCCACCGGGCGCTCGGCGTCGCCGGGCATGGGCACGGAGAAGCCCTGCTCGCCGTATTGCTTGAGCTTGTTGCGCAGGGTGCGGATGGAGATGCCGAGGATGTTGGCGGCGTGGGTGCGGTTGCCCAGGCAGTGCAGCAGGGTGTCGATGATGAGGTCGCGCTCCACGTCGGCGACCGTGCGCCCGACCAGGCCCGCCGTGCCGCTGTCCCCCTCGCCGGCGGTGGCGGTGGGGGCGGCGCCGGTGGCACCGGGTGCCGGGTTGAGCAGGATGGCATCGGTATCGATGTGGTCGCCGCCGGCGAGCAGCACGGCCCGGTGCATGGTGTTCTCCAGCTCTCGCACGTTGCCCTGCCAGGGATGCTGGCGCAGCAGGGCCGCCGCCGCGTCGGACAGGGGGCGGGCCGCCACGCCGTTGGCCTCGGCGTACTTATCGGCGAAGTGCTCGGCGAGCACCGGGATGTCTTGCGGCCTATCGCGCAGGGGCGGCACCTCCAGGGTCATCACGGCGAGGCGGAAATAGAGGTCCTCGCGGAAGGTGCCCTTGGCCACCTCCTCGTCCATGTTGCGGTTGGACGTGGCGATGATGCGCACGTCCACCTTCACCGGCTTGGTGCTGCCGACCCGGTCGATCTCCCGCTCCTGGATGGCGCGCAGGAGCTTGGCCTGGAGGCGGGGGTCCATTTCGCTGATCTCGTCGAGCAGGAGGGTGCCGCCGTTGGCCTCCTCGAACTTGCCCAGGCGGCGCGCCACGGCACCGGTGAAGGCGCCCTTCTCGTGGCCGAACAGCTCGGATTCCAGAAGGGTCTCGGGGATGGCGGCGCAGTTGACGGCGACGAACCGCCCCTTGGCCCGCTTGCTCTTGCGGTGCAGGTAGCGGGCCAGCAACTCCTTGCCGGTGCCCGAGCCGCCGAGGATGAGGACGCTGGCGTCGCTCGGCGCCACCTGGTCGGCCAGCGCGATGACCTCGGCCATGCGCGGGTCGGCATGGACGATGGCATGGCTCTCCTCGGCCACCGCGGCGAGGACGGCGGCGATCAGCTCGGCGCTCGGCGGCAGGGGCAGGTATTCCTTGGCGCCCGCCTTGATGGCGGCGACGGCGGCCCGGGTGTCGGTGCCGATGCCGCAGGCCACCACCGGCACGGTGATGCGCTCGGCGGTGAGGCTGCTCACCAGGGCGCTGACGTCGAGGACCACGTCGACCATCACCAGGTCGGCGCCATTGCCCGAGCGCAGGGCATGCAGCCCGCTGTCGATGTCGTCCGCCTGGGAGACCTTGGCGCCGCGGGCCACCGCGATCTGACTGGCGGCGCCGATCTGGCCGTCGAGGGTGCCGATGATGAGTAACCGCATGATCCGGGTCTCCCGAACGTCAGGTCAGTCGAAGTACTGCACGCGCTTGGCCGGCGGCAGCACGCTGTTGAGCAGCATCTCAAGGCGCCGGGGGTTTTCCTGGCGGCCCACCGAGGCGGCGCCCATGAGATAGATGTGGTTGACCAGGGCCTCCTCGGCCGAGTTGCGCTCCAGCTTCGAGGCCAGGGGTGCGAACACCATGTTGGACAGCACGGCGCCGTAGAAGGTGGTGAGCAGGGCCACCGCCATGGACGGCCCGATGGTCGACGGGTCGTCCAGGTTGCCCAGCATCTGCACCAGGCCGATCAAGGTGCCGATCAGCCCCATGGCCGGCGAGAACTCGGCTGCCTTGCGCAGCACGCCGGTGCTCTTGGTGTGGCGCTGGGCCGTGGCCAGCATGTCGCGGCGGAGGATGGCCTCCACCTCCTCGCCCGGGGTGCCGTCCACGACCATGGACATGCCCTTGTACAGGAACGGTTCTCCCTCCAGACCGTTGAGCACGTTCTGCAGTGCCAGCACCCCCTGGCGGCGCGCCAGCTCGGCGATCTGCAGGACCTGAACGGCGGCCGCCGAAGGGTCGCGCGAGCTGTAGAAGACCGTCTTGCCGATGACCCGCACCGTGTGCCCCATCTCGGACAGGGAAAAGCACATGGTGACGATGGACAGGGTCCCGCCGATGACGATCAGCACCGACGGCGCATTGACGAAGGATCCCGGCGACCCGCCGAGAACGATGGCCGCCGACACCAGCCCGAATCCGCAGATCAGGCCGATGATGGTGGCCAGGTCCATGGCGGACCGTGGTCGGTCGACGGCGATGGGGCCATTGGCCATGGCGTGTTCCCTATGCCCGGTCGGTCTTGATGATCTCCGTCATGGTGACGCCGAGGCGATCCTCGACCACCACGACCTCACCGCGGGCGACCAGCCGGTTGTTGACGTAGATGTCGATGGCCTCGCCCACCTTGCGGTCCAGCTCGACGACGGCGCCGCGGCCCAGCTTGAGGAGCTGGCTCACCTCCATGGTCGCCTTGCCGAGGACCGCCGAAACCTGGACCGGGATATCGTAGACCGCCTCCAGATCCTGCGAGCCGCGAGGCATGTCGCCGAAATCAGGCATGGACACCTGCGGCGATGGTGCCGCCGCACCCTCCTCGGCCGCCGCTTCCGGTTCCGCGGCCTCCGCCTGAGGCTCCGGTTCCGGCGCGGCGGGTTCCTCCTCGCCGAGCTCCTCCAGTTCGAGGTTGCCTTCCTCTTCAGCCATGGTCTTCATCCCCATCCGTGAGCTGATCGTCCGGCGCCGCCCCTGTGCCGCCGCCGTATTCGTCATCGTCGTCCTTCGCTGCGCCGTCGCCCAGGTTGCGGGCCACGATCAGGTCGATCTCCTGCCACAGGGCGTCGGAGTTCCGCTCCGCCCCGCCGTTGCGCCATTCGATCCGGCAGTCCCCGGCGGGCAGCTCCGGATCGGCAACCACGTCGATCTGTCCTTCGAAACCGTGGCGGGTGGCCAGGCCGGCGACGTGCTCCTCGAGGGCCGTATGAAGCTCCGCATCGACGCGGATGGTGACCCGGGGCTCGCCCATCATGGTGTCCATGACGTCCTCGATCAGGCGTTCCACCTCGCCGAGGGCGTTGCGCCGGCTGAGGTCGGGAAACAGCTTGCGGACCACGGCCGCGGCGACCGCGACGGCATCGGCGGCCGTCGCGGTGTTGGTCTCCTGCTGGATGCGGAACAGCTCGGCCAGGCGCTCGCCGACGGCGCCCAGCGCCTCGGCGGTCATCCGCTCGGTGACGCCGGCGGCCTCGCGGACGCCCTGGTCGCGGCCAGCGGCGAACCCTTCGTCGCGCGCCGCGTTGACGTCGTCCTGGCTGAAGGTCGGCGCCTCTTCGGCCTCCTCGGCCTCGGGCTCTTCCTCGACCACCTCCGCCGGCTCTTCCGGCCGCGGCTCCTCGTCGAAGCGGGTGTCGAACATGAATTTCTTGGCCGCCGGCATGTCGCTCTCGCCCACCTAGTGGTCTGGATGAGACATAAGGTACCCATACGACGGCCTTCCGAGACCATCCGGCCAGGCGCGCGGCGCGCCGTGATGCTGGAGCATCACCAGCGC
>JANQFP010000056.1 GCA_028277795.1 Rhodospirillales bacterium
CGGGCCAAAGCGTCCTCGTCGGCGGCCGGTCCCACCACCGGGTCCGGATCCAGCTTCCAGTCCCCCGAATGGAGCACGGTGCCGGCCGGAGTGCGCACCACCACGGCATTGGGCTCGGGGATGGAATGGGTCACCTGGACCAGCTCCAGGTCGAACGGACCGACGGCGAACCGCTGGCCGGGGGCGACCTCGGTCACCGGCAGGTCGAGGCCGTTACCGTCCTCGCCCATCTTGGCGCGCAGCACCGAGGCCGTGAACGGCGTGGCGTAGACCGGGCAGCCCAGCCGCTCCCACAGGTAGGGCACGGCGCCCAGGTGGTCCTCGTGGGCGTGGGTCAGCACCAGCCCGTCCAGCCGGTCGCGCCGCGCCTCGATGAACGACGGGTCGGGCAGGATCACGTCGAGCCCGGGCAGGATGCTCTTGCCGAAGGTGACCCCGAAATCGATCATAAGCCAGCGCCGCCGCCCCGGCGGGCCGAAGCCGTAGAGATTGAGGTTCATGCCGATCTCGCCGGCGCCGCCGAGGGGCAGGAAGACCAGTTCGGCGGCCGGGTCGGTCATTGCGGCCGGTTGCGGCGGTGGATGGCGAGCAGACCCTTGAGGGTCAGATCGGGATCGGACCGGGCGATGACGTCGGTGAACTCGGCGAACAGGGGGGCCAGTCCGCCGGTGGCGACGACGTTCATGTCGGCGGCGCCGAATTCGTCGCGAATGCGCGCCACCAGCCCCTCGATCATGCCGATGTAGCCCCAGAAGATCCCCGACCGCATGGCCGGCACCGTGCCCTTGCCGATGACGGTCTCGGGACGTCCGATGGCCACCCGCGGCAGGTTGGCCGCGGCCTGGTGCAGGGCCTCCAGGGACAGGTTGACGCCGGGCGCGATGATGCCGCCGCAGTAATTGCCGTCCCCGTCCACGACGTCGAAGGTGGTCGCGGTCCCGAAATCGACCACCACCATGGGACCGCCATAGAGCTCGTGGGCGGCCACGGCGTTGACCAGACGGTCGGCCCCCACCTCCTCCGGCCGATCCACCAGCACGTTGATGCCCAGGGCGACGTCCGACGCCCCCACCACCAGGGGCTGGCAGTCGAAGTACCGGCGGCACAGGGTGCGCAGGCTGAACAGGGTGGCCGGCACCACGCTGGCAATGATCGCCGCATTCACGCCGGCCCGGTCGATGCCGTCGAGCCGCATGAGCTGGGTGAGCCACACCCCGAACTCGTCGGCGGTGCGTTCGGTGTCGGTGGACGAGCGCCACTCGCCGACCACGCGGCCGCCGTCGTCGAACACGGCGAAGACGATGTTGGTGTTGCCCGAGTCTATGGCCAGCAGCATGCCGTCACCCCACCCGCGATATGGTGCTTCAATCGGCGGCGGGAAAGACGTCGCCCGCCGTAATGCGGCGTTCGCCGCCGTCCTGGCGCAGGACCAGGGCGCCGCCCTCGTCGAGGGCGGCGAAGACACCGCCCAGGGTCTCCCGCTCCAGGCGCACCGTCACCGGCTGGCCGAGGCCGTGGGCCCGGCCCAGCCACGCCCGGCGCACGGCGGCGAACCCCACCCGGCGCCAGGTGACCCGCCACGCCTGGAAGCGGCTGCAGAAGCTTTCCAGCAGGTCCGGTTCGGTGGCATCCGGCGCGCCCTCGGCGTGCAGGGACGTCGCGGGGAATTCGGCGTCGGCCGGGAAATGGGCCAGATTGATGCCGAGGCCGACGACCTGCCAGTCCAGGGCCTCCCCCGCCGCGGCCGCCGATTCCAGCAGGATGCCGGCCACCTTGCGTCCTTCCACCAGCACGTCGTTGGGCCACTTGCAGGTGACGTAGGCGTCGGGCGGCAGTGCGGCGGCGACCGCGTCGGCAGCAGCGATGGCGGCAACGAAGGTGGCCTGGGCCGCCTCCGACGCCGGGTACTCCGGGCGGACCAGAACCGAACAGTAAAGATTGCCCTCCTCCGACACCCACCGCCGGCCGCGGCGGCCCCGTCCCGCGGTCTGGCGCCGCGCCCACACCACGGTGCCGTCGGCGGCGCCCGCCGCGGCCAGCCGCTTGGCCTCGTCGTTGGTGCTGTCGACGGTGTCCAGGGCGATGAGGCGGAAGGGCCTGGGGAGGGCCACCCCCGTCATCCGGCGAACAGGGCCGCGGTGGCGGCCTCGGCGCCGGCCAGCAGCGGCCCCGGGAAGGCGAAGAACAGGACGATCAGCACACTGGCGGCCGCCAGCACGCCGGCGATGGGTCGCGGGATGGGCCGGTCGAGGACCTGGTCGGGCTCGTCGAAGTACATGACCTTGACGATGCGGACGTAGTAGTAGGCGGCCACCACGCTCGACAGCACGCCGATTATCGCCAGGGTGTAGAGCTGGGCATCGACAGCGGCCAGGAAGATGTAGAGCTTGCCGAAGAAGCCGGCCAGCGGCGGGATGCCGGCCATGGAGAACATGAACACCCCCATGGCCAGGGCGACCAGCGGGTGGCTCTTGGACAGGCCGGCTAGGTCATCGATCTCCACCACCATGTGGTCGCCGCGCCGCATGCACAGGATGCAGGCGAAGGCGCCCAGGGTCATGAACACGTAGATAGCCATGTAGATGAGGATGCCGCGCACGCCGACCTCGTCGCCCACCGCCAGGCCGATCAGCGCGTACCCCACGTGGCTGATGGAGCTGTAGGCCATCAGGCGCTTGATGTTGGTCTGGTTGATGGCGGCGAAGGCGCCCAGGATCATCGACGCCACGGAGACGAAGATGACGATCTGCTGCCACTGGGCTACCAGGTCGCCGAAGGGCCCGATCATGACCCGCACCAAGAGCGCGATGGCGGCGATCTTGGGAGCGACGGCGAAGAACGCGGTCACCGGCGTCGGGGCACCTTCGTAGACATCGGGGGTCCACATGTGGAACGGCACCGCCGAGACCTTGAAGGCCAGGCCGGCGAGGATGAAGACGACGCCGACGATCAGACCGACCGAGGGGGTGTGCCCTGTCTCCCCCTGCAGGGCCGCCGCCAGCACCTGGAAATCGGTGGAACCGACGAAGCCGTAGACCAGGGAGGCGCCGTACAGCAGCAGCCCCGAGGCCAGCGCCCCGAGCACGAAATACTTGATGCCGGCCTCGGTGGAGCGGGCGTCGTCCTTCTGGAAGGCGGCGATCACGTACAGGGATAGGCTCTGCAGCTCCAGGCCCAGATAGAGCGCGATGAGATCGTTGGCCGAGATCATCATCATCATGCCCAGGGCCGCCAGCAGCACCAGGATCGGATACTCGAACCGGGCCATGCCCTGCATCTCCAGGTAATCCCGGGAGATTGTGATGCTCAGGGCCGAGGCGATCAGGACCAGCACCTTGAAGAACACGGCGAAGGGATCGGTGATGAACAGGCCGCCGAAGGTCTCCATGCGCGGTCCGGCCACCGTCCATACCAGCAGCAGCGCCAGCACCAGGGTGATGACCGACAGGTTGGCGATCAGCCGCGCCGCCGCCACCGCCCCGTCCCCGTCGACAGCCTTCTGAAAGACCCCGAGCATGAGCAGGGCCATGGCCGCGCAGGCCATGAACAGCTCGGGCAGGGCGGGGATCAGGTTGGGGACTTCGGCGATCGGCATGGGACTCGTCGGTTCCTTGTCAGCGCCCGGCCAGGGCGACGCCTTCGGTCACCGCCCGTGCCAGCTCGAACTGCTGGATCAGGTTTTCCACCGAGGCATGCATGGGATCGAGGAAGGACGGCGGATAGATGCCCATCCACAGCACCAGGATCACCAGCGGCGCGAACACCGCCACCTCCCGCGGGCTCATGTCGGTGATCCGCTGCAGGTGGGCCTTGGTCAGCTTGCCGAAGATCACCCGGCGATAGAGGTACAGCATGTAGGCGGCGCCCAGCACCACGCCGGTGGCGGTCAGCGCCGCCACCCAGGTGTTGACCTGGAAGACGCCGACCAGGACCAGGAACTCGCCGATGAAGCCGCCGGTCCCCGGCAGCCCCACCGAGGCCAGCATGAACAGCATGAACACCAGCGCATAGCCCGGCATGCGGTGCACCAGGCCGCCGTAGGTCTCGATGTCGCGCGAGTGCATGCGGTCGTAGACCACGCCGACGATGAGGAACAGGGCGGCCGAGACGATGCCGTGGCTGAGCATCTGGTAGATGGCCCCTTCGATGCCCTGCACGGTGACGGTGAACGCGCCCACGGTGACGAAGCCCATGTGGGCGACCGAGGAGTACGCGATCAGCTTCTTCATGTCCTCCTGGGCCAGGGCCACCAGCGAGGTGTAGATGACGGCGACGATGCTGAGGGTGTAGATCAGCGGCGTGAACGTCACCGAGGCGTCGGGGAACATGGGCAGGGAGAAGCGCAGGAAGCCGTAGCCGCCGAACTTCAGCAGCACGCCGGCGAGGATCACCGACCCCGCCGTCGGCGCCTCGACGTGGGCGTCGGGCAGCCAGGTGTGCACCGGCCACATGGGCACCTTCACCGCGAACGAGGCGAAGAAGGCCAGCCACAGCCAGATCTGCACCTCCGGCGGGAAGCGGTAGGACATCAGGGTCGGGATGTCGGTGGTCCCGGCGTACAGGTACATGACCAGCATGGCCACCAGCATCAGCACCGAGCCGGCCAGGGTGTAGAGGAAGAACTTGAAGGCGGAATAGACTCGCCGCGGCCCGCCCCACACGCCGATGATCAGGAACATCGGGATCAGGACGCCCTCGAAGAACACGTAGAAGACCACCAGGTCGAGGGCGCAGAACATGCCCACCATCATGGTCTCCATGACCAGGAAGGCGACCATGTACTCCTTGACCCGCTCGGTGATGCTTTCCCAGCTCGCCAGCACGCACACCGGGGTCAGCAGGGTCGTCAGCAGCACGAAGAACAGCGAGATGCCGTCCACGCCCAGGCGGTAGCTGATGTTGAACGCCGGCATCCAATCGGCCCGCTCCTGGAACTGGAAGGCGGCCGTCGAGTTGTCGAAGTTGAACCAGATGAACAGGGACAACACGAAGGTGACCAGGGAGGTCCACATGGCCACCCTGCGGGCGTTGCGGGCCACCACGTCGGGTTCGCCGCGGATGGTGAGGATGAACCCCGCCCCGACCAGGGGCAGGAAGGTCACCAGGGACAACAGGGGGAAGTGGGCCATGGCGTCCTAGCCTCCCCGCTGCCACAGGTACCAGGTGATCAGGATGGCCACGCCGATCAGCATGGCGAAGGCGTAGTGGTAGAGGTAGCCGGTCTGCAGGCCGGCAATGCGCCGTGCCAGGTTGCGGGTCGCCGCCGCCACGCCGTCCGGCCCCACGCCGTCGATCAGGGCGCCGTCGCCGGACTTCCAGAACCCACGTCCGAGGACGAAGGCCGGCCGCACGAACAGCCAGTCGTAGAGCTCGTCGAAATACCACTTGTTGAGCAGGAACTGATAGACGGCGCGGAAGCGCTCGGCGAGCAGGCCGGGCAGGTTGGGCGACAGCACATAGAGGATGAAGGCCAGCCCGATGCCGCCGGCTGCCACCACCAGCGGCAGGAACTTGACCCAGGCGGGCACATGGTGGGCGTCCTCCAGCGCCGAATGCTCGGGCAGCACGAACACCGCATTGCCCCAGAACCCCGGCGCATCGGCGCCGACGAACCACTGGTAGCCGATGTATCCGGCGAACAGGGCGCCGGCCGCCAGCAGCAACAGCGGAATCAGCATCACCATGGGCGATTCATGGACGTGGGCCATCACCTTCTCGTCGGCCCGCGGCGCCCCATGGAACGTCATCAGCAGCAGCCGCCACGAATAGAAGGCGGTGAGGAAGGCCGCCAGGATCCCCAGCCAGAAAGCATAGGAGCCCACCCCCGTATGGGCGGCCCAGGCCGCCTCCAGGATGATGTCCTTGGAGAAGAAGCCGGCGAACGGCCAGATGCCGGCCAGGGCCAGGGAGCCGATCCACATGACCGCGTAGGTGACCGGGATGGTCTTGTAGATGCCGCCCATCCGGCGCATGTCCTGTTCGTCCGACATGGCGTGGATCACCGAGCCGGCGCCCAGGAACAGCAGCGCCTTGAAGAAGGCATGGGTCATCAGGTGGAAGATGCCGGCCGAGTAGGCGGACACCCCGCAGGCGAAGAACATGTAGCCGAGCTGCGAGCAGGTGGAATAGGCGATCACCCGCTTGATGTCGTTCTGCACGCAGCCCACGGTGGCGGCGAAGATGGCGGTCGACGCCCCGACGATGGTGACCACCGCCAGCGCGATCTCGGAGAACTCGAACAGCGGCGACAGGCGGGCCACCATGAACACTCCGGCGGTGACCATGGTGGCGGCGTGGATCAGGGCCGACACCGGGGTCGGGCCCTCCATGGCGTCGGGCAGCCAGGTGTGGAGGCCGAGCTGGGCCGACTTGCCCATGGCGCCGACGAACAGCAGCAGGCAGATGACGGTCAGCGCGTGGAACTCGCCGCCGAACACCTGGAAGACGGCGTCGGCCTTGCCCGGGGCGGCGGCGAAGATGGTGTCGAAGTGGATGGACTGGAATAGCACGAAGACGGCGAAGATGCCGAGCGCGAACCCGAAGTCGCCGATGCGGTTGACGATGAACGCCTTGATGGCGGCGGCGTTGGCCGACGGCCGGTCGTACCAGAAGCCGATCAGCAGATAGGACGCCAGCCCGACCCCCTCCCAGCCGAAGAAGAGCTGCACCAGGTTGTCAGCCGTCACCAGCATCAACATGAAGAAGGTGAACAGGCTCAGGTAGGACATGAACCGGGGGATGCCCGGATCGTGGTGCATGTAGCCCACCGAGTAGACGTGGATCACCGCCGCCACCGAGGTCACGGTGAGCAGCATCACCGCCGACAGGGTGTCCATCTTCAGCGCCCACGACACCTCCAGGGCGCCGGAATCGATCCAGGTGAGCAGCTCCACGGTGTGGGGCCGCCCGCCGCCGACCACGTCCGCGAACACGAAGGCGGCGACCACGGCGGACAGGATCATTGCGCCGCAGGTGACCCACTGGGACAGGGTGTCGAAGCGGGCCCGCCGGTCCTTGTCCTCGGGCGTGAACAGGGCCATGAGCCCGGCGATGATCGAGCCCAGCAGCGGCAGAAAGACGGCGATGGCGGCCATTCTCGAGCCCTAGCCCTTCATCAGGTTGATGTCTTCGACGGCGATGGTGCCGCGGTTGCGGAAGAACACCACCAGGATGGCCAGCCCGATGGCCGCCTCGGCCGCCGCCACGGTGAGCACGAACATGGCGAAGACCTGGCCCACCAGGTCGCCCAGGTGGGCGGAGAAGGCGATCAGGTTGATGTTGACCGCCAGCAGCATGAGCTCCACCGACATCAGGATGACGATGACGTTCTTCCGGTTGAGGAAGACGCCGAAGATGCCGAGGGCGAACAGGATCGCCGCCACGGTCAGGTAATGGGCGAGGCCGATCTCGAACATCAGATCCCCTTCCCCGGCTCGACCTTGCGCACCTCGACGCACTCCTCGGGCCGCCGCGCCACCTGGTCGGCGATGCGCTGGCGGCGTACCCCGGGACGCCGGCGGTGGGTCAGCACGATGGCCCCGATCATGGCGATCAGCAGCACCATCCCCGCCGCCTGGAACAGGTAGAAATAGCGGGTGTAGATCAGCTCGCCGAGGGCGTGGGTGTTGGTCAGCCCTTCGGGTGTCGGCGCGGCCACCGCCGCCGTTGCCTCGGGCGCCAGGGTCCAGCCGCCGAGGACCATCAGCAGCTCCACCAGCAGCACCAGACCGATCAAGCCGCCGACCGGCAAATAGTGAAGAAATCCCTGGCGTAACTCGACGAAATTGATGTCCAGCATCATGACCACGAACAGGAACAGCACGGCCACCGCGCCGACGTAGACCACGACCAGGATCATGGCCAGGAACTCGGCCCCCAGCAGCACGAATAGGCCGGCGCTGTTGAAGAACGCCAGGATCAGGAACAGCACCGAATGCACCGGGTTGCGGGCCGAAATGACCATCACCCCCGCGGCCACGGTGACCAGGGCGAACAGATAGAAGGCCAGTCCCTGGACGATCATAGAATTCCCCTGCCGGGCGCCGCCTGCGCCCGGGCCATCATGCCGGCGGTTCCGGACATCCCCCCTGCGATCCCCCCGTTCATCGGTACGGCGCGACGGCCTCCAGATTGGCAGCGATCTCGGTCTCCCAGCGGTCCCCATTGGCCAGGAGCTTGTCCTTGTCGTACATGAGCTCCGCCCGCGTCTCGGCGGCATACTCGAAATTGGGCCCTTCGACAATGGCATCCACCGGGCAGGCCTCCTGGCACAGGCCGCAATAGATGCACTTGTTCATGTCGATGTCGTAGCGGGTCGTGCGGCGGCTGCCGTCGGCGCGCGGCTCGGCCTCGATGGTGATGGCCTGGGCCGGACAGACGGCCTCGCACAGCTTGCAGGCGATGCAGCGCTCCTCGCCGTTGGGGTAGCGCCGGAGCGCGTGCTCGCCGCGGAACCGGGGGCTCAGCGGCCCTTTCTCGTAGGGGTAGTTGAGGGTCACCTTGGGCCGGAACATGTAGCGCAGGGTGAGCGCCATGCCCGACAGCAGCTCGGTGAGCAGGACGGTGCGCGCGGCACCGCGATCTATGAATCCCATGATCCGCTCCCTCCTCTCCTCAGCCCGCCACCGGCGTCAGGTCGAACACCACCAGGAACCCGGCCACCACGGCCACCGCGGCCAGCGAGATGGGCAGGAACACCTTCCAGCCGAGCCGCATGAACTGGTCGTAGCGGTAGCGCGGGAACGTCGCCCGCACCCACAGGAAGATGAACAGCACAAAGACGATCTTGAGGATGAACCAGATGGGTCCGGGAACCCAGGTGAACGGCGCCACGTCGAAGGGCGGCAGCCAACCGCCCAGGAACAGCACCGCCGTCATCGCCGACATCAGGATCATGTTGGCGTACTCGCCCAGGAAGAACAGGGCGAAGGTCATGGCCGAGTACTCAACGTTGTAGCCGGCCACCAGCTCGGCCTCGGCCTCAGGCAGGTCGAAGGGGTGGCGGTTGGTCTCGGCCAGGGTCGAGACGAAGAATATGACGGCCATGGGCAGCAACGGCACGACGAACCAGTTCAGCATGCCGAGGGACCCCTTCTGGGCCATCACGATGTCGGTCAGGTTGAGGGACCCGACGCACAGCAGCACGGTGATGATGACGAACCCCATGGACACCTCGTAGGACACCATCTGCGCGGCCGAGCGCAGGGCGCCCAGGAAGGCGTACTTGGAGTTGCTGGCCCAGCCGGCCATGAGGATGCCGTAGACGCCCAGGGACGAGATGGCGAACAGGTAGAGGATGCCCACGTTGATGTCGGCCAACACCATGCCGTCGCCGAAGGGGATCACCGCCCACGCGATGAGCGACAGGATGAAGGTCAGCATGGGCGCCAACACGAACACCGCCGGATTGGCGCCGGTGGGAATCACCGTCTCCTTGAGGAACAGCTTCAGTCCGTCCGCCATCGGCTGCAGCAGGCCGAACGGGCCAACCACGTTGGGGCCGCGGCGCAGGTGCATGGCGCCGATGACCTTGCGTTCGGCGTAGGTGAGATAGGCCACGGCGACCAGCAGCGGCAGCACGATGGCGAGGATCTTGGCCACGATCCACGCCACCTGCCCGACCGGGGTGTCCAGGAACTCAGCCATCGGTCCCGGTCTTCCTGTCCTGGGGCGCGGCGCAAAGGGCCGAGCATTCGGCCATTGTGGGCGATGCGCGGCTGATGGGATCGGTGCCGTAGAAGTCGGCGACCGGCGAGGCGAACGGCGCCGCCTCCATCTTGCCCGCAGCCCCGAACGGGCCCCACGGCGCCGGCACCACGTCGCCAACCGCGGCGAACACGGGATTGACCTCGGTCAGGCGGTCGCGCACCTGGCCCAGGTTGTCGTAGGGAAGCGGGCGGCCCAGGGCGTCCGACAGGGCGCGGAGGACGGTCCAGTCCTCGCGCCCCTGCCCCGGCGGGAAGACGGCGCGCGCCGTCCGCTGGACCCGGCCTTCCGTGTTGACATAGGTGGCGTTCTTCTCGGTGTAGGCGGCACCCGGCAGGATCACGTCGGCACGGCTCGCGCCGGCGTCGCCGTGGTGGCCCTGGTAGATGACGAAGGCCCCGCCCAGGCCGCCGGTGTCGATCTCGTCGGCGCCCAGCAGGTAGACCACCTCCACCTCACCCTTGGCGGCGCCGTCCAGGATGCCGGCCACGTCGCGGCCGCCCTCCCCCGGCACCAGGCCCAGGTCCAGGCCGCCGACCCGCGCCGCCGCCGTGTGCAGGACGTTGAAGCCGTTCCACCCGTCGGCCTCGCGCACCATCTCGAAGCGCTCGGCGATGGTGCGGCAGGCGGCCAGAACCGCGGCCCCGTCGGGGCGCGCCAGCGCGCCCATGCCGACGATGACCATGGGCCAATGGGCGGCTTGGAGGCGCTCGGCGAAGGGATGTTTGCCGGCCGCCAACTGCTCGATCACGGCGGGATCGTTGCCGAGGATCTCGGTGCGATAGGTGAGGTCGGCGGCCTCGCCGATCACGCCCACCGTGAAGCCGCCCATGACGAAGCGCTTGCGCAGGCGGGAATTGAGCACCGCGGCCTCGATCCGCGGATTGGTGCCCACCAGCAGGCAGACGTCGGCCTGCTCGATGCCGGCGATGGTGGTGTTGAACAGGTAGCCGGCCCGGTTGCCGGGGTCGAGCTTGGCCCCATCCTGCCGACAGTCCACGTGGGGCGAGCCCAGGGCCGCCATCAGGTCCTTGAGGGCCACCATGGCCTCGCAGTCTGCCAGGTCGCCGGCGATGGCCGCGATGCGCGGCCCGGCGACCCCGTCCAGGCGCTCGGCGATGGCGGCGAAGGCCTCCTGCCACGTGGCCTCGACCAGGCGGCCGTCGCGCCGCACGTAGGCCCGGTCGAGCCGGCGACGCTTCAGCCCGTCACAGGCGAACCGGGTCTTGTCGGAGATCCATTCCTCGTTGACCTCCTCGTTGAGGCGGGGCAGGACGCGCAGCACCTCGGGGCCGCGGGCATCGACGCGCACGTTGCTGCCGACGGCGTCAAGGACGTCGATGGACTGGGTCTTGTGCAGCTCCCAGGGGCGGGCGGCGAAGGCGTAGGGCTTGGAGGTCAGGGCACCGACCGGGCACAGGTCGATCATGTTGCCCGACAGCTCGGAGGTCAGCGCGTGCTCCACGTAGGTGCCGACCTCCATGGCCTCGCCGCGGCCGGTCGCCCCCAGCTCGGGCACGCCGGCCACCTCGGTGGCGAACCGGATGCAGCGGGTACAGTGGATGCAACGCGTCATCTCGGTGGCGATCAGGGGACCCAGGTCCTTGTCCTCGACGGCGCGCTTGTTCTCCTGGAAGCGGCCGCGGTCGAAGCCGTAGGCCATGGCCTGGTCCTGCAGATCGCACTCGCCGCCCTGGTCGCAGATGGGGCAGTCCAGGGGGTGGTTGATGAGCAGGAACTCCATCACCCCCTTGCGCATCTTGCGCACCTTCTCGGTGTTGGTGTGGATGACCATGCCCTCGCCGACCGGCATGGCGCACGAAGCCACGGGCTTGGGCGCCCGCTCCATGTCGACCAGGCACATGCGGCAGTTGCCGGCGATGGACAGACGCTCGTGGTAGCAGAAGCGGGGGATCTCGATGCCCACCTGCTCGCAGGCCTGGAGCACGGTCAGACCCGGCTCCACCTCCACTTCCCGGCCATCGATGGTCAGTTTCGGCATGACGCGATCCTAAGCGGCTTTTCCCTCGCCGGCCACTTGGCGTTCGACGATGCGCCGTTCCAGCTCCGGCCGGAAATGGCGGATGAGGCCCTGGATGGGCCAGGCGGCGGCGTCGCCGAGCGCGCAGATGGTATGGCCCTCCACCTGGCGGGTCACTTCGTCCAAAAGGTCGATCTCCTCGACGCCGGCCCGTCCCTCGACCATGCGCTCCATCATCCGCCACATCCATCCGGTGCCTTCGCGGCACGGCGTGCACTGGCCGCAGCTTTCGTGCTTGTAGAACTTCGACAGGCGGGCGATGGCGCGCACGACGTCCGTCGAGCGGTCCATGACGATGACCGCCGCCGTGCCCAGTCCGGACTTCACCTCATGCAGGGAATCGAAGTCCATGCGCACCGAGTCGCAAATGGACTTGGGCAGCACCGGCACCGACGAGCCGCCCGGAATCACCGCCTGCAGGTTGTCCCAGCCGCCGCGCACGCCGCCGGCGTGCTTCTCGATGAGCTCGCGCAGCGGGATGCCCATCTCCTCCTCGACGGTGCACGGCTGCTCCACGTGGCCGGAGATGTTGAACAGCTTGACGCCGGTGTTGCGGGGACGGCCGAGGCCGGCGAACCAGGCGGCGCCCCGGCGCAGGATCTCCGGCACCACGGCGATGGATTCCACGTTGTTGACGGTGCTGGGGCAGCCGTAAAGGCCCACGTTGGCGGGGAACGGCGGCTTCAGGCGCGGCTGACCCTTGCGCCCTTCCAGGCTCTCGATCAGCGCGCTTTCCTCGCCGCAGATGTAGGCGCCGGCGCCGCGATGGACATAGAAATCGAAGGCCCATCCCGAGCCGCAGGCGTCCGCGCCGATGAGGCCGGCGTCATAGGCTTCGTCCACCGCCCGCTCCAGGACCTCGGTCTCCCGGTAGAACTCGCCGCGCACGTAGCAGTAGGCGGCGTGGGCGCCGATGCCGACGGCGGACAGCAGGGCGCCCTCGATCAGCTTGTGGGGCTCGTGGCGCAGGATCTCCCGGTCCTTGCAGGTGCCGGGCTCGCCCTCGTCGGCGTTGATGACCAGGTAGTGGGGCCGCGGTCCCACCTCCTTGGGCATGAAGGACCATTTCATGCCGGTGCTGAAGCCGGCGCCGCCACGACCGCGCAACTCGGAGGCCTTCACTTCCTCGACGATCTGCTCGCGGCCCTTGGCGATCAGGGCCTTGGTGCCGTCCCAGTCGCCGCGCGCCCGGGCCCCCTTGAGCCCCGCATCTGCGAAGCCGTAGATGTTGGTGAAAATGCGGTCCTGGTCGCGCAGCACTACGCCGTCCCCCCGCTCTTGCCACCGCCCTTGCCGCGGCTTTTGCCGCCGGCCTTGATCTCGGTCAGCGTCGTCAGCCCGCCGACCGGCTCGCATCCCCTGCGGCCGTTCTGCGGACCCGGGGTCGGCGTCTGCCCCGCCCGCAGCTTGGCGAGGATGGACTCGGTGCTGGCCGCATCCAGGTCCTCGTAGTAGTCGTCGCCGACCTGCATCATCGGCGCGTTGACGCAGGCCCCCATGCATTCCACCTCGTCGAGGGTGAACATCCCGTCCTCGGTGGTCGCGCCGAGATCGACGTCGAGGCTGCGCCGGCAGGTGTCGACCACGTCGTCGGAGCCACGCAGCCAGCACGGCAGGTTGGTGCACACCCGGACATGGTGCCGCCCAACGGGGGCCAGGTTGTACATGGTGTAGAAGGTCGCCACCTCGTAGACGCGGATCGGCGGCATCTCGAGAACCTCGGCCACGTGGTCCATGGCCGCCCGCGGCAGCCAGCCGTCGTGCTGGCGCTGGGCCAGATCGAGCAGCGGCATCACCGCGCTGGCCTGGCGGTCGGGCGGGTAGTTGGCGATGATGGCCTTGGCCTTCTCCAGGTTCTCCCCGGTAAAGGCGAAGCTGTCGGGCTGTTCGACGGCGTCGGGCGTGGTGCTCATCGGTCGATCTCGCCGAAGACGATGTCCAGGGACCCCAGGTTGGCCACCGCGTCGGCCAGCATGTGCCCGCGGCACAGCATGTCCATGGCTTGCAGGTGGGGGAAGCCGGGCGCACGGATCTTGCATCGGTAGGGCTTGTTGGTGCCGTCGGAGACCAGGTAGACGGCGAACTCGCCCTTGGGGGCCTCGACGGCGCTGTAGGTCTCGCCGGTCGGCACGCGGTAGCCCTCCGTGAACAGCTTGAAGTGGTGGATCAGGGCCTCCATGGACGCCTTCATGTCGCCGCGCGGCGGCGGCGAGACCTTGCGGTCGTCCACCTTGACCGGCCCGGCGGGCATGTCGTCGAGGCACTGCCGGATGATCTTGAGGCTCTCGTACATCTCGATGACACGCACCAGGTAGCGTTCGTAGCAGTCGCCGTGCTTGCCGATGGGGACGTCGAAATCCATCTTGTCGTAGACGTCGTAGGGCTGCGCCTTGCGCAGGTCCCACGCCACCCCGGCGGCCCGCAGGTTGGGGCCGGTGAATCCCCAGTCCAGGGCCTCCTCCGGCGTGATGGCGCCGATGTCGACGGTGCGCTGCTTGAAGATGCGGTTCTCGGTGAGCAGCGATTCCATGTCCTCGATGAACTTCGGGAACTTCTCGGCCCAGGCGGAGATGTCGTCGGCTAGGCCGGCCGGCATGTCGAAGGCCACGCCGCCGGGCCGGAAGTAGTTCACATGCAAGCGGGCCCCGCACACCCGCTCGCAGAAGCCCATCATGTGCTCCCGTTCCTCCAGGCCCCACAGCATGGGCGTCATGGCGCCCACGTCCATGGCGTAGGCGGTGAGGTTGAAGACGTGGTTGAGGATGCGCCCGATCTCGGCGTAGAGCACGCGGATGTACTGGCCGCGCGGCGGCACCTCGATGCCGAGCAGCTTCTCCACCGCCAGGGCGAAGGCATGCTCCTGGTTCTGCGGCGCCACGTAGTCCAGGCGGTCGAAGTAGGGCACCGCCTGCAGGTAGGTCTTGTGCTCGATGAGCTTCTCGGTGCCACGGTGCAAGAGCCCGATGTGGGGGTCGGCGCGGTCGATGATCTCGCCGTCCATCTCCAGCACCAGGCGCAGGACTCCGTGGGCCGACGGGTGCTGCGGCCCGAAGTTCATGGTCAGGTTCTTGATCTGGGTCTCGCCCATCACCCGCCCTCTTTGCCGGCCGCCTTCTCGTCGCCGGGCAGCAGCTCCTCCATCCCCTCCCAGGGGCTGAGGAAGTCGAAATCCCGGAACTCCTGGGTCAGCCGCACCGGCTCGTAGACCACCCGCTTCTGCAGGTCGTCGTAGCGCACCTCGACGTAGCCGGTGAGCGGGAAGTCCTTGCGCAGCGGGTGGCCCTGGAAGCCGTAGTCGCTGAGCAGGCGCCGGAGGTCGGGATGGTCGCTGAAGGGGACGCCGTACATGTCCCAGGTCTCGCGCTCGAACCAGCCGGCGGAATTGAAGACGCCGGTCACGGTGGGCACGGGGCGGCGCCCGTCGGTGCGCACCTTGACCCGGATGCGGCGGTTGTGGGTGAGGCTGAGCAGGTTGTAGACCACCTCGAAGCGCTCCTCGCGGTCCGGGTAGTCGGCCCCGCACACGTCCATCAACTGCTTGAACTGGCTGTTGACGTCGTCGCGCAGGAAGGTGAGCACCTTGACGATGGAGTCGCGGTCCACGGTGACGATCAACTCGTCGCGGTCGACGGTCGTCTCCACGATCACCTGGGACAAGGTCATCGCCAGGTATTCGCCGTAGTCCTGAAGGGCCTGATCCATGTCGCCTCTTGTTTTCGCGGCGGGCCGATGCAACACCCCGGGCGGCGCGGTCAGCGCCACAGGGTCCCGGTCCGCTTGATCTTCTTTTGCAGCTGCAGGATCCCGTAGACGAGGGCCTCGGCGGTGGGCGGACACCCCGGCACGTACACGTCCACCGGCACCACCCGGTCGCAGCCACGGACCACGGAATAGGAATAGTGGTAGTAGCCGCCCCCGTTGGCGCACGATCCCATGGAGATCACGTAGCGGGGCTCCGCCATCTGGTCATAGACCTTGCGGAAGGCCGGCGCCATCTTGTTGGTCAGCGTGCCGGCGACGATGATGACGTCCGACTGGCGCGGGCTCGGGCGCGGCACGACCCCGAAGCGGTCCAGGTCGTACCGGCTGACGTAGGCGTGAATCATCTCCACGGCGCAGCACGCCAGGCCGAAGGTCATCGGCCAAAGCGAACCGGTCCGCGCCCAGTTGACCAGCTTGTCCAGGCTGGCCGTGACGAAGCCCTTGTCGGTCAGCTCGCCGGTGATCTGGCGGAGCAGTGCATCCTGCTCGGGCCCGGGGGGCACCGGCGTGCCGGGACCGCTGGACGGCTGCGCCGTCATTCCCATTCCAAGGCTCCCTTTCTCCACTCATATATGAAGCCGATGGTGAGAATTGCCAGAAATATCATCATCGACCAGAAGCCAAAAATCCCGATTTTTCCAAGGGTTATAGCCCAGGGGAACAGGAACGCCACCTCCAGGTCGAAGATGATGAACAGGATCGCCACGAGATAGAACCGGACGTCGAACTTGCCGCGCGAGTCCTCGAAGGCGTCGAAGCCGCATTCGTAGGCCGAGTTCTTGTCCCGGTCCGGATGCTGCCGGATGACCACGTACGAGGCGCCGACGGCGGCGCCGGCGATGGCGATGGCCAGGCCCAGAAAGATCAGGATGGGCAGGTACTCGGCAAGCATCGCGTCCATGTCTGCGTTCCCCTGGCGGGGCCTTGTCTTTGGCCGGCTCGGCTGGTCGGGATCGCGCCCCGAAGGATGGCGGGAGTGACGGGACTCGAACCCGCGGCCTCTGGCGTGACAGGCCAGCGCTCTAACCGAACTGAGCTACACCCCCGGGATGCTAACGCCGCGGTGGTCGTTGGGTGTAATCCACCCCCCGGAGGGTGTCAAGGCGCACCGCCACGACGTTGACGCGGCGTCCGCGACGTGGGAGGAGTCCCGCTCTCGGCTCAGTGCGATTCCATCGAACCGTTCCCGGCCGCTTCTTCGGCGGTGACCTGCGCCGCCCTTTCCGTTTCCCACGCGGCCACATGCGGCCGCAGGGCCTCGGTCACGGCGGCGAGATCGCCCGGAGCACCGGCCACAAGCGGCTCGACGCCCGGATCGGCCTTCGGCGCCGCCGCCGGTAGCAGCCGGGCACGGATCAGGCTGTCCGAATAATGCGGGTTGGCGTCCCGCATGTGCGCGACGACCTCGTGGATGGTGCGACCGCCATGGGTCAGAAACCACCACACGTCGAACAGATCGCGGGTGGCCGTGCGCGACACCAGAAGACGGCACTTGGCCGCGAAAAGGGCCTCGGTGTCGAGGACCCCCAACACGCCATACCGGCGCACGCGCTGGCGGCCGAGTTGCCGCGCCTCTTCGTCCGACGCAGCGGCGACAAACGTGACCTTGATGCCGTCCACCATCCAGTCCTGCTGATGGTCGTCGATGTCCTCCCCTTCGTTCTCCCAATACAGCCGTGCGGCCGCGTCCGTGGCCAGCAGAAGCGTTCGACCGGGCGCACCCAGGTCCGCGATCGCCGCGGATACGGCAGCCCGTGGCAGCCGGGTCTCCGGCCACGCGAGGTCGATGTCCTCACTGTGGCGATGGGATACCTGCAGGGCCAATGCCGTTCCGCCGATCAGCCGGAAACCATCCAGGCCGCGAATGCGCGACACCGCTTGCAGGACGGCACGGGTCCCGGCCGGCAGGGCGTCAGGCCGCAAGCCTTCGATAGACACGGCCCGCTCCCACCGCAACGTTGGCCAGCATGTCCCGGGAGATCGCGGCGAGCTCGGGCCGGATCTCGCCGGTCTCGGTCATCTCGCGCAGCGTCGCCCGCAGCCGGCGATGCCCGAAAGCGTGGGCCAGCCGCGCCAGATCGCCCACGGTCGGGTTCGCCAAGACGGCGGCGATCAGGACGCCGTCCGGCACGCCCGACGGCCTGCTCCAGGTCCGGTTCACCTCCATCTCGGGCTGTCGGTGCGGCAGCAGCCGCCACAGCCCTCCGCCGACCCGCTCGACATGATACGCCTGCTCCAGCCGGCGCAACGCCCGGCCGACTTGGTCGTAACCCCCGAGCCGCGCCAGGTCGGCCCGGCGAAACAACGGCCGGCCGGCGGCCTGGAGATGGCGCAGGATTCTCCACGAAAGCGTGCCATACCTCATGACGCAAATATACGACAACGGCGCCAGAAACACAAATTATATCAGAGAGTTGCTATGGCAGAAGCCGCGGCGAAGTCGAGGCCGGGACCCGCCTTGTCCAGGGCGGCCCCCGCCAGCCCTCCGAACGAACTGACCTGCGTCCCCGGGATGCTGACGCCGCGGTGGTCTGTTGGGTGTCGTCGCCCCCTGGCGGTGTCAAGGCGCACCGCCTATTCGCAAGGTGCCACGTATCGCTGCGGGCAAAAGGCAACTTCAGCGTCAAGCGATCAGGATCAAAGGGTCCGCGCGACCCGGAAACCGGTGGCGAAGACAGGCCTGGTCGGATCGATCCGGCTGCGTCTGGCAGACCGGTAGTACGGAGCTTCGCTGTTCCAACCGCCGCCGCGGATAACGCGACGAGTGCAGGACTCGTCCCAACCGCCAACCATTTCCGGGTAGCTCCCGTGGGTGCCGTAGGCCTGTTCGTCGTAGCAGTCCGCCACGGCCTCCCAGACGTTGCCGATCATATCGTGAAGGCCGAAGGGGTTCGCCCGGTAGCTGCCGACCGGCGCCGTCTTGGTGTGCCCGTCGTCGCATTCGGCATGTCCCGACTTGAAATCGTTCGCCCGTTTGCTCGCCTGGTCCCTGACATTGGCGAAACGGCATGCGACCACTGGATCGTCGCCCCAATGCCTCGACGCGGTGGTTCCCGCCCGCGCCGCGTATTCCCATTCGGCTTCGGTCAGGAGACGGTAGCGGTGTCCGGTCTTGCGGGATAACCACGCCGCGTAAGCCTTTGCCGCCTGCCAGTTTACGCACACCACGGGATGGTCGTCGGTTTGGGGGAATCCGGGGCTCCGCCAGTTGCTGCCGTCCTTCCATTGCCATTTCTTTTCCCAAACCCGGCACCGGTTGCCGGCATCGTACCCGGTGTCGCGGACGAACTCGGCGAACTGGCCTCTGGTCACCTCGTAACGGCCGACCGCCAACGGCCTGACAATGGTCACACGGTGCTGCGGGCCTTCGTTGCCTTTCCGGTACGCCTCCCATTCCGGCGAGCCCATCAGGAAAGACCCCGGCGGCACCACCACCATCTCGGGACAGTCGGCGCAGTCCTTGAAAAAGGATCCCGGCACGTGCCGTTCGGGATAGGCGCCGACGGCCGGCCGGACTCGCGTCGGCCCCGGCCCCACGGTGCTCGGGCGCGGAAGGCGCCCAGGTGCGTAGGCAACCAGCACCTTCTGCTCGTCTCCGAGCACGGTCGCCTGCTGGGGCCGATTGAAGCGGCGCCGGGCGGCGTAGGTCATGTCCCTGTCCAGATAGGCTTTGACCTCCGCCAGGGTCACCGCACCGTTGCCGTTGCCGAACGGTGCCGCGTCGGCACGGCCGTACAACGCACGCAGCACGTGGGCCGTGAAAAGGCCGTGGCCGGCCTCCCTGTCCCAGCTCGCCAACTGCGTGCCCTGCGCGGCCGTCACCACGGTCAGGCCCTGCGCCACCGCCGGCACCTTGGGCGTCACGTGGACCGGGCTCGCCTCCTGGCCGATCAGCATGCCCTCGGGTGACTCCCCGGAAAAGCAGGCGTCCAGGAGCACGGTCACCGACCGGGCCTCGATCTTGGCCAGGTTCTCGTACAGCAGGTCCACCGGGTAGCCGTTGATCTCGGGCGTGTCGGGATTGGCGTCCACCGGCAGCAGATAGCCGCGCCGGTCCTCCCGGCCGGGGACCCCGTGGCCCGAGTAGAACACCACGACGTCGGACTCGCCGGGGCGGACGAACTGGTACAGCCGCCCCTTGTGGCTGGCGCGGCTGCCGAACACCGACATGAGCTCCGCCTGGGTGGCGTCGCGAAGATCGATGATGTTGCCCCGCCGGTAGCCCAGCACCTTGGCGACGAACCGACGGACCGCGGCGGCGTCATTGTGGGCATACGCCACCTCCGGCACGCGGCTGGCGTAGGTCCGGTTGCCGATGATCACGGCGACGCCGTCCAGGTTCTCGGCCGCCGGCGCTGGCACCGTGAATTCACCCGCGACCAGGGACCCGACGACAGAGGCCTCGACGGGCCTGACAGCCGGCTCGGCGGGTGGTGGCGTTGGTGCCGACCTGATGGGCCGCGGTCGCGGCTTCGACGCTCGGGCCGGACGAAATACGAACCCGGCCTCACGAAAGCTGTCGGAATTGCAGAACGTTCGGTTCAGGGAAGCGTTCCAATAGAAATTCCATCGGATTCCCTGGGCGGAAAGCTCGGCCCTTTTCCATCCATCCGCCCCCCTTTCCACGGAGTAGACGGTCATCCTTTGCGAAAAGGATTGCTTGCTCTCACCCGGGGTGCCCTTCTTGAAGGCGACGACGCATCGCGTGCCGGCGAGCTTTCTCGCCTCCTCCGCGTCCGGTGTCGAGAGGTCGCCGGAAGCCGCACAGCCGCCGATGACCGCGGCCATGGCGAGCGCGGCAATCCCCGTCAACAGTAAGTAGGACCGGCCAATGACACCACGATCCGGTTGTTGCCCCATGCGGGATCAGCCTGCGCCGTTCAGCAACCGAAAGTATCGTCCCGACCCGCCTGCGGGTCAAACGTCGAGGGATATCAGCACATGGTGCGGTTGCTTGGAGTCGATCACCAGACCCCAAGCCTGCGCCGGCTTACGCGATGACGGAATCGCAGGGAACCCAGGAAGCCGCGGGAGGGGACGCGCGCGGAATGGTGGGCGGTGACGGGCTCGAACCGCCGACATCCACGGTGTAAACGTGGCGCTCTCCCAACTGAGCTAACCGCCCGAGACGCCCGCCGACGCACCCGCACTGCCTCGCAGGGTGACCCCGTGGCGCCGGTCCAGGCCCCGGCAAAGACAATGCCGGCCGCGCGCGGGTCGCGCAGCCGGCAGGAAATGCTCGACGTTGCGGCAGTCCTAGTTGACCGAGTCCTTCAACCCCTTGCCAGCCTTGAACTTCGGCTGGTTCGACGCGGGAATCTGGATGTTCTCACCGGTCCGCGGATTGCGTCCCTGGGTGGCGGCGCGCCGGCTGACGCTGAACGTGCCGAAGCCCACCAGACGGACCTCCTGCCCCTTCTTGAGGGACTCGGTGATCGCGTCGAAAACGCCGTCCACGGCCTTGGCCGCGTCCGCCTTCGAAAGACCGGTATTACTCGCGACGGTCGCGACAAGATCGTTCTTGTTCACCTTCGCACCCCCTCCTGTTGGATAAATCGACGTGAGATGGAATGACTTCGATCGAAAGTCAATCTCGCTTTCGAGACCCGGCGGCACTCCGGCAACGCCGCAACCACGCCGGCGGACGCGCAGTGTAAATCGGTCATTCTCGGCGCGTCAATCGGAGAACGGCGATTTTCCACGGGTTTTTGCCGATTGGCGATGGTTCGAAATGATGCGGCGGCGCCATTCGGACGCCGCCGCCCCTCGCGACCGGGCTCTCTAAACCAATGGTTGAGCGCTAGTGAGTGACGACGCCGCCGACATCGTCCTCCTCGGCCTGCCCTTGCCCCAGGGCCGCGGCATCGCCCTCGGCGTCCTCGTCCCATTCGATGGGCTGCAGGCCGCCGACCAGGGCATGCTCGAGGACCTCGTCCACCGTCGCCACCGGGATCACCGTGAGGCCCCGTTTTACGTTGTCGGGGATCTCCGCGAGGTCCTTCTCGTTGTCCTTGGGAATCAGCACCGTGGCCAGCCCGCCCCGCAAGGCGGCCAGCATCTTCTCCTTGAGGCCGCCGATGGGCAGGACCCGTCCGCGCAGGGTGACCTCGCCGGTCATGGCTATGTCCTTGCGCACGGCGGTGCCGGACAGCACCGAGACGATGGAGGTGACCATGGCGACGCCGGCCGACGGCCCGTCCTTGGGGGTCGCCCCCTCGGGCACGTGGACGTGGATGTCCTTCTTGTTGAACAGGGTCGGCGTGATGCCGAACTCCACGGCCCGCGAGTGCACGTAGGACTTGGCCGCCTGGATGGACTCCTGCATGACGTCGCCGAGCTTGCCGGTGATGGTCATGCGGCCCTTGCCGGGCACCATGACCGCCTCGATGGACAACAGCTCGCCGCCGACCTCGGTCCACGCCAGCCCGGTGGTCACGCCCACCAGATCCTCGGACTCCACCTCTCCGAAGCGGAAGCGCCGCACGCCGGCGAACTTGTCCAGGTTGCGCCGGGTGATGGCGACCCGCTTGGTCTCGCCCATCATGATTTCCTTGATCGCCTTGCGGGTCAGGTTGGCCAGTTCGCGCTCCAGGTTGCGGACCCCGGCCTCGCGCGTGTAGTAGCGGATCAGGTCGCGCAGCCCCGAATCCGAGATCGACCACTCGCCGTCCTTCAGGCCGTGGGCCTCCACCTGCTTGGGGATCAGGTGGCGCCGCGCAATCTCCACCTTCTCGTCCTCGGTGTAGCCGGAGATGCGGATGATCTCCATGCGGTCGAGCAGCGGCGGCGGCATGTTCATGGTGTTGGCGGTGGTCACGAACATGACGTCGGAGAGGTCGTAGTCGACCTCCAGATAATGGTCGTTGAAGGTGCAGTTCTGCTCGGGGTCCAGCACCTCGAGCAGGGCCGACGCCGGGTCGCCCCGCCAGTCGTGCCCCATCTTGTCCACTTCGTCGAGCAGGAACAGAGGGTTCGACGTCTTGGCCTTCTTCATGCCCTGGATGATCTTGCCGGGCATGGAGCCGATGTAGGTACGCCGGTGGCCGCGGATCTCTGATTCGTCACGCACCCCGCCCAGGGACATGCGCACGAAGTTGCGCCCCGTGGCCCGGCCGATGGACTTGCCGAGCGACGTCTTGCCGACGCCGGGCGGGCCGACCAGGCACAGAATGGGGCCGCGGATGCGGTTGGTGCGCTGCTGCACCGCCAAGTATTCGAGAATGCGCTCCTTGACCTTGTGCAGACCATAGTGGTCGGCTTCCAGGATCTCGTGCGCCAGCTTGATGTCCTTCTTGATGCGGCTGCGCTTCTTCCATGGGATGGTGAGCATCCAGTCCAGGTAGTTGCGGACCACCGTGGCTTCCGCCGACATGGGGCTCATGGAGCGCAGCTTCTTGAGCTCGGCCTGGGCCTTCTCCCGCGCTTCCTTGCTGAGCTTGGTCTTCTTGATGCGGTCCTCGAGTTCGGCCGCCTCGTCGCGGCCGTCCTCGGTCTCGCCAAGCTCCTTCTGGATCGCCTTGAGCTGCTCGTTGAGATAGTACTCCCGCTGGGTCTTCTCCATCTGGCGCTTGACCCGGTTGCGGATCTTCTTCTCCACCTGCAGGACGCCGATCTCGGACTCCATGTAGGAGTAGACCCTCTCCAGGCGCTCGGCCACGGTCTCGGTCTCCAGGAGCTCCTGCTTCTCCGAGATCTTCAGCGCCAGGTGCGACGCCACCGTGTCGGCCAGCTTGCTGAAGTCGCCGATCTGGTTGATGGACACCAGGACTTCTGGCGGGATCTTCTTGTTGAGCTTGATGTACTGCTCGAACTGGGAGACCACTGACCGGGACAGGGCCTCCAGCTCCTGGGTATCGCTCTCCGGCTCCCCGATCAGCTCCCCCTCGGCCTCGAAGAAGGACGGGTTGTCGGTGAACCGCGTGATGCGCGCCCGCTGGCCGCCCTCGACCAGCACCTTGACCGTGCCGTCGGGAAGCTTGAGCAGCTGCAGCACCGTCGACACGGTGCCGACCTCGTAGATGTCGTCGACGCTGGGGTCGTCCTGGGCGGCGTTCCTCTGGGCGACCAGCAGAATCTGCTTGTCGTCCTTCATCACGTCCTCGAGGGCCCGCACGGACTTCTCGCGGCCGACGAACAGGGGCACGATCATGTGCGGAAAGACCACGATGTCGCGCAGGGGCAGGACGGGATAGGCGATACCTTCTGACGTGGGCATGGGTCCTCGCGGGATTATTTGTTGACCGTCACCCCGAGGCGCCCGGGATCAAGGCCGAGTTCCAAACAAAGGTGGCCTCAAAAACGGTGCCGTTCAAGGGCGGAGGTGCGATCAGGCGCTGCTTTCCACGTCGTCGCGACGGTCGGCGTAGATGTAGAGCGGGCTGGCGGAGTCTTCGGCGACCTCGTGGTTGATGACCACCTCCTCGACGCCTTCCAGGCCCGGCAGATCGAACATGGTGTTGAGCAGGATGTTCTCCATGATCGAGCGCAGCCCGCGGGCCCCGGTCTTGCGGTCGACGGCCTTCTTCGCGATGCTGCTGAGCGCCCCGTCGGTGAAGGCGAGCCGCACGTCCTCCATCTCGAACATCCGCTGGTATTGCTTGACCAGCGCGTTCTTGGGCTTGGTCAGGATCTCGACCAGGGCCCCGGCGTCCAGGTCGTCGAGGGTGGCGATCACCGGAAGTCGGCCGACGAACTCGGGGATCAGGCCGAACTTGAGCAGGTCCTCGGGCTCCACCTCGCGCAGGATGTGGCCGGTCTGCCGCTCGTCGGCGGCGCGCACGTCGGCCCCGAATCCGATGCTGGTGCCGCGGCCGCGGCTGGAGATGATCTTGTCCAGGCCGGAGAAGGCGCCGCCGCAGATGAACAGGATATTGGTGGTATCCACCTGCAGGAACTCCTGCTGCGGGTGCTTGCGGCCGCCCTGAGGGGGCACGCTGGCGACGGTCCCTTCCATGATCTTGAGCAGGGCCTGCTGCACGCCCTCGCCCGACACGTCGCGGGTGATGGACGGGTTGTCGGACTTGCGCGAGATCTTGTCCACCTCGTCGATGTAGACGATGCCCCGCTGGGCCCGCTCCACATTGTAGTCGGCCGACTGCAGCAGCTTGAGGATGATGTTCTCCACGTCCTCGCCCACGTAGCCCGCCTCGGTGAGCGTCGTCGCGTCGGCCATGGTGAACGGGACGTCGAGGATGCGCGCCAGGGTCTGGGCGAGCAGGGTCTTGCCGCAGCCGGTGGGGCCGATGAGCAGGATGTTGGACTTGGCCAGTTCGACGTCGTTGTTCTTGGTGCTGTGGCCCAGGCGCTTGTAATGGTTGTGCACGGCCACCGACAGGACCCGCTTGGCGTGGTCCTGGCCGATCACGTAGTCGTCGAGGACCGAGCAGATCTCGCGGGGCGTGGGCACGCCGTTGCCGGACTTCACCAGGTTGGTCTTGTGCTCCTCCCGGATGATGTCCATGCACAGCTCGACGCATTCATCGCAGATGAACACGGTCGGACCGGCAATCAGCTTGCGGACCTCGTGCTGGCTCTTGCCGCAAAACGAGCAGTAGAGCGTGTTCTTCGAGTCGCCGCCGGTTGATTTGCTCATGGTCGATGTGCCCCAGACACAGCCCCCATGGAAGCTATGTTAGCCGCTAGCCCGCTGCACGCACAATCCCCAAATAGCGACCGCCGGCCGCGGTGGCGGGCCATCCCGTCGCCGTGCGGGTGCGAAATGCCGTCGGCTACGAGATCTTCTTGGGCTCGTCGGGCTCGGCGTCGTCTTCGCCTTCCGGCCGCGGGCGGCTGATCACCACTTCGTCGATCAACCCGAAATCCCTGGCCTCGTCCGGGGACATGAACCGGTCGCGCTCGACGGCTGATTCGATCACGTCCAGGGGCTGTCCGGTGTGCTCCACGTAGATGCGGTTGAGCCGGTCGCGCAGGGCCAGAATCTCCTTGGCCTGGATCTCGATGTCGGTGGCCTGGCCCTGGGCGCCGCCCGACGGCTGGTGGATCATGATGCGCGAGTTGGGCAGCGCGAAGCGCTTGCCCTTGGTCCCGGCGCACAGAAGGAACGACCCCATGGACGCCGCCTGGCCGATGCACACCGTCGAGATGTCCGGCCGGATGTAGCGCATGGTGTCGTAGATGGCGAGGCCGGAGGTGACGATGCCGCCCGGGGAGTTGATGTAGAACGCGATGTCCTTGTTGGGGTTCTCCGATTCCAGGAACAGGAGCTGGGCACAGACCAGGCTGGCCACCCCGTCGGTCACCGCCCCTGTGAGGAAGATGATGCGCTCCTTGAGCAGCCGCGAATAGATGTCGTAGGCGCGCTCGCCACGGTTGGTGGTCTCCACGACCATGGGGATGAGTCCCTGCATGGTCGCTCCCTGCCCATCGCTCATTCTGTCGCGTCCTTATTCCCGGTGGAGGCGGCCTTCTTCTTCCTTCCGCCCTTGGTCTTCGTACTCTTGGCCGGCTCATCGGGGGTGGCCGCCGGCTCGTCGTCGGGGTCCCGCATCAGCTCGTCCACGGACACGGTCCGGTCGGTCACCGTCGCCATCTCCAGGATGAAGTCAACCACCTTGTCCTCGTAGAGGGGCGCCGTGACCGCCTCCCGGGCATCGGCGTTCTTGCGCAGGAACTCGACCACTGCCTGTTCCTGACCGGGGTAGTTGCGGGCCTCGGCGGCGATGGCGCGGTTGATGTCCTCCTGGGACACCTGGATGTTGTTGTTGCGGCCGGTCTCGGCCAGCACCAGGCCCAGCCGCACCCGGCGTTCGGCGATGTCCCGGTATTCCGCCTGCAACTCGTCGTCGCTCTTGTCGGCGTCCTCGTCGTGGGCGTGATGGTGGTCATGGTCGTGATCATGATCGTGGTCGTGATCATGGTCGTGGGCATGGTCATGCCCGGCGTGGGCACCGCGCTCGGCCTGGACCCGCTGCCAGATGCCCTCGAACTCTCGATCGACCATGCCCAGGGGGACCTCGAAGCGGTACATCTCGGCCAGGGCGTCGAGCAGGGCCCGCTTCAAACGCAGGCGCGAGATGGCCTTGTACTCCCGCCCCCGGTCCTCGCGGATGCGCTGCTTGAGGTCGTCGAGTCCCTCGGCGCCGACCTTGCGGGCCAGCTCGTCGTCCAACGCCGCCGGTTTGTTCTGGCGCAGCTCCTTGACGTCGACCTCGAACTCGGCCGCCTTGCCGGCCAGGGTCTCGGCCGGGTAGTCGTCGGGGAAGGTGATGCGGACGTCGACGCGGCTGCCGGCCTTGGCGCCGACGAGCTGGTCTTCGAAGCCGGGAATGAATGACCCCGATCCCAGTTCCAGCGAGTAGTCCTGAGCGCTGCTGCCCGGAAACTCCTCGCCGTCGACCTTGCCGACGAAATCAATGACCACGACGTCCCCCGCCGCCGCTGCGCGCGCCTTGGTCACCGGCTCCGCCGTCGCGTGGGCGGCGGCCAGGCGCTCGAGGACCGACGTCACCGCGTCGTCGTCGGGCTCGGCCACCAGGCGCTCCAGGTTCAGCGCCGCGAAGTCGATGGGGGCGATCTCCGGCAGCACCTCGAGCGCCATGGTGTACTCCAGGGCGCCACCGTCGGCGAAGCTGGTGATCTCGATCCTGGGCTGCATGGCCGGGCGCAGCCCGCGATCGGCGATGACCTTGCCCGAGGAGTCCTGGACGGTGCGCTCCAGGACCTCGCCCATGACCGACGGGCCGAATCGTTTGCGCAACACGGCCACCGGGGCCTTGCCCGGACGGAAACCGGGCACGCGGACCGACTTGGTCAGCTCCTTGAGCCGGCTGGTGATCTGGTCCTCGATCTCGTCGGCGGGAACCTCGACCTTGAATTCCCGCTTCAGTCCCTCGGTGCCGGTTTCGGTAACCTGCATTGGCATACCCGTCGGATTGCCTCGCGATCGTCGACCATGCCGCCCGGAAGCGCCCTGGGCATCCGCAGCTGCGCGATGTGTGGATGGCGGTCTGGTGCGGGCGGAGGGACTTGAACCCCCACGACTTGCGTCACAGGTACCTAAAACCTGCGTGTCTACCAGTTCCACCACGCCCGCCACTGTTCCCGGGACTCCGGGCGGGGCCGCGCGACTCTATACGATTGGCAACACCTGTCAATCGCCTCCACCGGCGGGCTCTCAGCGGTGCCGGGGGTCGGCGTCAGGACCGGTTTTCCGGCTCGTCGAACAGGCGGCGCAGAACACCCGGAAGCATGTCCGACAGGTCCTCGGCGATGAGGCCGGGACCGAAGGACTCGGCCGCCGCCCCGTGCAGCCAGGCAGCGGCGCAACCGGCGTCGAAGGCGTCCATACCCTGGGCCATGAGGCCGAGAGCGAAACCGGCGAGGACGTCGCCGGTGCCCCCCGTGGCCAGGCCGGGCGGCGCCAATGTGTTGACGACGGCGCGCCCGTCGGGGGCCGCGATCACCGTATCGGCCCCCTTGAGCAGGACCACCGCGCCACTGCGCTGGGCGGCGTGGCGGGCCCGCGACAGCTTGTCGCCGTCGACGCTGAACAGGCGCGCGAACTCCCCTTCGTGGGGCGTCAGCAGGCAGGGCGCCGCGATCTCGCCGAACATCCCGTCGGGGTGACCTTCGAAGACGGTGAGGCCGTCGGCGTCGATGACGCACGCCTTGTGCTTGCGCAAGGCGGTCAGCACGCGGCGGCGAGTGCGTTCGCTGACGCCGGCGCCGGGGCCGAGCAGCACCGCGTTGCGCCGCGGGTCGGACAGGAACTCGCCGAACTCCCAGTTGTTGGTCACCGGCTTGACCAGGGTCCCCGGCTGGCCTGCCGCATAGACCGGAAACTGGGACGGCGGCACGGCCAGGGTCACCAGGCCGGCCCCGACGCGGCGTGCCGCCAAGGCCGCTAGGCGCGCGGCACCGGTCATCTCCTGGCCGCCGAGTATCACCGCGTGGCCGCGGTGGTACTTGTTGGTGGCGGCACCGGGGCGCGGAAAGCGCGCCCGCCACAATGCCGGACCGTTGGCGAACGTTTGCGGGGCGATGTCGGCCAGCACGTCGTCGGGGATGCCGATGTCCGCAACCACCACGTCGCCGCAATGGTCGCGCCCCGGCATCAGCAGGTGACCGGGCTTGGGACGGAAGAAGGTCACCGTGACCCGGCACCGCGTGGCCGCGCCGAGCACGGCGCCCGTATCGCCGTGGATGCCGCTGGGGGTATCCACGGCGACGCAGTCCAGGCCGCGCCGGTCGATGGCCTCGACCGCCTCCAGGGCCGCGCCCTCCAGGTCGCGCGCCAGGCCGGCTCCGAACAGGGCGTCGACCACGACCCCGCAGCCGTCGAGGCTTTGGCCCGCCTCGAGGGGCTGCACGTCGCCGGACCAGCGCCCGGCGTTGACTGCGGCATCGCCCTTGAGCCGGTCGCGGGCACCGAGGAGGGAGACCTTCACCGGCCAGCCGTGGTCGGCCATCAGGCGGGCCACCACGAAGCCGTCGCCGCCGTTGTTGCCCGGTCCGCACAACACGGCCAACGGTTGCGGTTCCCAGCGCTGCCGGATCTCGTCGGCGATGGCGGTGCCCGCCGCTTCCATGAGGTCGAGGCTGGGCACGCCGGCGGCCACCGCAGCTTGGTCGGCCCGATACATCTCCTCGACGGTCAGGACGGCGTTGTCGGTCATGGAACGAGGGCTCGACGGCGGTGGGGCGGCACCCTGGCCGAACGGACTGGCGCGCACTATAAGGGTGTCGCGCACTATAAGTGGCTCCACATGAAACGCAATTTAAGCTTTCGCTGATGCACGTCCTGGTCCTGGGGGCCGGCGTGGTCGGCGTGGCCACGGCCTATCACCTGGCCCGCCACGGGCACGAGGTGACAGTGGTCGAGCGCCAACCGGGCCCGGCTCTGGAAACCACCTACGCCAACGGCGGCCAGATCTCGGCCAACCACGCCACCCCATGGGCGACGCCCGCCACCCCGGCCAGGGTGCTCAAGTGGCTGGGGCGGGAGGATTCGCCGCTGCTGTTCCGGCTGCGTGCCGACCCGGCTCTGTGGGCCTGGGGGCTGCGCTTTCTGCGCAACTGCACGGCGCGGCGCATGCGCCTCAACATCGAGCGGGCGCTCAGGGTGGCCGTCTACAGCCGCACCGTGCTGGCCGAGATGCGGGCCGCCACCGGCATCGAGTACGACGAGCTGGAGCGCGGCATCCTGCACATCTTCCGGGATGCGCGGGAATTCGACCAGGCGGTGCCGCATGTGGCGCTGATGACCCGCCTCGGCTGCGTCCGCGACGTGGTGGACGCGGACGGGTGCGTGGCCCTGGAGCCGGCCCTGGCCCAGGCCCGGGACAGCCTGGTCGGCGGCATCTTCAGCCCCGACGACGAAAGCGGCGATGCGTACACCTTCACCTTGGCCCTGGCCGGCCTGTGCGCCGACCTGGGCGTGGCCTTCCGCTATGGCACTTCGGTGCGCGCCCTCGACGCCGACGGCGGCCGCATCACCGGGCTCGACACCGACCGCGGCCGGCTGGACGGCGACGCGGTCGTCCTGGCGCTGGGCAGCTACAGCCCCCGGCTGCTGCGGCCCCTCGGCCTCATGCTGCCCGTCTATCCGGCCAAGGGGTATTCGGTGACCCTGCCCGACGTGGACCCGGCGCGGACGCCGGAGGTGAGCCTGATCGACGACGAATTCAAGATGGTCTACAGCCGCCTGGGCACCCGGCTGCGGGTGGCCGGCACCGCCGAGCTGGCCGGCTACGACACGTCCGTGAACGAGACGCGGGCGCGGCTGATCCTGGACAAGGCCCTGGAGCTGTTCCCCGGCTGTGCCGATGCCGGCCACGCCGAGTTCTGGGCCGGCCTGCGGCCGAGCACGCCGGACGGCGTTCCGGTGATGGGCCCGACCCCCTTCGCCAACCTGTTCCTCAACACCGGCCACGGCACCCTGGGCTGGACCATGGCCTGCGGCGCCGGCCGCGCTGTCGCCGACCTGGTGTCGGGGCGGCGGCCGGAGATCGACCTGGACGGTCTGGGACTGGATCGGTTCGGCTGAGGAGCGGACGCAGGAACGGGGCCGGTTTTGGGCCGGCCCCGCGGTCCGTGATTTTCAGGTGAGAGGTCTTAGGCGGCCTTGCCGGGCAGCTCGAGGACGGCCTCGGCGCGGACCTTGAGGGGCGCCACGGTGTCGACGAAGGCCTTGCTGGTCAGTTCGATCAGGGTCTTGCTGTCGGCGATGGCGTTGTCCAGGACCTCGCGGACGAATTCGCTGTGCGCCGCGACGGCGGCGTCAGGGGTCTTCAGCGTGCCCAGCGAGTGGACGGCGGCGACGGTGCGGTCGACGGACGCCTTGGACATTTCGAAGTAGGCCTTGGACACGTCATAGACGCCGGACGCGGCAGCCTGGGCGGAGGCGACGATGGCGTCGCTGGTGTCTTTGGCGAAAACGTTGATGGTCTCGGTGTTCAACATCGGTCGAATCCTTTCCATAAGCGATTCAGGTCAGAGGCCCCGAAGGCGCCTCACGGGAAATGCTGCACTGCAGCATTGGCATAGTTATAGTCCTTAAAAACGTTGGCGTCAAGGGCTTTGCTGCATTGCAACATTTTTTTTCCGAGCGACTTCGTGTGGCGACAGACACCCGGTTTTGCCCCTCCCCACCTCCCTGTTGACGTTCCGGCGCCGTTGGCCTAGAACAAAAACAGAACATTATTCCGTGAACCGGTCTCCGTCGCGATGACTCCCCTGCCCTCGTCCGATCCCCCGCGCCGTCCCGATCCGGCCCTGCTGTCGGACCTGCGTCGGCGCATCCGCCGGCTCGAAGGCCATGGCGGCGCCATGGCCGGAGAGGACGGAACACCCGGCGTGCTGTCCCTGGGGGTGCCGGCCGTGGACGGGGCCCTGCCGTGGGGCGGCCTGCCGCGGGCCGGCCTGCACGAGGTGCTGGGCGGCGGCCGAGGCGACGGCGCTGCCGACGGCTTCTGCGCCGCCCTGCTCGCCCGCCTCGCCGCCGGCGGCGCGCCGGTGCTGTGGGTGCGGCGGGGAGGTGACCTGTACGGGCCGGGGCTGGCCGCCTTCGGCCTCGGGCCCGAACGCCTGATCGTGGTGCGCGGCCGCACCGCCACCGACGTGCTGTGGGCCATGGAGGAGGCTCTGCGCAGCGGCGTCCCCGCGGCGGTTCTGGGCGAGGCGGAGGGCGCCTCGCCCACCGCCCTGCGCCGCCTGCAGCTGGCCGCCGAGAGCGGCGGCACCATGGCCCTGGTGTTGCGCCCCGGCGCGGCCGACGCGGCGGCCAGCCCGGCGTTGACCCGCTGGCGGGTGACGGCGGCGCCCGCCGACGCGGGTGTCTTCGCCGCCCCCCGCTGGCGGCTGGAGCTGGTGCGCTGTCGGGGCGGCACGCCGGCCGCCTGGCTGATGGAGTGGCATCACGGGGCCGATGCCGCGCGCCGCCGCTCGGGTAGCGAAAACCGAGGGCGCGGCGGGGCCCGCCCGGCGTTCGAAGGAGCTCGCCATGAGACGGGTGGTCTCGTTGTGGCTGCCGACCTTGGCCACCGACCGGCTGCGCCGGCGACGGGGCGGGACGGCACCCGCCCGGCGGCCGGCGCCTGATCTCCTGGCCACGGTCACTGCCGCCCACGGGGGCCTGCGCATCACCGCCGCCAGCCCCGCGGCAGAGGCGGCCGGCGTGGTGCCGGGGATGCCCCTGGCCGACGCCCGCGCCCTGGCCGCGGGCGGCCCGCCCGGACACGACCCGGAGGGCGGCGCCGTCCATGGCGGATATGAGAAATGCGGGCTAGCCACCGTGGCCGCCGACCCGGCGGCGGACCGGCGGGCCCTGGCCGCCCTGGCCGACGGCTGCGGCCGCTATACCCCGTGGACGGCGGTGGACGGCGACGGCGGCCCCCGGGGTGGCGGCCTGTGGCTGGACATCACCGGCTGCACCCACCTGTTCGGCGGCGAGGGGGCGCTGATCGACGATCTGGTGGGTCGCCTCGACCGCCTGGGCTTCGCCGCAACCGCGGCCGTCGCCGATACCATGGGTGCCGCATGGGCCGTGGCCCGCTTCGCGGGTCGGGAGACGGCCCCCTGCGCCGTGGTGCCATCGGGAGAGGCGGAGATCCGCCGGGTGCTGGCCCCGTTGCCGGTGGCCGGGCTGCGTCTGCCGGCGGCCGTGGTGGACGGCATGGCGCGGGTGGGCCTGCGCCGCATCGGCGACCTCTATGCCGTCCCCCGCGCCCCCCTCGCCGCCCGTTTCGGCGACGCGGTGGTGCGCCGCCTCGACCAGGCCCTCGGCCGGGTGCGTGAGCCCCTGTCGCCCCGCCGCCCGCCGCCGGCCCACCACGTGCGTTTGGCTTTCGCCGACCCCATCGGGCACGCCGACCAGATCGCCGCCGCCCTCGGCCGCCTGCTCGGCGACCTGCGGGTGCGGCTGGAGCACGCCCACAAGGGGGTGCGGCGGCTGGACCTCACGCTGTACCGGGTGGACGGCACGCATACCGGCGTCGCCGTGGGCACCGCCCGGCCGGTGCGCGATGCGGCCCACCTGGAGCGCCTGTTCGCCGACAAGCTGGAGCAGCTGGACCCCGGCTTCGGGGTAGAAGTGATGGTGCTGGCCGCCACCACCGTCGATCCCCTGGGACCCCAACAGGACGATCTCGACGGCGGCGCCAAGGAAGCGCGGGACGACGATCTGGCCCGCCTGGTCGACCGCCTGGGCAACCGCCTCGGCCCCAGGAGCGTGGTCCGCCTGGCCCCCCGTGCCAGCCACGTGCCCGAGCGGGCGTGCCGGCCGGCCCCGGCCCTGGCCGCCGTCACCGCCGACGGCGAAATGGAGGGCGACCACCGCCCGGCCCAGCCGCGCCCCCTGCGCCTGCTACCGTGGCCCGAGCCCATCGAGGCGGTGGCGCCGGTTCCCGACCATCCGCCGGTGCTGTTCCGCTGGCGCGGCCGTCCCCACCGGGTGGCCCGCGCCGCCGGCCCCGAGCGCATCGCCCCCGAGTGGTGGCGGGACGACCCCGGCCCGCCGGGGGAGCGGCGCTGCGACGTGCGCGACTACTACCGGGTGGAGGACGCCGACGGCCGCCGCTTCTGGGTCTACCGCGAGGGCCTCTACCGCCCCGACCGGCTCCCCCGCTGGTACCTGCACGGGCTGTTCGCATGATGGCAAATCGCCACACCGCGCGGGCGGGTTTGAAACCCACCCCTACGGAACCGGGGGGCTGGATTGGGGTGCCGCCGCCATGACCGCCCCCTGCGGCGCTACCTGCATGGCCTGTTCGCGTGATGGCAAATCGTCACACCGCGCGGGCGGGTTTCAAACCCACCCCTATGGGACCCGGGGGGCTGGATTGGGTGCCGTCGCCATGACCACCCCTTGCGGTGGGACCTGCACGGGCTGTTCGCGTGACAGCTCCCGCCGCCCGTAGGGGCGGGTTTCAAACCCGCCCCCCTGCGCCGCCACAGGCAAGAAGGACGCACACGATGCCCATTACGGACCACGACACCGAATCCCCGCGCCGCCGGAAACGGCTCCGCCTGCCCCATTACGACTACGCCTCGCCGGGAGGCTATTTCGTCACCGTCTGCACCAGCCGCCGCGCCTGTCTGCTGGGCCGTGTGGAAAGCGGCGCGATGGCCCCGAACCCATTCGGAAAGATCGTCGAAACATGCTGGCGCGACCTGCCGAACCATTACCCTCACGTGATCCTGGACGCCTTTGTCGTCATGCCGAACCATGTGCATGGCATCCTCTTTCTCGAGTCCTCCCGCGGCCGCCCCACTTCCCCATCGGGGATCGGCAGACGGCACGGACTCCCCGAAATCGTTCGCGCGTTCAAGACATTTTCGGCCCGCCGCATCAACGGCCTGCGGCATGCGCCGGGGAAGGCGTTCTGGCAACGCGGCTACCATGAGCACGTCATCCGCGACGAGACGTCATTGGCGGAAATCCGCGAGTACGTCGCCACCAACCCTGCAAGGTGGGCGCTCGACCGGGAAAACCCTGGAACCGTCGGCCGCCTGCCCGGCGCGGGGGCGGGTTTGAAACCCGCCCCTACGGGACCCGGGGGGCCGGATCGGGTGCCGCCGCCATGACCGCCCGCAGCACTGGCACCTACACGGAGCCTTCGCGTGACAGCGCCCGCCGCTCGTAGGGGCGGGTTTCAAACCCGCCCCTACGGGGTCCGGGGGTCCGGATCGGATGCCGCCGCCATGACCCCCTACGCCGAGCTGCAGGTCACCACCAACTTCTCGTTCCTCAGGGGCGCGTCGCACCCGGAGGAGATGGTGCTGGCGGCGGCGCGGCTGGGGCATCGGGCGGTCGCCGTGACCGATCGCAACACGCTGGCCGGCGTTGTGCGCGCCCATGTCGCGGCCAAGGAAGCCGGCATGCGGCTGGTGGTGGGAGCGCAGCTGGACTTCCGCGACGGCACCCCGAGCGTGCTGTGCTTCCCCGCCGACCGGGCTGCCTACGGGCGGCTGGCGCGGCTGCTGACCGTGGGACGGCGGCGGGCGCCCAAAGGCAAATGCTGGCTCGACCGTACCGATCTCGAGGCCCACGGCGACGGCCAACGGGTCGTCGTGCTGCCGCCGCGGGACCCGGACGACGGCTTCCGGGACGCCCTTCTTGATCTCAGAAATCACTTCAACAAGCGGATATATCTCGCTGCCAGTCAACTCTATCTCGGCGACGACGCCTCCCGCATCGCGGCCCTGGCCGACCTCGCCGCCGCCTGCCGGGTGCCGCTGCTGGCGACCAACGACGTGCATGCGCACACGCCCGACCGGCGGCCGTTGCAGGACGTGCTCACTTGCATCCGCGAGCACTGCACCGTCCACGACGCCGGCTGGCGCCTGTTCGCCAATGCCGAGCGCCACCTCAAGCCGGGCGACGAGATGGCGCGGTTGTTCCGCGACCACCCCGAGGCCGTCGCCAACACCGTGCGCCTGGCCGAGGCGTGCGCCTTCTCCCTCGACGAGTTGCGCTACGAGTACCCGGTGGGCCCGGTGCCCGAGGGGACGACTCCCCAGTCGGAGCTGGAGCGCCTGACCTGGGCCGGCGCCGCCGAGCGCTATCCGGCCGGCGTGCCCGACAAGGTGCGGGACCAGATGGCCCACGAGCTGGCCCTGATCGCGGAGCTGGGCTTCGCGCCCTACTTCCTCACCGTCCACGACATCGTCCGCTTCGCGCGGTCCCGCCACATCCTGTGCCAGGGCCGGGGCTCGGCGGCCAACTCGGCGGTTTGCTACGGCCTCGGCATCACGGAAGTGGATCCGGATCGCGTCGACGTCCTGTTCGAGCGCTTCGTCAGCGCTGAACGCAACGAGCCCCCCGACATCGACGTGGACTTCGAGCACGAGCGCCGCGAGGAGGTCATCCAGTACGTCTACGGGAAGTACGGCCGCGACCGCGCCGGCATGACCGCCACCGTCATCTCGTACCGCACCAAGAGCGCCGTGCGCGAGGTGGGCAAGGCCATGGGTCTCAGCGACGATTCCATCGTCGCCTTGCAAAGCGCGGCGTGGCGGCGGTCGTGGGCCGAGGTGACCGACGCCGCCATCGCCGAGGCCGGGCTGGATGCGGCCGACCCCACGGTGCGCCGGGTCATGGCCCTGGCCGGCGAGCTGCGCGGCTTTCCTCGACACTTGTCCCAGCACACCGGCGGCATGGTCATCACCAAGAGCCCCCTGTCCGATGTGGTGCCCATCGAGAACGCGGCCATGGCGGACCGCACCGTCATCGAGTGGGACAAGGACGACCTGGACGCCCTGGGCATCCTCAAGATCGACATTCTCGGTCTCGGCATGCTGACCTGCGTGCGCAAGGCCCTGGCCCTGATCGCCGATCACCACGGCCGCCCCCTCACCCTGGCCGACGTGCCGGCCGAGGACCCGGCCGTCTACGACATGCTGTGCGAGGCAGACGCCATCGGCGTCTTCCAGGTGGAAAGCCGCGCCCAGATGAGCATGCTGCCGCGGCTCAGGCCCCGCTGCTTCTACGATCTGGTCATCGAGGTGGCCATCGTCCGCCCCGGCCCCATCCAGGGCGACATGGTGCACCCCTATCTGCGCCGCCGCCAGGGCATCGAGGCCGTGGAGTACCCCTCGCCCGACCTGGAGCAGGTGCTGAGCAAGACCGAAGGGGTGCCGCTGTTCCAGGAGCAGGCCATGAAGATCGCCATCGTCGGCGCCGGCTTCACCCCGTCCGAGGCCGATGCCCTGCGCCGGGCCATGGCCACCTTCCGCCGCTTCGGGCAAATCCACGGGTTCCGCAACAAGTTCATCACCGGCATGCAGGAGCGGGGCTACGCGCCCGACTTCGCCGAGCGCTGCTTCAAGCAGATCGAGGGCTTCGCCGACTACGGCTTTCCCGAATCCCACGCCGCCAGCTTCGCGCTGCTGGTCTACGTCTCGGCCTGGCTCAAGCGCCACTATCCGGCGGCCTTCGCCTGCGCCCTGCTCAACAGCCAGCCCATGGGCTTCTACGCCCCGGCCCAGATCGTCCGCGACGCCCGCGAGCATGGCGTCACCGTGCGTCCGGTGGACGTCAACCTGAGTCACTGGGACTGCACCCTGGAGCCGGAGTCCGGCGGCGGCGACGTGGCCCTGCGTCTCGGCTTCCGCCAGGTCCGGGGGCTGGCGGAGCGGGACGCCGAAACCATCGTCGCGGCCCGCGGCAGCGGCTACCGCGACCTGATCGAGGTGCAGGACCGCAGCGGAGTCGGCAAGCCGGCCCTGGAGGCCCTGGCCCGCGCCGATGCCTACCACTCCCTGGGCCTGGACCGGCGGCGCGCCCTGTGGGCGGTGCGCGGTCTGGAGGACCAGCCGCTGCCGCTGTTCGCCCACGCCGGGGCCCGCCCCGAGCCGGCCGTCACGCTGCCGGCGGCGGCGCCCGGCGAGCAGGTGGCCGACGACTACCGGAGCCTGCGCCTGTCCCTGAAGGCCCATCCCCTGGCCATCCTGCGCGACACCCTCGCCGAGCGGGGGTTCGTGCCCTGCGCCACCCTCGAGGACCGGGCACACGACCGTCCGGTGCGCCTCGCCGGGCTGGTCATCACCCGCCAGCGCCCGGGCAGCGCCAAGGGGGTCATCTTCGTCACCCTGGAGGACGAGACCGGCATCGCCAACCTGATCGTCTGGACCCGGGTGTTCGACCGCTACCGCCGGGCCACCCTGGACGCCCGCCTGCTCGGGGTCGACGGCCGGGTGCAGCGCGAGGGCTCGGTCATCCACGTGGTGGCCGAGCGTCTGGTCGACCTCTCACCCCTGCTCGCCCGCCTGGACGCCCCGGCCGCCGCCGCCGAGCCCCTGCCCGTCCCGTCGCGGGACTTCCAGTGACGCGGCTGTTGACGCTCATCCGCCCGGTCCCGGCGCAGGGGGCGGTCCTGGCGGCAGCACCCGATCCGGCACCCCGGGTCCGGTAGGGGCGGGTTTCAAACCCGCCCATACGGCGGTAACGATTCCGTTTGATTGGATATTGCTCTAGGTTCGCCGCCGGTCGGGGAATTGGAGGACGGACACATGAAAGCGCGGGTCAAGTGGGTGCAGGACATGACCTTCCTGGGCGAGTCGGGCAGCGGCCATTCGGTGGTGATGGACGGAGCGCCGGCGGCGGGCGGCCGCGATCTGGGCATCCGTCCCATGGAGATGCTGCTGCTCGGCGCCGGCGGCTGCACCGCCTTCGACGTCATCCACATCCTGCGCAAGTCCCGCCAGCCGGTGGCCGACTGCGTGGTCGAGATGGAGGCCGAGCGGGCCGACACCGACCCCAAGGTATTCACCCGCATCCACATGCACTTCACCGTCACCGGCCGCGGCCTCAGCCGCGACAAGGTGGAACGGGCCGTCGCCCTGTCGGCCGAGAAGTACTGCTCGGCCTCGGTCATGCTGGCGGCGACGGCGGAGATCACCCGCACCATCGACATCGTGGACCCCGACGCCGAGGCCAGGAGCTAACCCGCATTTCTCACATCCGCCACGGCCTGCGCGGCGCATGTGAGAAATGCGGGTTAACCGGGCGTTTACTTTCGGCGGCTAGCATTCGCGTCGCCATGCCGGACGCCTCCACCACCGACGTTTACCGCTTCGCCGCCTCCATGGTGCGGCGCTATGGCCGCGACGCCGTCCTGGTCGCCGAGCTCCAGGCCGACATCCTTCTCGGCCGTTCCGACATGGACGGCTACCGCACCTGGAAGCGGGTCGAACTGGTGGCCGACGAGCTGCTGGCGGCGGAGGCGCCGGATTCCTCGCCACTGCACTGACCGGCAGTGGCCCAGCCGGTCCCGCCCACGGGACCGCAAGACCAAGAAGGATCGGTCGTCATGATGGTCGTCGACGTCTCTCCCCGACACACCGCCCAGGACCTGCTCGACCGCCACGGCCCCGGCGGCGCCGTCGAGTACGCCTGCATGTGCATCGGAGCCCTCCTGGCGCGGCGCGATTTCCAGCAGGTGCGGACCTGGCAGCGGGTCCGCGACACCGTCGATTCGCTGGTCCCTGCGCCCCGCCGTTACCGCCGACACTGAGTCGGCCGCCGCGCGGCTCCAGAAGCCCCGTGAATCCGGCCGCCGCATGCTGCGGTGCCACAAATCCTTGCAAAAACGGTTCCGCCGGTTAGCCTGGAGTGGGCGGCCATTCTGACGCCGCCATGGACGAAGGGGGGTCCGGACCATGGCGGCCACGATCATCACGGTGGCCCAGCAGAAAGGCGGGGCGGGAAAGACCACATTGGCGGCGCAACTGGCCGTGGCCTGGGCCGCCGAGGGCCGCCGGGTGGCGGTCATGGACATCGATCCCCAGGCCAGCCTAGGCGACTGGCATCGAATCCGGAGCGAGTCCGACGGTCCGCTGGCCGGGCCCCTGGCCCTCAGCGCCATCGCCGGCTGGCGGGTGTCCACCGAGCTGGGACGCCTGCGCCGGTCCTTCGACATCATCGTCATCGACAGCCCGCCCCACGCCGAGACCGAGGCCAAGGTGGCGGTGCGCGAGGCCGACTTGGTGCTGGTCCCGGTTCAGCCCAGCCCCATGGACGTCTGGGCCACCCAGCCCACCATGGATCTGGCCGCGTCCGCGAAGACGGGGGCCCTGGTGGTGCTCAACCGGGTGCCGGCGCGCGGCCGGGTGGTCGAGACCGTACGCACCCTGTTGGCGGAACAGGGGCGGCCCGTGGCCGAGGCGACGTTGGGCAACCGGGTCGCCTTCATCAGCGCCATGATGGAGGGCAAGGCGGTCATCGAGAGCGCGCCGCGCAGCCCCGCCGCCGACGAGGTGCGGACCCTGGCCGCCGAGGTCGGCCAACGGCTCGGCCTGCGACCCGCCGCCGCCTGACTCCGAACGAGACGACAAGACCTCGAAACGACAACAGCCCGGATCACCATGCCCAGCATGCCCACCGTCATCGCCGTCATCCACGTGCTCGCCGCCATCATCTGGGTCGGCGGCATGTTCTTCGCCCACATGGCGCTGCGCCCGGCCATCGACACCCTCGAGCCGCCCCAGCGCCTGACCTTGTGGAGCCGCGTCTTTCCCCACTTCTTCGCCTGGGTGTGGGCGGTGGTCATCGCCCTGCCGGCGACCGGCTACGCCCGCATCTATTTGGGCTACGACGCCTTCGCCGACGCCGCCGTACACATGCGAATCATGCACCAGATCGGCCTGGGCATGATCGTGCTGTTCGTGTTCCTGTATTTCGTCCCCTACCAGCGCTTCAAGAAGGCGGTCGCCGCCGAGGACTGGGATCACGCGGCGATCAATCTGCGCATGATCCGCCGCATCGTGGTGGTGAACCTGTTGCTCGGCCTGATCACCGCGTCGGTCGGCGCCTCCGGCCGCGCCTGGTATTGAGGGACCGCAGGACCGTCACTCCTTCAGGCGGCTTTCCACCAGCACCTCCGAGTGCAGTGTCCGGTGCACCGGGCACTTGTCGGCGATCTCCAGCATGCGTGACCGGGTAGCCGGGTCCAGGTTGCCGGTGATGTCGATGACCCGGTCGATGCGGTCGATCTTGCCGGTCTGGGTCTCGCACTGCTCGCAGTCCTCGGCGTGGATCTTCTTGTGGCTCAAGGTGACCGCCAGGCGCTCCACCGGCAGTCCCTTGCGGTCGGCGTACATGCGGAGCGTCATGGTGGTGCAGGCGCCCAAGCCGGCCAGCAGCAGGTCGTAGGGCGACGGCCCGGTGTCGGTGCCGCCGTAGTGCACGGGCTCGTCGGCCAGCAGGCTGTGCTTGCCGCCCACCGACACCCCCTGGGCGTACTTGCCCGTGCCGGTCTCGGCAACCACCACGGTGTCGGGCTCGGCCACCAGGGCCGGCGCCGGCGGCGGCGCCGTCTCCTCGCCCAGGTAGCGCTCGGCCCAGGCGGCGATGACGCCGGCCACGTAGACCGCGTCCTGGCGCCGGCTCAGCAGGTGGTCGGCATCGTCGAGCGACACGAAGCTCTTGGGGTGCTTGGCGGCGACGAAGATGTTGGTGGCGTTGTCGATGCCCACCGTCTGGTCGAGGGGCGCATGGAAGACCAGCAACGCCTTGCGGAGGGTGGCGATGGCCTCGTGCATGCGGCGGTCGGCGATGTCGTCCAGGAACTGCTTCTTGATGCGGAAGGGCCGGCCGACCAGGCACACCTCGGCCTCGCCCGCGGTTTCGATCTCCCGCAAGTCGCCAGTGAACAGGTGGCTGACGTGGGCCGGGTCGTAGGGCGACCCGATGGTGGCCACGGCCACCGCCTCGGGCACCTCTGCCGCTGCGGCCAGCATGGCCGTGCCGCCCAGGCTGTGGCCGACCAGGATGCGTGGCGCCTGGTGGGTTTCCCGCAGGTAGGCCGCCGCCGCCACCAGGTCCTGGACGTTGGACGAGAAGTTGGTGTTGGCGAACTCCCCCTCGCTGGAGCCCAGCCCCGTGAAGTCGAACCGCAGCACCCCGATGCCGTGCTCTGTCAACTCGCCGGCGATGCGCGCGGCGGCGAAGATGTCCTTGGTGCAGGTGAAGCAGTGGGCGAACAGGGCGAAGGCGCGCGCCGGGCCAGCCGGCAGGTCAAGGCGTGCCGCCAGGGCGTCGCCTTGAGCGCCGGGAAACGTGATCTTCTCGCTGCGTGAGGCCGTCATGCTCTCTTGGTCTCCGTTCAGACCGGATTTCGGCGGCGCATCCTAGCCCGCATTTCTCACATCCACCATGGTCTGCGCGGCGCCGTCCCGCCGACAGGGCAGGAGAGCCGCGCCGCGCGATGCGGGGCCATCGGGCAAGCGGCTCGACGCACCCTGTCG
>JANQFP010000085.1 GCA_028277795.1 Rhodospirillales bacterium
GCGTCTCCGACGGCGGCACCACACGGACCCTCACCTACAGCCCCAACGGCAACCTCGCCACCGACAGCCGGGGCGGCGGCTTCGACTTCATCTACAACCACGACAACCGCCTGATCGAGGTCCAGGAGGCCAGCGCCACCGTCGCCCAGTACCTCTACAACGATCTCGGGCAGCGCGTGGTCAAGGCGCTCCCGGCCGGCGCCACCACCCACTACCATTACGACCTCAACGGCCTCCTCATTGCCGAGAGCGACGAGCTTGGCGCCACCCTGCGCGAATACGTCACCCTGGCCGGCCTGCCCATCGCCATCCTCGAGCCCGGCACCAGCCCCGCGACCCCGACCGAGGACGTCATCGACAATGGCGATCCCGGGACCTCGGCAACCGGAACCTGGACCGCGGCCACCGACGGCGCCGGATATGAGGGCGCCGACTATCTCACAAAGGAGGGCGGCACCGGCACCGAGAGCCATGCCTGGACACCCGATCTTCCGGCCGCCGGACCCTACCGGGTCTACACCAGATGGCCCACCGACCCGACCCGCGGCTCGACCGCCAGATACACCGTCAACCATGCCGCGGGCAGCACCACCCTCACCCTCGACCAGCGCGAGAACGGCGGCCAATGGCATCTCCTCGGCACCTATCCCATGGTTCCGGCCTCGAACCACGGGCTCCAGCTCTCCGACGAGGTCGAGACCGCATTCGCACAGAACGAGATCATCATCGACGACACAGACCCGGAAGCCAGCTACATCGGGAACTGGAAGAACAGCTTCAACTTCCCCGAATCCTGGAACACCAACCTCAAATTCATCGTGGCCGGCACCGGGGCCTCGGTCTTCACCTGGACACCCAACCTCACAGAGCCCGGCACCTACCGCATCTACGCCCGATGGGTCGACGGGTCGCGGCCCAACAACGCCAAATACACCGTCCACCATGACGGCGGCAGCTCCACCGTCACCGTCAACCAGAACCATAACCACGGCCGCTGGTTCCCGCTTGGCAGCTACACCCTGGCCCCGGGCCAGGACCACCGCATCACAATCGACGACAATGTGGACACCGGATGGGTCATCGCCGACGCCGTCCGCCTCGTCCGAGACGCCACACCAACCGGCATGGACGAGATCATC
>JANQFP010000109.1 GCA_028277795.1 Rhodospirillales bacterium
CGTCTCTCCGCCGCGCCCAACGGGCTTGACGAACCGGGCGGGGAGGGCCAAGAAGAACGCGCCACTAGAAGACCGTGCCCCAATCCATGGGCGGCGGCGAGGGGAGGCGCGAGGGTGCAGCGCACGGTGACCCTGAGCGGGGTCCTTTTCGTCGTCTGGCTGTTGCTATCCGGCTACTTCGAGCCCCTAATGCTGGGCCTGGGCGTGGCGTCGGTGGCGGCGGTGGTGTACATCGCCCACCGCATGGAGGTCGTCGACCACGAAGGCCATCCCGTGCATCTGACATGGCGCGCCCTCGCCTACTGGCCGTGGCTGCTGTGGGAGATCGTCAAGGCCAACATCGACATCGCTTGGGTAATCCTGCGCCCGCGCATGCCCATCCAGCCCAACGTGTTCACCGTTCCGGGCTCCCAGCGCAGCGAACTCGGCAACGTCATCTACGCCAACTCCATCACCCTGACGCCGGGGACCGTCACCATCGCCCTCGAGGACGGCAAGCTGACGGTCCACGCCCTGACCCGCGATTCCGCGGCCGGCATCGAGAGCGGCGACATGGACCGCCGGGTCTCGGCCATGGAAGGCGCCGCCGCCGGGACCGACGAGACCATCGTGGACAAGGAGGCCCTGTGACCATGTTCGCTGTCACCGCGGCCGCCGTCCTGTTGGTCATGGCCATGACCCTGGTGCGCGCCGTCCGCGGCCCCACCACCTTCGACCGTATCCTGGCGGTCAATACCTTCGGCACCCTCACCGTCATCCTCATCGCCGTGTACGGCTTCCTGAGCGGGCGACCCGACTTCCTCGACATCGGCCTGCTCTACGCGCTGATCAACTTCATCGCCACCATCGCCGTCACCAAGTTCATCAAGTTTGCCCACCTCGGCGGGCCCGAGGAGGGCGACATGGCGGGGGACGTGTGATGGCGGTCGCCGCCGACATCGCCAGTGGGGTGTGCCTGATGGCCGGCGCGGGCTTGGCGCTGGTCGGCGCCCTCGGCCTCCTGCGCCTGCCCGACGTGTTCGCCCGCATGCACGGGGCCGGCATCATCGACACCCTGGGCGTCGGTCTGATCATGGTCGGCCTCATGTTCCAGTCCGGTCTGACCCTGGTCACGGTGAAGCTGATCCTGGTCCTGGCCTTCGTGCTCTACACCAGCCCGACGACCACCCACGCGCTGGCCCGCGCCGCCCTCAACGCCGGCGTCGAGCCCCAGGTCGACGCGCCGCCGCCCGGAGACGGCAAAGGTGGCGGGGAAGGCGCCCCATCGAAGACGTAATCGTCATTGTCCTCATGGTGTTCATGGCGGTGACGGCGTTCACGCTGGCCCGCCTCCGGAACCTGTTCGCGGTGGCCATGCTGTCGGGGGTGTTCAGCCTGCTGGCGGCGGTGGTCTACGTAGTGATGGACGCCGTCGACGTGGCCTTCACCGAGGCCGCCGTGGGGGCCGGCATCGCCACGGTGCTCATGCTGGGTACCTTGGTGCTGACCACCGACGTGGAGAAGGTCCACCCCAAGAAGCCCATCGCGCCGCTGATCGTGGTCACGCTCACCGGCGCCGTTCTCATCTATGGCACCCTGGACATGCCGCATTACGGCGATCCGAACGCGCCCATCCACCACCACGTGGCGCCGCGCTACATCGAGAAATCGGGGGCCGAAGTGGGCCCGCCCAACATCGTCACCTCGGTGCTGGCCAGCTATCGCGGTTACGACACCCTGGGCGAGGTGACGGTCATCTTCACCGCCGCGGCCGGGGTCCTGGTGCTCCTCGGGCGGTGGCGCCGCGCCGCCGCGGCGTCGAATCCCCACAAGACCGACGATGAGCCGGAGGCCCGCTCATGAAGCGCAAGGCTGTCCTCCGGGTCAACGCCAAGCTGTTGATCCCGCTGATCCTGCTGTTCGCCCTCTACGTGCAGTTCCATGGCGATTTCGGGCCCGGCGGCGGCTTCCAGGCGGGGGTCATCTTCGGCAGCGGGTTCATCCTCTACGCCATCATCTTCGGGGTCGAGGTGGCCCGCCGCGTGGCCCCGGCATGGCTAGTGCGCATCGGCCTCGCTTCGGGCGTGCTGCTGTACGCCGGCGTCGGCGTGGTCGGCATGCTGCTGGGCTCCAACTACCTGGACTACTCGGTGCTGGCCCACGACCCGGTCCACGGCCAGCACCTGGGCATCCTGCTCATCGAGTTCGGCGTCGGCCTCACGGTGGCCTGTTCCATGATCACCATCTTCTTCATCTTCGCCGGCCAGCGGCCCGGCGGCGAGGGGCGCTGAGCCATGGAGCTGCCCGGCCTGTTCACCTACTGGATCGTGGTGGTGCTGATGATGACCGGCTTCTACGTGGTCATCGCCCAGGGCAACCTGGTCAAGAAGGTGGTCGGCCTCAACATCTTCCAGGTCTCGGTGTTCGTCTTCTACATCTCCATGAGCAAGGTGAAGGGGGGCACGGCACCGATCCTGGAGGACGGCATCGAGGTCTATGCGAACCCGCTGCCCCACGTGCTGATCCTCACCGCCATCGTCGTCGGTATCGCCACCACGGCCCTGGGGCTGGCCCTGGTGGTGCGCATCCGCGAGACCTACGGCACGGTGGAGGAGGACGAGATCAACGCCCGGGAGCGGGAGCCATGATCGCCGCCCAGTTGCCCGCCCTGCAGGTGGTCATGCCCCTGCTGGCGGCGCCCCTGTGCGTGGTGATCCGGCGCACGGCGCCGGCCTGGAGCCTGGCCCTGGTGGTCACCTGGGCGTGCCTGGCGGTGTCCATCGCCCTGCTGATCCAGGTGCTGGACGGCGGCACCATCTCCTACGAGATCGGCGGCTGGGCGGCGCCATGGGGCATCGAGTACCGGGTCGACCTGGCCAGCGCCTTCGTCCTGGTCATCGTCAGCGCCATCGGGTCCGTGGTCATGCCCTTCGCCCGGGTCAGCGTGGTCCGTGAGGTGGCGCCCGACCGCATCTACCTCTTCTACACCATGTACTTGCTGTGCCTGACCGGGCTGCTGGGCATCGCCATCACCGGGGATGCGTTCAACCTGTTCGTGTTCCTGGAGATCTCGTCGCTGTCGTCTTACGTGCTGATCAGTCTGGGCCGCGACCGGCGGGCGCTCACCGCCGCCTACCGCTACCTGATCATGGGCACCATCGGCGCCACCTTCTACATCATCGGCGTCGGCATGATGTACATGATGACCGGGACCCTGAACATCGCCGACCTGGCGACCCTGATTCCCGCCGTCGCCGACACCCGCACCATCCAGGTGGCATTGGCCTTCCTCACCGTCGGCGTCAGCTTGAAATTGGCCCTGTTCCCCCTGCACCTGTGGCTGCCCAACGCCTACGCCTTCGCCCCGTCCGTAGTCACCGCGTTCCTGGCGGCGACAGCCACGAAAGTGGCCGTCTACGTGCTGGTGCGCATCTACTTCACGGTGTTCGGCGCCGTGCAGCTGCTGGAGACCATGCCCGTGCGCGGCGTGCTGCTCGGCCTGGCGCTGGTCGGCATGTTCGCCGCCTCGGCGGTGGCCATCTTCCAGAACGACGTCAAGCGCATGCTGGCCTACTCCAGCGTCGCCCAGGTGGGCTACATGGTGCTGGGCATCAGCTTCGCCACCGTGACCGGGCTCACCGGCGGGCTCGTCCACCTGTTCAACCACGCCCTCATGAAGTGCGCCCTGTTCATGGCCATGGGCTGCATCGTGCTGCGCATCGGGTCCGTGCACATCCGCGACCTGGACGGCCTGGGCAAGCGCATGCCGCTGACCATGGCCGCCTTCGTGGTGGGAGGGCTGAGCCTGATCGGCCTGCCGCTGACCGTCGGCTTCGTCTCCAAGTGGTACCTGGTGCAGGCCGCCCTGGAGCAGGACTGGTGGCCGGTGGCGCTGCTGGTAATGCTCAGCTCGCTGCTCGCCGTCGCCTACGTGTGGCGCATCGTCGAGGCGGCCTACTTCCGTCCCGTGCCGGCCGGCGCCCCGGCTGTGCAGGAGGCCCCGGTCAGCATGCTGCTGCCCATGTGGCTGCTGGCCGGTGCCTGCGTCTATTTCGGCATCGACGCCACCCGCACCCTGGAGGTGGCCACCAACGCCGCCCTGTTCCTGCTCGAGGGCGTGCGGTGAGCCCGGGCGTCACCATGCTGTTGGCCGTCGCCGCGCCCTTCGCGGCGGTGCCGCTGATCGTCGCCGCAGGGCGCAGTCCCAACCTGCGCGAGACCATGACCCTGGTTGCCGCGGTGGCGCTGTTCGTCCTGGTCGCCTCCCTGTTCCCCGAGGTGGCGGCGGGCGGCCGGCCCGAGGTGGTGGTGGGTGAGATGCTGCCGGGCCTCGGCATCGCCTTCCACGCCGAGCCCCTGGGCATGGTCTTCGCCGGCATCGCCAGCCTGCTGTGGATCGTCACCTCCATCTATTCCATCGGCTACATGCGCGGCCACCACGAGGTCAACCAGACCCGGTTCTACGCCTATTTCGCCATCGCGCTGGGCGCCGCCATGGGCGTCGCCTTCGCCGCCAACATGCTGACCCTGTTCGTGTTCTACGAGGTGCTGACCATCTCCACCTTCCCGCTGGTCACCCACCACGGCACCGAGGAGGCGCGCAAGGCGGGGCGGGTTTACCTGGGCCTGCTGCTGGGCACGTCCATCGCGCTCCAGCTCGTCGCGGTGGTGTGGACCTGGACCCTCACCGACACCCTGGACTTCCGCGACGGCGGCATCCTGGCCGGCAAGGCGTCGCCGCTGATGATCGGGGTCCTGTTCGCGCTCTACATCTACGGCATCGGCAAGGC
>JANQFP010000149.1 GCA_028277795.1 Rhodospirillales bacterium
TGGAGCGGGCGATGAGATTCGAACTCACGACTTCAACCTTGGCAAGGTTGCGCTCTACCCCTGAGCTACGCCCGCCCGCCGCGACCCGCGATCATACGCCATGGCAACCGCTTTTCAAGTACGGTTTTCCTCCGGCGCCGGCGCCGCCGGCCCTTGAGGGCGGCGGCCCGGCGGCGCTAAGGTGGCGCCATGCCGAAGACTCCCGAGGACCTGTTGCGGCGGCTCGACGAGCTGAAGATCGACGCCACCACGCACCGCCACCCGCCGGTGTTCACCGTCGAGGAGAACAAGCGCCTGCGCGGCACCCTTCCGGGCACCCACATCAAGAACCTGTTCCTCAAGGACAAGAAGGGGGCGCTGTGGCTGGTCGTCACCCTGGAAGACCGGGCGATCGACATGAAGGACCTGCGCCGGCGCTTGGGTGCCGCCCAGTTGTCCTTCGGCCGCCCCGAGGTGCTGCGCGAGGCCCTGGGCATCGACCCCGGGTCGGTGACGCCCTTCGCCGTGATCAACGACCCGGACGGCCGGGTGACCGTGGTCCTCGACCGTGACCTGATGGAGGCCGAAACGGTCAACTGCCACCCCCTGAGCAACGACGCGACCACGGCCATCGCCCCGGAAGACCTGCTGCGTTTCCTGGAGGCGTGTGGCCACGAGCCGCGGATCATGGCCCTCTGAACCCCGGCCGCTGGGGATTCCGCCCTTGCGCCGACGGCCGCAAACGGCCATTTATTGGGCAATCTCCGACGTTTGACCTTGGGCGGCCCTTCCATGGCGTTCATCATCGACCCCAACCAGCCCTCCGCCGCCGCGGCGCCCGCCGCCGGTGCCGACGGTGACCTGATCAAGGAGTCGAATACCGCCAATTTCGCCGCCGACGTCCTGGATGCGTCGGTGGAGCGCCCGGTAATCGTCGATTTCTGGGCGCCGTGGTGCGGCCCGTGCAAGCAGCTCGGGCCGGCCATCGAGAAGCAGGTGCGCGCCTTCGGCGGGCTGGTCCGGCTGGTCAAGATCAACGTCGACGAGAATCAGGACCTGGCCATGCAGATGCGCATCCAGTCCATCCCCGCCGTTTACGCCTTCCGCGACGGCCGGCCGGTGGACGGCTTCGTCGGTGCCCTACCGGAGAGCCAGATCCGTGCTTTCGTCGAGCGACTGACCGGCGACGCCGTGCCGCCAATAGAACAGGCCCTGGCCCAGGCCCGTGACACCCTGGCCGCCGGTGACGTGGCCGGCGCCACCGCGCTTTACGGCGAGATCCTGGCCCACGATGGGGGCAATGCCGGCGCCGTCGCCGGCTTGATCCGCTGCTACACCGCGTCCGGCGACACGGCGCGGGCCCGCCAGTTGGTGGACGGCCTGCCCCGCGAACTCAAGGGCAACGGCGAGGTGACGGCGGCGCTGTCGGCCCTGGACCTGGCCGAGCAGGGGGACGGCGGAGCCGACGTGGCGGCGCTTCGCGACCGCCTTGCCGCCGATGCCGACGACCACCAGGCCCGCCTCGATCTGGCGGTGGCCCTCTATGGGGCCGGCCAGAGCGAAGGGGCCATCGACGCCCTGCTCGATCTGGTGCGCCGCGATCGGGAGTGGAACGACGAGGCCGGGCGCAAGCAGCTGGTCAAGATCTTCGATGCCCTCGGTCCGACCCACCCGCAGACCGTGGCCGGCCGTCGGCGGCTGTCCTCCATCCTGTTTTCATGAGCAGCAATCTGCACGCCGTGGAGGCCGGCGAATTGCCGGACGTGCTCGCGGTGTTTCCCCTGCCCGGCGCGCTGCTGCTGCCGCGGGGACGGTTGCCGCTCAACATTTTCGAGCCCCGCTACCTGAACCTGGTGGTGGACACCCTGGGGACCGGGCGGGTGTTCGGCATGGTGCAGCCCAGGGGCACCGAGGTCCATCCCGTGCCCGACGATGCACAGCTCTACGACACCGGTTGCGCCGGCCGCATCAGCACCTTCTCCGAGACCGGCGACGGGCGGTTCTTCATCACCCTGACCGGCATCAGCCGCTTTCGCATCACCGGCGAGCTGGACCTGGACCCGGCGCGCGGCTACCGGCGCGTGGCCGCCCGCTATCAGGCCTTCGCCACCGACCTGCAGGAGGACCCGGGCACGGTGGCCGACCGCGACCGGCTGCTGGCCGCGGTGGAGATTTATTTCCAACTCAAGGGCATCGAGGTGGACTGGTCGGCCCTCAAGGACGCCGACGATGAACCGCTGGTCACGTCGCTGGCCATGATCTGTCCTTTCGAGCCGCGCGAGAAACAGGCCCTTCTGGAATGCGACGGCGTCGCCGCGCGGGCGGTACTGTTGACCACACTGATGGAGATGGCCGGGCACGAAGGCGCCGCGGACGCCACCCCGGCTCGCCATTGACGGAGGCATGGAGACGGCCATGAGCGAACGCAAGGTGGACCCCAAGCTGCTGGAAATCCTGGTGTGCCCGCTGACCAAGGGGCCGCTGCGCTACGACGAACAGGCCCAGGAGCTGATCAGCGACCAGGCCCAGTTGGCCTATCCCATCCGCGACGGCATTCCCATCATGCTGATCGACGAGGCCCGCGCCCTGGACGCGTCCCCCGCCGGTGCCGGTACGGGAAGCGAGTCATGAGCGAATCCTACGGCACCAGTCACCACCCGACCGAGATCCGGGTCAAGCGCGAAGAGAAGGTGCTGGAGATCGACTTCGACGACGGCAAGTCCTTCCGCCTGCCCGCCGAGCTGCTGCGCGTGGAAAGCCCGTCGGCCGAGGTGCAGGGCCACAGTCCGGCCGACAAGAAGGTGGTCGCCGGGCGCCGCCATGTGGGCATCATGGGGGTCGAGCCGGTGGGCAACTACGCCATTTCGATCAAGTTCGACGACCTCCACGATTCCGGCATCTATTCGTGGGACACCCTGTACGAGTTCGGCGAGCGCCAGGACGAGATCTGGCAAGCGTACCTGACGGCGCTGGAGGCCAAGGGCCTCAGCCGCGATCCCTGACAGCGGGATTTCTCTCTCTAACTTCTATAGCGGCGCCCCGCGCATCAGGCGCGGCAGGTCGCCGACCAGGCCCATGGCGTGGCGCATGAAGAGCTGCTTCAGCGGCGGTGCCCGGTTGACGGCGGCGAGACCCAAGTCGCGGGCCAGGCGCAGCGGCGCAAGGTCGTTTGAGAACAAGCGGTTGAGCCCGTCGGTGAGGGCCAGCATCAGGGTGTTGTCGAAGCGGCGCCAGCGCTGGTAGCGGGCCAGCACCGTCCCCTCGCCGACGTCCAGGCCCAGGCGGCGGGCATCGGTCAGCACCTCGGCCAAGGCCGCCACGTCGCGCAGCCCCATGTTCAGTCCCTGGCCTGCGATGGGGTGCATGGCATGCGCCGCATCGCCCACCAGCGCCAGCCGCCGGTCCGCCACCGCGTGGGCGAACTGGAGCGACAGGGGGTAGGCCCAGCGCGGCCCCACCACCTCCAGCCGCCCCAGGAAGTCCCCGAACCGCAAGCCCAGCTCGGCGAGGAACCCGGCATCGTCGAGGGCCATGATGGCGGGCGCCAGGTCGGACCGCTCGGTCCAGACGATGGACGCGCGGTTGTCCAGAAGCGGAAGGATGGCGAACGGCCCGGCAGGCAGGAAACGTTCGTGGGCGACGAATCCGTGGGGCTTCTCGTGGGCCACCGTGCACACGATGCCGGTCTGCGGGTAGCTCCAGCGGGTGACCCGGATGCGGGCGTCGTCGCGGGTGCGCGAGCGGCGGCCGTCAGCGGCGACGGCCAGGGCCGCCCGCACGATGGCGCCGCCGGCCAGTCGCGCCTCGACGCCAGCGGCCGTCCGCTGCAGGCTGGCCACCCGCTCTGGAGCCAGCAGCCGCACGCCTTCGCCCGTCGCCATGCGGCCGAGCAGGGCGCGGCGGATCACCCGGTTCTCGACCATGTAGCCGAAGGGCCGGTCGCCAAGGTCCCGGTGGTCGTAGTGAAGGAACAGGGGCGAATCGCCGTCGGTGACGCGGATGTCCCGCATGGGGCAGGCCTCGCCCGCCATGTCCGGCCACAGGCCGATGCCTTCGAACAGCCGTTGGGACGCCGCGGCAATGGCCGAGGCACGGCCGTCGAAACCGGCATCGAGGAAGGACACCGGGTCTTCAGCATCGACCACCGTGACGGCCATCCCGCCCCGGGCCAGGGCGCAGGCCAGGGTACCGCCGACCATGCCGCCGCCGACGATCAAGACGTCGGTGGTGATGGTCTGTCCCTGTGGGCTCGTCGGTGCCGGGGCCATGGCCTCACAACTGCCCCCATCCGCCCGCGCTGTCCAGCCTCAAGTGACCAGGAAAAATGCTCAACATTTAGGCGCGGGCTTCAATATGCCTAATTTTTCACCAAGGTTTTGTTCGGTCATGAACAGTGTCAAGTTCGATATCACCCAATCAACACGTTGAAATAATAGCATTTTTCTTTCCACCTGCCGATTCGGCACGGTTCTTGATTTGGCATCACGTCGGGCGGGACTGTCGCCCGATAACCGAGGACGGATTGCAATAGGGGCTTCGGCACCCGTTCCCCCGTCTGGGGGGAAGGCCAAGGACCGGGCCCCGAGAATAAAGGATTGCGCGAGATGAAGTTGCTCATGGCGGTGATCAAGCCGTTCAAGCTGGACGACGTGCGCGAAGCCCTGACCGCGCTCGGCCTGCAAGGCATGACCGTCACCGAAGTCAAGGGTTTCGGCCGGCAGAAGGGCCAAGCCGAGATCTACCGGGGCGCCGAGTACACGGTGAACTTCGTGCCCAAAATCAAGATCGAGGTCGCTGTCGGCGACGACATGGTCGAAGGCGTCGCCGAGGCCATCCAAAGCGCGGCGCGCACGGACACCATCGGCGACGGCAAGATCTTCGTCTACGACCTGGTCAAGGCGGTGCGCATCCGCACCGGCGAAACGGACGCGGACGCGTTATAGGAGATTGACCCAATGAACAAACTGACCCACCTGACCGGGCGTCTGGGCCTGGCGACGATACTGGCCGCCGGCACCGGCGGTGCGGCCCTGGCCGACGAGGCAACGCTGTCCGCCGGCGATACCGCCTGGATGCTCACCTCCACCGCCCTGGTCCTGATGATGACCATACCGGGGCTGGCCTTGTTCTACGGCGGCATGGTGCGCAAGAAGAACGTGCTCTCCACCGTTATGCAGAGCTTCGCCACGGCCTGCCTGATGACCGTGCTGTGGATGGTCATCGGCTATTCGCTGGCTTTCAGCGACGGCGGCGACCTCAACGCGTTCGTGGGCGGGTTCGACAACCTGTTCCTCGGCGCCATCGGCAAGGATTCGCTCAGCGGCACCATTCCTGAATCGGTGTTCATGACCTTCCAGATGACCTTTGCCATCATCACGCCGGCACTGATCACCGGGGCCTTCGCCGACCGCATGAAGTTCTCGGCCATGCTGTGGTTCCTCGGCCTGTGGATGGTCATCGTCTACGCGCCCATCTGCCATTGGGTGTGGGGCGGCGGCTTCCTCGGCGATGAAGGTGTCCTCGACTTCGCCGGCGGCACCGTGGTGCACATCAACGCCGGCGTGGCCGGCCTGATGGCCGCCCTGGTTCTGGGCCGCCGCAACGGCTACGGCTCCGAGAACATGGCGCCCCACAACCTGGTGCTCAGCGTCATCGGCGCCTCCATGCTGTGGGTGGGCTGGTTCGGCTTCAACGCCGGCTCGGCGGTGGCCGCCGACGGCGCCGCCGGCATGGCCATGGCGGTGACCCAGATCGCCACCGCCGCCGCGGCGCTGTCGTGGATGTTCGCCGAGTGGCTGCTGCGCAAGAAGGCCAGCGTGCTCGGCATCGTTTCCGGTGCCGTGGGCGGCTTGGTCGCCATCACCCCGGCGTCGGGCTTCGTCAACCCGATGGGCGCGCTGTTCATCGGCATCGCCTCCGGTCTCGCCTGCTATTGGGGCGCGGTGTGGCTCAAGCCCAAGCTGGGCTATGACGACTCGCTGGACGTCTTCGGCGTCCACGGCATCGGCGGCATCGTCGGCGCCGTCCTCACCGGGGTCTTCGCGGTCGAGGCCATCGGCGGCACCGCGGGCCTGATCGAGGGCAACGCCGCCCAGGTGTGGATCCAGATCGAGGGCATCGTCGCCACCATGGTCTACTGCGCCGTGGTCTCCTTCGTCCTGCTCAAGATCATCGACGTGGTGATCGGCCTGCGGGTGGACCAGGAGACGGAGATCGGCGGCCTCGACATCAACCTGCACGGTGAGGTCGTGCAATAGGGGCGCCGTGACGGCCCCGAACTCCCCCCGCACGCGGGGCCGTCACACCGGAGGGATTGCGGACGCACGGTTCTCCCAACGCTCTCCCTCCTTCAGCGGACCGGAAGGCGCAAGCCTTCCGGTCCTTTTGCTTGTTTGGTGGCCATAACCAGCCAATCTGCCTGTTTTATGGGCAATCGGTTTGCGCGGCCGGCGCCGCGGCGTGGCGGTTTCCTGCCGCCCGGCGGCGTCGCGCGCATTTGGCACGGAACTTGAGACCGCCCGCCGGCAGAACCGGTTTTCGAGCATTGGGAGAGACCACGATGGATGCGTTCAAGTCGGGCGCCGATGTGCTTTTCGTTCTCATGGGTGCCGTCATGGTGTTGGCCATGCATTCGGGATTCGCCTTCCTGGAGGTGGGCACCGTTCGCCGCAAGAGCCAGGTCAACGCCCTGATCAAGATCCTGGTGGATTTCTCCACCTCGACGGTGGCGTACTTCTTCATCGGCTACACCGTGGCCTATGGGGTCGACTTCCTGGTCAATGCCCAGGTGCTGTCGGGCGCCGCGCCGGCCGACGGCTACAACTTCGCGGCCAGCGGCTACGATCTGGTCAAGTTCTTCTTCCTACTCACCTTCGCCGCCGCCGTGCCGGCCATCATCTCGGGGGGCATCGCCGAACGGGCCGGGTTCTGGCCCCAGCTCACGGCGACGGCCATCCTGGTGGCGATCTTCTATCCCACCTTCGAGGGCATGGTTTGGGGCAGCCGGTTCGGTTTCCAGGAGTTCATGGAGTCCACCTTCGGCTTCGCCTTCCATGACTTCGCGGGCTCCATCGTGGTCCACGCCATAGGCGGATGGATCGCGCTCGGCGCCGTGGTGATGCTGGGCGCCCGCCAGGGCCGCTACCGGCGCGACGGCTCCATGGTCGGCATCCCGCCCTCCAACATTCCGTTCCTGGCCCTGGGCTCGTGGGTGCTGTCGGTGGGCTGGTTCGGCTTCAACGTGATGAGCGCCCAGAGCCTGGAGGGGGTGACCGGCCTAGTCGCCATCAACTCCCTGATGGCCATGGTCGGCGGTGTGCTGGCATCCCTGGTGGCCGGGCGCAACGACCCCGGCTTCGTTCACAACGGGGCGCTGGCCGGGCTGGTCGCCGTATGCGCCGGCTCCGACGTCATGCATCCCATCGGCGCCCTGGCCACCGGAATCGTCGCCGGCGCCCTGTTCGTCTGGGGCTTCAATCAGTGCCAGAAGACGTGGCGCATCGACGACGTGCTCGGCGTCTGGCCCCTGCACGGCATGTGCGGGCTGTGGGGCGGCATCGCCTGTGGCATCTTCGGCCTCGAGGCGGTGGGTGGCATGGGCGGCGTGGCCTTCCTGCCGCAGCTCGTGGGCTCCCTGGCCGGCGTCGTGTTCGCCACCGTCACCGGCTTCCTCGTCTACGGCGGCCTCAAGCTCACCGTCGGCATCCGCCTGACCGAGGAGCAGGAGTTCGCCGGCGCCGATCTGTCGCTGCACAAGATCAGCGCCTACCCCGAAGAGGACATGGCCCGCTGATCACCGATGCGGCGCCGCCCCCGTTAACGTCTTGTCAACGGGGGCGGCGCCATAATCGGGCATGGCCCGGACCATCGGCAGATCCCGGGGCGCCACCATCCTGCCGGCGGGCGCCGTCGACTTCCTGCGCCGGCGGGCGGCGGAAGGGGTTGGCCTCGTCCTGATCGCCGCCTCGGCGGCCCTGGGCGCAGCGCTCCTCACCTATTCGGCCACCGACCCGTCGTGGAACAACGCCACCGACGGCCTGCCGCGCAACCTGCTGGGCGCCGCCGGCGCCACCGTTGCCGACCTGCTCCTGCAGAGCCTGGGACTGGCTGCCGCCATTCCGGCCCTGGTGGCGGCGGCCTGGGGTGGTCGGGCGCTTCTGAAACGCGGCGTCTCGGCGCCCTGGCTGCGCATCGGCGCCATGGCCACGGCCATGCTGATCCTGCCGGTCGCCCTGGCGGTGGTGGAGCCGCCTGCCGCATGGCCGGTCGCCGCCGGCCTCGGCGGCTCCGTTGGGGCACTGGCGTTCGATGGACTGATCGCCGCGGCAGAGCGGCTTGTCGCCACTCCGGTTCCGGCAGCCCTCGGCCTCGCCATCGGCGCGTTGGGGGCCGGCGCCCTGGCGGCTGCCCTGGGAATCACCGTGGAGGAGTGGCTGGCGGTCGGCCGCGGGCTCGCGCGGTGGACGACCACCGGGACCGCCATCGCGGTTCGTCTGGGCGCGGCCCTGGGACGTATCGGCCGCAGCCCGCCGCCGGCGCCGCAAGCCGAGCCCCCGGCACTGACCGACGACGGGCCTCCCGCCGCCGCCGCCGCAGACCGCCGTCGGACGCGGTCCCGCAATGCGGTCGTGGCACCCCCCAAGGTGCGCCTGAAGACGGGCCGCAAGGCGAAGGCGGCCGGCCAGGGGAGTCTCGACCTGGACCCCGACGGGAGTTACCGGCCGCCGCCCCTGCACCTCCTGGAACCGCCGGAAGCCGGAGCCCGCGATGCGGTCAGCCGCGACGCCCTGGAACAAAACGCCGAGCTTCTGGCCACGGTGCTGGACGATTTCGGTGTCCGCGGCGACATCGCCAAGGTGCGGCCGGGACCGGTGATCACGCTCTACGAGCTGGAGCCGGCACCGGGCACCAAGACGTCACGGGTGATCGGCCTCAGCGACGACATTGCCCGCTCCATGAGCGCGGTGTCGGTACGCGCCGCCGTGGTCCCCGGGCGCAACGTCATCGGCATCGAGCTGCCCAACACCCGGCGCGAGATGGTGACCCTGCGCGAGCTTCTGGCGTCCGAGCCCTACGAGCGCAGCGCCGGCAAGCTGACCCTGGCCCTGGGCAAGGACATCGGCGGCGCGCCGGTGCTGGTCGACCTGGCCCGCATGCCCCACCTACTGATCGCCGGCACCACCGGGTCGGGTAAGTCGGTGGCCATCAACACCATGATCCTGTCGCTGCTCTATCGGCTGCCGCCCGAGGAATGCCGGTTCATCCTGGTCGACCCCAAGATGCTGGAATTGTCCGTCTACGAAGGCATCCCGCACCTGCTGTGTCCGGTGGTCACCGAGGCGTCCAAAGCGGTGGTGGCGCTGAAATGGACCGTTCGCGAGATGGAGGAGCGCTACCGCGCCATGTCGCAGCTCGGGGTGCGCAACATCGCCGGCTACAACGGCCGTCTGGCCGAGGCGCGCCGCAAGGGCGAGGCCCTGACCCGCCGCGTCCAGACCGGCTTCGACGCCGACGGCCGGCCGGTGTTCGAGGAGCAGGCCCTGTCCACCGATCCGCTGCCCTTCATTGTCGTGGTGGTGGACGAGATGGCCGACCTGATGCTGGTGGCCGGCAAGGACATCGAGGCCGCGGTGCAGCGGCTGGCCCAGATGGCGCGGGCCGCCGGCATTCATCTGGTGATGGCCACCCAACGGCCGTCGGTGGACGTCATCACCGGCACCATCAAGGCCAACTTCCCGACCCGGGTCAGCTTCCAGGTGACCTCCAAGGTAGACAGCCGCACCATCCTGGGCGAGCAGGGGGCCGAGCAGCTTCTCGGCCAGGGCGACATGCTGTATATGGCGGGTGGCGGACGCATCACCCGCGTCCACGGTCCCTTCGTGTCCGACACCGAGGTGGAAGGCGTGGTCGAATTCCTCAAGGCCCAGGGCGCACCCGCGTACGTGGATGCGGTGACCGAAGAGGATGACGACGGCCCCGGCGGGGGCCCCCTCGGCGGCGGCGACGGCCCGTCCGGAGATACCCTGTACGACGAGGCCGTGGCCATCGTGGCCCGCGAAGGCAAGGCCTCGACCAGCTTCATCCAGCGGCACCTGCAGATCGGCTACAACCGGGCCGCCCGCATCATCGAGCGCATGGAACGGGACGGCGTGGTCACCAAGGCCAACCGCGTCGGCCGCCGCGAGGTTCTGATCGGCGACCATGGCCGGTGACCGTTGCGTCCGCCAGCGGCTCTGGCCCCGGGCCGTTGTCGCCTTGGCCGTGGCCATGCTTGCCTCGGCGATCGGCGAAGCGGCCGAGGTGCGCAACCTCGCGCCGGATCTGCCCGACGCCGAGCGCAAGGACGTGGGCCGGATCGAGGCCTATCTCAACGGCATCGATACCCTGCAGGCCCGTTTCCTCCAGGTCTCGTCCCAGGGCGGGACCGCCGAGGGCAGCGTCTATCTGTCGCGGCCGGGTCGCATGCGGATCGAATACGATCCGCCGGTGCCGGTGCTCATCGTCGCCGACGACGGTTGGCTGATCTACTACGACAGCGAGCTCGAGCAGGTGAGCCACCTGCGCCTTTCGGCGACGCCGGCCGCCATCCTGGTGAGCGGCGACATCTCGCTGTTCTCGGACGAGCTGGCGGTGACCGCCTTCGAGCGCGGCGCCGGCGTCCTGCGGGTGACGGTAACCCGCGCCGACGAGCCCCTGGAAGGCGCCCTGACCCTGGTGTTCACCGACCGCCCCCTGGCGCTGAAGCAATGGACGGTGGTCGACGCCCAGGGCATTGCCACCACCGTGTCGCTGATCGGCACCCGGTTCGGCATGGCGCTGGACGATGAGCTTTTCCACTTCCGCAAGCCGCCCGACGACGACCGCTAACCCCCTGACGCGGCGCAACATGCTTTTTCTGCATAGCAGCATTGCGTTCTATGCATTGGTCGCCATCGGCAAGGCTGACCACGTACGAATCGCAGGTCGTTCGCCGGAAATGGCGGCGATCTGACGGGATGGTTCCCCTGCCATCCGAAAGCTCCTTCAACTGGAGCCTAAAGCGCCCGGTTTACCCCCCCTGACCGGGCGCTTTTTTCTTTCGGCGGAAGACCTGTGCCGTCAGGGAACGAGCCGGTAGCCGCCGGCCTCGGTGACCAGGATGCGGGCGTTGGAGGGGTCGCTCTCGATCTTCTGGCGCAGGCGGTAGACGTGGGTCTCCAGGGTGTGGGTGGTGACCCCCGCGTTGTAGCCCCACACCTCGTCCAGCAGGGTGTCGCGGCTGACCACCCGGTCGCCGGTGCGGTAGAGGTACTTGAGGATGGCCGCCTCCTTGTCGGTGAGGCGGATCTTGCGGTTCGCGGCCTCGTCCACCAACAGCTTGGCGCTCGGCTGGAAGCTGTAGGGGCCGATGGTGAACACGGCGTCGTCGCTTCGCTCGTGCTGGCGGATATGGGCGCGCAGGCGCGCCAGCAGCACACCGAGGCGGAAGGGCTTGGTGACGTAGTCGTTGGCTCCGGCGTCGAGGCCGAGGATGGTGTCGGCGTCGGTGTCGGCGCCGGTCAGCATGATGATCGGCGACTTGACGCCGTTGCGGCGCATCAGCCGGCACACGTCGCGGCCGTCCATGTCGGGCAGGCCCACGTCCAGGATGATGACGTCGAAGTACTCGTCCTTGGCCAGCGCCAGCGCGTCGGCCGCGCTGCCGGTGTCGACGGTGGAGAACTCCTCGTGCAGTTGCAGCTGCTCGCACAGCATGTTGCGCAGGGTGTCGTCGTCGTCGACGAGCAGAACGCGTTTGCCGTTGGTCATGGCGTGACGAAAACGTCCCCGGTTGCGTCGCAGCGGTGCCCAGGCGCCTCGACGGTATTACAAACGGATGGTGGCTTCCAGATTCAATCGTCGGGCCGCCGGGTGCCGACAACCCGCTTCCACCGGCCCGGTGTTGGCGGTATGGTCCAGCCAGGACAAAGGCTTACCGGGGTGCGCTGGAGCACCATGCCACATCGGTTCGAACTCATCCCCATGCCGGTTTCGCGCGAGCCCGTGTCGCTGCTCGCCGTGGACCGGGCCGTCTCCGAGATGCGGCGGGGACGGGCGGTCACGGTGCGCGGCGCCGCCGGCAACGCGGCCATGGTGCTGGCCGCGGAGGCGGTCACGGCCGACGCCTTGGCAGACCTGGCGGAGCGGTCGGGTGGCGAGCCGCGGCTCGCCATCACCAGCCGCCGGGCCGCGGTCCTGGACCTCGGCGAAAGCGCGGAAAAGGTGGTGACCGTCACCGTGGGCGCCGGACTGAGCGCCCGGGTGGTCGGTGACTTGGCCGATCCCCTGTCGGGCCTCGACGGCCCGGCCCTGCGTCGGCTCGGGCTGGCGGCCACCGACGCGGCCACATACGGCTGCGACAGCGCGGCGGTGGGGCTGACCAAGCTGGCCCGGCTCCTGCCCGCCGCCATTACCGCAGAGGTCGCCGATCCGGACGCCGAGGATCTGGCCGCCTGGACCACCCGAAACGATCTCGCCTTGGTCGATGCCGGTGACATCTTCCAGTACGAGCATACGGCGGCACGGACCCTGCGGGCGGTGAGCGAGGCTCGGGTTCCCCTGGCCGACGCCCGCGACACCCGAATCGTGGCCTTCCGCCCCATCGACGGCGGCCTCGAGCACCTGGCCATCCTCATCGGCGAGCCCGATGCCGGCGAGCCGGTGCTGACCCGCCTCCATTCGGAGTGCTTTACCGGCGACCTGCTGGGCAGCCTCCGATGCGACTGCGGCGATCAGCTCCGCGGCGCCATCGCCGAGATCAACGCCGCCGGCAGCGGGGTCCTGCTCTACCTGGCCCAGGAGGGCAGGGGCATCGGCCTAGTCAACAAGCTACGTGCCTACGAGCTCCAGGACCAGGGATTCGACACCATGGACGCCAACGAGCAACTGGGCTTCGACGCCGACGAGCGGGTCTTCCTGCCGGCCGCCCACATGCTCCGCCATCTCGGGTTCGAGCGGGTGCGGCTGATGACCAACAATCCCCAGAAAGTCGCCGCCCTGGCCCATTGCGGGATCGCCGTCGAGGAGCGGGTGCCCCACGCCTTTCCCACCAACCGCCACAACGAGGTGTACCTGCGCACCAAGGCGGCGCGGGGCGGCCACCTGTTCTGATCCGCGGCCGTGGGCAAGACCGGCCGGCACCGGCAGATGTTGCCGGGGCCGCCGTTCTGCCGCTGCGGTCGATGCCGGCAACCCATTGATTTCGCGAGCAAGACCATTGGCACGACCCTTGCGTGGCCAGGTGAGGAACGGTTAGGGGAAGGGTACGGCCCATGGCCGACACCGACAGTCCCGCACTTCACCTGGATCCGCCCCCGCGCACGGGCGGGCCGGCCCCCGGTGCGAAGGCCGCGGCCGACGCGGACGAGTTCCGTTTGTTCGGCGAGGACGGGTTCACGTTTCTCGACTTCCTCGACATCATCAATCCGCTCCAGCACATCCCGTTGGTGTCCGCCGTCTATCGCGACCAGACCGGCGACACCATCGATCCGGCGACGCGGGTGCTTGGCGGCACGCTCTTCGGCGGCCCCATCGGCACCGCCGTCTCGGTGGCCAACGTAATGGTGGAGGAGGCATCGGGCCGCGATATGGGTGGTCACATGATGGCCATGTTCGACCGCGGCGATGATGGCCATGTCCCCGATCTGATTTTCGGTAATGGCCCGGAGGTCGTGTTCGTGCCCATCGGCGGCGACACCACCGACGGCACGGATGTCGCCGATTACAGCGAGGTCCTCGACTGGGCAAGGGGCGAGATCGCCGTTTTCACCCCGCATCGTTCCGTCCCGATGGGTCCGCCGTTGGAGGAGACCCCGGCCACAGCCGGGGCCGTGGCGGTAGCGGAGAATATCGAGGTCGTGCGGTGGGCGCAGCGGGAGTTGGCCGCGCTGCATCCGCCCCCGGCCGTACCACAACCGTCGCCGCCGGCGGCCCCGCCATCCCGACAGCTCGACGACGGCGCCATCGTGTTGGCGGCCGCCACGGCGCCCCATGGCGGCTGGTTCTCGGAGGTCATGCTCGCCGCCCTGGAGCGCTACCACGAAGCGGCGGGCCTGCCGGCGCAGCGGCCGCCCACCACCCGGGTGGTGGTCGACTGACCGCATGGAGATCCGTGTGTGGCCTGACGGTGTCCTCGCTTGGCGGCACCAGCGGTTCCGCTGCGCCCTTGGACGGGCCGGTGTCTCCGCCGACAAGCGCGAGGGCGACGGCACGACGCCGGTCGGCCGTTTCCCCCTGCGCCGGGTGCTCTACCGTGCCGACCGGCTGCGACGCCCGGCGACGGCGTTGCCGGTGCGGGCGATGCGTGCCGACGACGGGTGGTGCGACGACCCGGGCGACCCCCGCTACAACCGCCCGGTCCGCCTGCCTTATCCCGGCCACCATGAGGTGCTTTGGCGGGCCGACGGTGTTTACGACGTGGTGGTTGTGCTCGGCCACAATGACGCACCGCCGCGGGCCGGGGCCGGCAGCGCGGTGTTCCTGCACGTGGCCGCCGCCGACTACCGGCCGACCGAAGGCTGCGTCGCCCTGGCCCTGAGCGACCTCCTCGCCGTTCTCGCGGACTGCCGGTCCGGTGTCGTCTTGCGGGTCATGCCGCCGATGGCTTGATCGGCGGACGGGCGCCGAATATGGCCGTGCCCACCCGCACCCAGGTGGCGCCGAAGCGGATCGCCGTCGGGTAGTCGGCGCTCATGCCCATGCTTAGGCCGTCGACCCCGTTGCGCCGGGCGATCTCCCGCAGCAGGGCGAAATGCAGTGCCGGCTCTTCGTCGATGGGCGGGATGCACATGAGACCGGCGACCGGAATCTGGTAATCCTCGCGGCAGGCGCGAATGAACGCGTCGGAGTCCGCCGGCAGGACGCCGGCTTTCTGCGGTTCCTCGCCGGTGTTGACCTGGATCAGGCACGACGGGCGGCGGCCGGTCCGCTCCATCTGGTCGGCCAAAGTGCGGGCCAGCTTCGGCCGATCCACGGTCTCGATGACATCGAACAGCGCCACCGCGTTGCGCGCCTTGTTGGTCTGTAAGGGACCGACGAGATGAAGGCTGATATCGGGTATCGCTTGCTTGAGGTCCGGCCACTTGCTTTCCGCTTCCTGCACCCGGTTTTCGCCAAACACCCGGTGGCCCGCGTCGAGGGCTTGGCGTACCACCTCCGCGGGATAGGTCTTGGCGATGGCCACCAGGGTGACGTCGTCGGGAGCCCGCTCGGCGGCCTTGGCTTCCTCGGCAATGGCGGCACGGACGGTCGCGAGGTTGGCGGCGATGTCCTCTCGGGGGCGGGGATCGGCTACCATGGGTGATACACGGCCGGGGAATTCTCTATGTCGGGTGCAGCGGACGGAGGGACGCGGGACGCGACCCTAGCAGACTCGGGGCGTCGCCTCAAACGGCCGTCAGCGCTCCCGCGCCTCATCCTGATGACCGACAGTGTCCGGCTGCCCGACCCGGGTCCCGCCATCGCCGCCCTGCCATCCGGCAGCGCCGTGATCCTGCGCCATTACGAGGCCGCCGACCGCGTCGGACTGGCCCGCCGTCTTCTCGCCGTGTGCCGCCCGGCGCGGGTGCGGCTGCTGGTCGCCGGTGATGCCCGGCTGGCGGCGTCCGCGGGTGCCGACGGTGTCCACCTGCCCGAATGGCAGGCGCGACGCAGCGCCGGCGCCCGGCAACGCTGGCCTGCGCAATGGCTGGTCACCGCCGCGGCCCATTCGCCGGCGGCCCTGTGGCGGGCGGCGGCGTGTGGCGCCGACGCCGCATTGCTGTCGCCGGTTTTCCCGACGGCCAGCCGTCCCGGCGCCCCGGTGATCGGCCCCTGGCGATTCGCCCTGTGGTGCCGGCGCAGCCCGCTGCCAGTGTACGCCCTTGGCGGCCTTGCGCCAGCGACGGCCAGGCGCCTGGCCGGCTGCGGTGCTGCCGGCTATGCCGGCATTTCCGGCGTCATTGGAATCAAGGGCGCTGCAAAAGACTGAGGGAGCGGCGTGAGCCGCTCCCTCGTATTGCCGAACGGAATGGTTCGGGAGACTAGAACTTCAACTCGAAGCCTCCAACGGCGGCCCAACCGTCGTTGTTGGCGGCCACAGCGGCCGTCTCGTCGTCGAAGTCGGTCTGGAAGACGCTGGCAACGAGATCGACACCGGGGCCCATGGTGTACTTGCCAGAGACGATGTACGAGGTGAGCTCGTCCTTGCCGCTGTTGTTCACCAAGCCTTCCTTCTCGGACTTCATGTAGGCGGCGCTGACCGCGAAGGGGCCGACGCCATAGGACGCGCCGAAGGCATAAACGTGGCCGTCCTGAACCGCCCCGCCACCAGCGGCGATCGCGTCGACGATGACCCGCTTGTAGCTGCCACCGACCGTGAAACCGGCGAAGCCAATGTTGACGCCGCCGCCGACTTCGGTGCGATCGGTACCGGCGCTGGTGCCGGCGGAGTCCAGGCTGGGCAGCGGGTTGCCGTCGTCACCGTTGGTGTGGCCGTAGAAGCCGTCGGCCTTGAGGCTGATGCCGCCGAACTCGTTCTCGAACACCGCCGCAATCGCCCACGCGTCATCAGCGGTAGTGTTCTGGGCGTTCTGCGTGGCTTGGCCGTCGTTGACGTCCGGAACGTAGGTGGCGCCGAGGCCGAACCCGAAGAACCGCGGCGAGAAGTAGCTGATCTTCGCGCCGTCGTCGTTGGGCTGGTAGTGGGTGACGTTCTCGCGGGTCGACGCAGCCGGGGCGGCGATCCAGTTGCCGTTGGTCGGGTCGCTGTCGAGGAAGCCGACGCCAACGTCCGGGGCGGTGTGGTGGAGGGTCTCCGACACGGTGTCCTCGCCGCCGAGCCAGATCTCACCGATCACGTCGCTGCCGACCATGACCACCGATTCGTCGATCCCGCCGCCGCCGGTGTCCGATTCCAGCTCCATCTTGACGGCGACTTCGATGCCGTTGTCCAGTTTGGTCTTGCCCTTGAAGTGGACCTCGCTGTCCGCCTGCTGGTCGAAGCCGGTGAAGTTGACGCCCTCGCCGCCGATGCCGGCGCTCTCAAAGCTGTCGTCGTTGTCGGCAACACCGACGTACTGCTCCATGAAACCAGCGATACTGAGCGTGATCTTCTCGGCAGCCGATGCCGGCGCGGCGATCATGCCGGCCGCGACAAGGGCTGTGGTGCCTACCAAAAGCTTCTTCATCTGATCCTCTCTTGCGTTCCTTTGTTGCGACCCGAGCCCCTACGCCCTGAGAGGATTGGGGGCTTGGCGATCGTGGCCATGGAGCCACGACGGCCTTGTAAGGTCAACAGGATTGCGGGAGATGCCGTGCCATATTCTCAACGATGTGGCATTGATGCAACATATCTGCCGGTGGGGCCGTAATCCGCGTCGCAATAATGGCTGTGTTCAGGGGCTTTCGAGCGGAAAGCCGGGATTGGTGTCGCGCGGGGGAGCGCGGTCAATGCGATCGGCTCCAGCCCCAAAACAACCGCCAGCGCCAACCGTGCCGACCCGGGGAGTCCTGCGGCAATTGTGGATATTGGCACGATGATGAAGTATGAATGACTGGCGATTCCCGGCGGGCCCGTGGGCGTGGGCCTGTTGTGACAAGCCGGCAACGGGAGCGGTTGTGCAGACGATGCAGAGCGGACGCGGAACAAGGACCCGGCGGCGTCTGGCGCGGGCGAGTGCCGCAGGACTGGCTGCGGCGGTTGCGCTGACCGCGTTGGCCGGTTGCGGTGAGGGGCGCACCAAATGGCTCGGAGACCGGACCGAAGGCGAATCGACACCTGTCTATCGCGAGGACGAGCGGGAGAGCATCTTCGGTCCCGGCGGCCTCAACCTGTTCGGCGGCGAAGACGAACGGCCGGTCGAGGGGACCGGCATCGGAGTCAACAGCTTCCTGTGGCGGGCGTCGCTGGATACCGTGTCGTTCATGCCACTGGCCTCGGCCGACCCCTTCGGCGGTGTCATCATCACCGACTGGCATTCGCCGCCGGCGGCGCCCAACGAGCGGTTCAAGATGAGCGTTTACATCATCGGGCGCTCCTTGCGTGCGGACGGCGTCCGTGTGGCCGTGTTCCGTCAGGTACCGGACGGCAGCGGGACTTGGCGCGACGTTCCGGTGCCGGAGGGGACCAACGTCCAGATCGAGGACGCCATCCTCACCAAGGCCCGCCAGCTCCGCCATGAAACCCTCGAGCAGTAGGGACTGATCCCGGCACCACACGAAGTCGCCCCCGTTCTCCTGGTCCGGCCCGCCGGCTCGACCCTCGGACTCGATCGCCATGTCGCGCTACAACTTCAAGGAAAACGAAGCCAAATGGCAGGCCCTGTGGGACGAGCGGGGCTGCTTCGCCGTCGGCGAGGACAGCGCACGGCCCAAGTACTACGTGCTCGAGATGTTCCCCTACCCGTCGGGCCGCATCCACATGGGGCACGTGCGCAACTATACCCTCGGCGACCTGGTGGCCCGCTACAAGCGGGCGCGTGGCTTCAATGTGCTGCACCCCATGGGTTGGGACGCGTTCGGGCTGCCGGCCGAGAACGCCGCCATGGAGAACCGGACCCATCCGGCGACATGGACGCGCGACAACATCTCCGCCATGCGCCGGCAGCTCAAGGCCATGGGATTGTCCTACGACTGGTCGCGGGAGATCGCCACCTGCGACCCCGAGTACTACCGCTTCGAGCAGAAGATGTTCCTCGACTTCCTGGCCGCGGGCTTGGCCTACCGCAGGGATTCGTGGGTCAACTGGGACCCCGTGGAGGACACCGTCCTCGCCAACGAGCAGGTCATCGACGGCCGTGGCTGGCGCTCCGGCGCCCCAGTGGAGAAGCGCCGCCTGCAGCAGTGGTTCCTGCGCATCACCGCCTACGCCGAGGATCTCCTGGCGGCATTGCGGTCTCTGGAGCGGTGGCCCGACCGTGTGCGGTTGATGCAGGAGAACTGGATCGGCCGGTCCGAGGGGGCCTATATCCGGTTCGAGCTGACCGGCGACAAACCCGCCGACGCCGAGCATCTGGAGATCTACACCACCCGCCACGACACCCTGTTCGGCGCCTCGTTCTGCGCTGTTGCCGCCGACCATCCGCTGGCCCTGCGGCTCGCCGAGGGCGACCCGGAGCTGTCCGCATTCATCGCCGAGTGCCGGCGCCTGGGCACCAGCGAGGCGGCCATCGAGAGCGCCGAGAAGCGGGGCTACCGCACCGCCGTCGCCGCCCGCCATCCGTTCATGGCGGAGCGGGAAGTCCCCGTGTTCGTGGCCAATTTCGTCCTCATGGAGTACGGCACGGGCGCCATCTTCGGCTGTCCGGCCCACGACCAGCGGGACCTGGAGTTCGCCCGCAAGTACGGCCTCGATGTGTTGCCGGTGGTGGCGCCGCCGGAGGCGGACGCCGCCACGTTCGCCATCGGTGACGAGCCCTATCTGGAGGACGGTGTCCTGATCAACTCGGACTTCCTCGACGGCCTCGACGTGGCCGCCGCCAAGGCCGAGATGGCCCGCCGCCTGGAGGACTCGGGCGCCGGCGAGCGGGCGGTCAACTACCGGCTGCGCGACTGGGGCGTGTCCCGCCAGCGCTACTGGGGGTGCCCGATCCCGGTCATCCACTGCGGCGAGTGCGGGGTGGTGCCGGTGCCGGAGAACGACCTGCCGGTGACCTTGCCCGAGGACGTGGACCTGGACAGCCCGGGCAATCCTCTGGACAACCACCCCACGTGGTCCCGCGTGGACTGCCCGCAGTGCGGAGGCGCGGCGCGGCGGGAGACGGACACCTTCGATACCTTCTTCGAATCGTCGTGGTACTTCGCCCGCTTCTGCTCGCCCGACGCCGACCGGGCATTCCGGCGCGAAGCGGTCGATTACTGGCTGCCGGTCGATCAGTACATCGGCGGTGTCGAGCACGCGGTGCTGCACCTCCTGTACTCCCGCTTTTTCACCCGGGCGCTCCGCCAGTGCGGATACCTCGGGATCGACGAGCCGTTTGCCGGCTTGATGACCCAGGGCATGATCTGCCACGAGACCTTCCGCGACGCCGACGGGGCCTGGCTGCCGCCGGGCGAGGTCAAGCGCCTGGCCGACGGCGCCATGGTGCGCGCCGATACCGGCGCCGCGGTCACCGTCGGGCGTTCGGAGAAGATGAGCAAGTCGCGCAAGAACGTGGTCGATCCGGAAGCGATCATCGACGCCTATGGCGCCGATACGGCACGGCTGTTCATGCTGTCAGACAGCCCGCCCGACCGGGACCTGGATTGGACCGAGGCCGGCATCGAGGGGGCCTGGCGGTACGTGAACCGCCTGTGGCGCATGGTCAACGGGGCGGCCGACCTGCCGCCCCCCGGCACGCCCATGCCTGCGGACTGCTCCGCAGCGGCGGCCGATGTGCACCGGACCATCCACAAGACGGTGGACGGAGTGACCCGGGATCTGGAGCGGTTCCGGTTCAATACCGCCGTGGCCCGCATCCGCGAGCTCACGAACCGCCTGGAGGACCTGGACCGGGCCGAGGCCGGGGCGGCCTGGGTGGTCCGGGAGGGCTTCGACGCGGTGGTCCGCTTGGTCGGCCCCATGATGCCCCATCTGGCCGAGGAGCTGTGGCAGCGTCTGGGCCATGCGGCGCTGCTCGTCGACACCCCGTGGCCCGAAGCCGACCCTGCATTGCTGGAGGACGAGACGGTGACCATCGGCGTTCAGGTCAACGGCAAGCTGCGCGGCACCGTGGACCTGCCCAAGGACTGTGGTGACGATGCGGTCGAGGCAGAGGCGCTGCAGCTGCCCGGAGTCGCGCGAGCCATTGGCGGCAAGCAGGTGCGCCGGGTGATCGTCGTCCCCAACAGGATCGTCAATGTGGTGGTCTAGCAGCCCCGCGGCTGTCCTGGCGTTGGCAGCGGCGCTCGCGCTGTCGGCATGCGGTTTCCGCCCGCTCTACGGCAATACCGACCGGCCGGCGCCGACCGGAGTCCTGGCGACCATCGAGGTCAGGCCCCTGCCCGACCGCGCCGGCCAGCAGTTGCACAACACCTTGCTCGACCTTCTCAACCCCAGGGGCCGACCGCGTGACCCGCGTTACGTCTTGCATGTGGATCTGAAGGAGCGCGAAGAGGGACTCGCCGTCCGCAAGAACGCTTTGGCGACGCGCGCCAACCTGCGGGTGGAGGCGGAGTTCAAGCTGTTTTCGGTGGACAATCTGGCCGAGTCGATGATCGGCGGCCGGGCGCGCTCGGTGGCCAGCTACGATATTCAGCAATCCGAGTTCGCCACCCTGGTCGCAAGGAAGAACGCGCGGACGCGTGCGGCGCAGGCCATCGGACTGGACATCCGCACCCGCCTCGCCGTCTTCCTGGCCCGCCAGGCCGCCAAAAATCCGTGAAGATCAGCAGCGCGCGTGCCACCGGCTTTCTCCGCGGGCTGCCGCCCGAGATTGTCGGGGTGTTGTTGTACGGCCCCGATCAGGGCCTGGTCAGCGAGCGCGGCGAGGCATTGGTGCGGTCGGTGGCCGGCACGGCGGCGGATCCGTTCCGGGTCGTCGAGCTGACGACGGCGGCCATACGGGCCGACCCGGCCCGCCTGGCCGACGAGGTCGGGGCCTTGGCGCTGGGCGGGGGCCGGCGGGTGGTGTGGATTCGCGATGCCGGCGACACCCTGGTTCCGGCGCTGGATGACATCCTGGCGACTTCGGCGGGGCCGGCGCTGGTGGTCGCCGAGGCGGCCGAGCTGTCGCCGCGGTCGGCCCTGCGCCGCCTGTTCGAGGGCACCGCCAGCGCCGCCGCCGTGGCCTGCTACGCGGACGAGGGACACGGCCTGCACGAGGTCATCCGCACCACCCTGTCCGACCACGGGCTGGACGTCTCCGCCGACGCCATGCGCTATCTCGCCGGCAACCTGGGCGCGGACCGCATGGTCACGCGGCGGGAGCTTGAAAAGCTGGTGCTCTACATGGGTGGCGGCGGTCGGGTGACGGTGGACGACGCCATGGCCTGCATCGGGGACAATGCCGCCAGCTCCCTGGATGCGGTCGTCTTCGCCGCCGCCGGCGGCGACACCGTCGGCCTCGACCGGGCGCTGGCCCGGGCCTTCGACGAGGGGGCGACGGCGGTCGCGGTGCTGCGCGCGGCGGCGCGCCATCTGCAGCGACTGCACATGGCGGCGGCACGGGTGGCGGCGGGGCAGACGCCGGACCAGGCCATGAAGGCCCTCAAACCTCCGGTGTTTTTCAAGTTCATCGACGGTTTCCGGGCCCAGATGCGAGCGTGGACCGTGGATCGCCTGGGCCACGCCCTGGATCGGGTCCTGCGTGCCGAACTCGATTGCAAGACCACCGGTCTCCCGGATCGCGCCATTTGCGGCCGGGCCCTGATGGGAATCGCCCAGACGGTCTCTCGCCGCTGACCGGGCGGCCAGGCCGGGGGTCACTCGTCCGGCGGCCGCGGGTCGTCGTCAGGTTCCGCCGGCGGTTCGGGCTCTTCGCTCATGGCCGCGAGCTCCTCGATCGCCGCGTCGGCCGGGTCGGCCGGCGGTTCGTCGGCATCGGCCGGTTGGTCCGCCTCGTTGCCCAGGGCGGCCAACTCGTCGGCCGCGGCGTCGGCCGCGGCCGCGTCGTCCAAGGGCTCACCGGCGTCCGCGACCGATGACTCGGCGGCCATGTCCGGCGCTGCGCCCCCTTGGGTACCGTGGGCGCCGTGGCTGAGCCGGTGCAGGATGTCGTCGAGCTGCTCCAGGGATCCGTAATGGAGGATCAGCGACCCGCCGCGGCGGCGGAAGCGGATCTCCACCGGCATCCCGAGGAGGTTGGTGAGGTCGTGCTCCAGGGCCAGGGTATCGGAATCCTTCTCCGCCTTGCGCCGGCCCTTGGTGGCCGCCCCTGACGCCTGCACAAGGCGCTCGGTCTGGCGCACGTTGAGGCCGCGGTCCACCACCTGGCGGGCCAGGGTCACCGGGTCGGCGGTGCTGAGCAGGGCGCGGGCGTGACCGGCGGAAAGCTTGCGGTCTTCCACCAGCACCTTGACCGGATCGGGCAGGTCGAGCAGGCGCATGGTGTTGGCCACGTGGGGGCGGCTCTTGCCAACGGCCTTGGCCAGGTCCTCCTGGTTGTTGGCGAACTCCTCCATCAGCCGGCGGTAGCCCTCGGCCTCCTCCAGAGGCGACAGGTCCTCGCGCTGGAGGTTCTCGATCAGCGCGATTTCCAGGGCCTCCTGGTCGGAGAGGTCCTTGATGACCACGGGGACCTCGTGCAGCGGCACCATCTGGGCGGCGCGCCACCGGCGTTCGCCAGCGATGATCTCGTAGGCGTTGGTCTCGTCCGGGTGGCGACGCACCAGGATCGGCTGCAGGACTCCCTTCTCGGCGATGGAGCGGGCGAGATCGGCGAGTTGCTGGTCGTCGGTGCGGTGGCGCGGCTGGTACCGGCCCGGATGGACCTGGTCCACGGGCACCGTCTTGGACCCCCGCACCCGGTCCAGTTCGGCGTAGTCCTCGGTGTCCTCGCCGAGCAGGGCGGAGAGCCCGCGGCCCAGGTTCTTGCGTTTGCCCTCGCCGGCCATCAGGCGGTGACCCGGCGCTCGCGCCGCAGCACCTCGCTGGCCAGGTGGATATAGGCTTGGGCGCCGGCGCACTTCATGTCGTAGACCATCACCGGCCGGCCGTGGGACGGTGCCTCGGAGACCCGGACATTGCGCGGGATGACGGTCCGGTAGACCTTGTCGCCGAAGTGGTCGCGCACGTCGTTGGCCACGGCGTCGGACAAGTTATTGCGTTTATCGAACATCGTTAACACAATACCTTGTATGTCGAGGCCGGGATTGAAGGCCTTTCGGACCCGCTCGAGGGTGTGCATCAGGTGGCTCATGCCTTCGAGGGCGAAGAACTCGCACTGCAGGGGCACCAGCACCGCGTGGGCGGCCACCAGAGCGTTGATGGTCAGCAAGCCGAGGGCCGGCGGGCAATCGATCAGCACGTACTCGAATCCATTGACCCCGGCGTTCAGGGCCTCGCGCAGGCGGAACTCCCGGCTGTCCACATCCACCAGCTCGATCTCGGCGCCCGACAGGTCGACTCCCGACGGCACGATATGCAGACCGGGGATGGCGGTGGCCACCGCCACGTCACCCAGCGGGGTCTGGCCGATCACGGCGTGGTAGGCGTTGACGGCGCGATCCTTGCGCTCGATGCCGAGGCCGGTGCTGGCGTTGCCCTGCGGGTCCAAATCGACGATTAGGACCTTCTTGCGCACGGCGGCGAGGGCCGTGGCCAGATTGATGGCGGTGGTCGTCTTGCCGACTCCGCCTTTCTGGTTGGCGACCGCCAGGATCCGGGGGCCGCCCCCCGGCTGGCGGGTGTGCTCACCTGTCATGGCGACGCGCAATGCCCCCTATTTGAAGAACCACACCGGAGGGGTGCGATGTACTGCTAGTTTGTTTGACCGTCATATTCCAATTTTTCCGCGAGTCCGTCAATTCCTGTCGCCAAGTCCGGCCCTTGAGAAACAGGCCGACGCCGCCCGGTTTCAGGACCCCTGCGGCGTATTCCAGCAGCCGGTCCAAAGGCGCGCAAGCCCGCGCCACGGCCACGTCGGAGCCGGCAAGGTCCAGGTTTTCGATGCGGCAGGCATGGACCGTGGCGGGCGCGCCGGTGAGACGAACGGCCTCGCGCAGGAAGACTGCCTTGCGGGTGTCGCTCTCCACGAGGTGGACCTGCGGGGCGCGATCGGCATCGGCGCCCATGATGGCCAAGACCAAACCGGGAAACCCGGCCCCACTGCCCAGGTCCACGACCACCGGCCGCGGGCCGGGCAAAAGGGGACTCAGCTGGGCCGAGTCCAGGACGTGGCGCCGCCACGGATCGTCGAGCGATCCCCGACCGACCAGATTGATCCGCCGTTGCCATCGCTTCAGCAGATCCAAGTGCGCGGTCAGGCGCGCCAAGCAGGCATCGGAGACGCCCGTGAGGGACTGGAAGGCCGCGGGTGCAAGGGGAGGGGGCTCCGAATCGGACGAACGGTGTTTCACGTGAAACACCCGATGCCAATTCAGGGATCGGTTCGGGCGTCCCGTCGCCGCACGTAGCCCAGCAGGGCGGTCAGAGCGGCCGGCGTGACACCCGAGATGCGGGCCGCGGCACCCAGGGTCGCCGGCTGGGCCTCGGCCAGCTTGCCGCGCACCTCATTGGACAGCCCGGGCACCGCCTGCAGGTCCAGGTCGCGGGGCAAGACCAAAGCCTCGTCGCGGCGGTAGGCGCGGATGTCCGCTTCCTGGCGCTCCAGGTATCCGGCGTAATGGGCCTCGTTCTCAAGTTGCTCGGCGATGGGTGCGGCAATGGTATTCAGCTCCGACCACACCCCGCCCAGGCACGCCAGGTCGATGCCGGGGTAGGCCAACAGATCGAAGGCGCTGCGCCGCTGGCCGTCTTGATTGACCGGCATGCCCTGAGCGGCGAGCTGATTGGGCGTTGCCGTCAGTCGGCGCAAAAGCGCCTGGGCCTCGGCCAGTGCGGCGGCCTTTTCTGCGTAGACCCGTTGCCGGCTTGGTGAGACGCACCCAACGGTTTCGCCTCTGGGCGTGAGCCGCTGGTCCGCGTTGTCGGCCCGCAGACTGAGCCGGTACTCGGCTCGCGACGTGAACATGCGGTAGGGCTCTGAGGTCCCGAGGGTCACCAGGTCGTCGATCAACACCCCGATATAGGCCTCGGCCCGGTCGAGCACGAACTCCCGCACCGGCCGTCCCTGGGACCCGGCCACCAGGGCCGCGTTGATCCCGGCGACTACGCCTTGGGCGCCGGCCTCTTCGTAGCCGGTGGTTCCATTGATCTGACCGGCCAGGAACAATCCGGGCGTCCGCCGGGTCTCCAGGGTGGGATGGAGCTCCCGGGGGTCCACGAAGTCGTACTCGATGGCATAGCCCGGGCGGATCATGTTGGCCCTCTCCAATCCGGGGATGGTGGAGAGCAGGGCCTGCTGCACGTCCTTGGGCAGGGACGTCGAGATGCCGTTGGGATAGACCGTGGGATCGTCCACGCCTTCCGGCTCCAGGAAGATCTGGTGGCGGCTCCGATCGCCGAACCGAACGACCTTGTCCTCGATGGATGGGCAGTACCGGGGGCCAACGCTGTCGATTTGTCCCGAGTACATGGGGGCTCGGTGCAGGTTGGCCCGGATCAGGTCGTGGCTCGCCGGGGTCGTCCCGGTGATGTGGCACGGCACCTGGGGCGTCTCGATGCGTCCCGTCAGGAACGAGAAGGGTACCGGCGGATCGTCGCCGCGTTGGATCTCCAGTCCCTCCCAGTCGATGGTGCGGCCGTCCAGCCGCGGCGGGGTGCCGGTCTTCAGGCGCCCGAGGCGGAAGCCCAATCGCCGGAAGGTGAAGGTCAGCCCGACGGCCCGCGGCTCGCCCACCCGTCCGGCCGGGATGGTGGCCTCCCCAACATGGATGAGACCGCGGAGAAAGGTGCCGGTCGTGATGACCACGGCCCCGGCGGTCAGGGTCTCTCCCTCCGCGGTACGCACCCCGCACACCCGCCCTGTGGGGTCCAGGACCAGGTCGTCAATCCCGGCCGCCGCCAGGTCGAGACCCCCCTGGCCCTCCAACGCCGCCCGCACCGCCTGCCGGTAACGGCGGCGGTCGGCCTGGGCCCGCGGGCCGCGCACGGCAGGGCCCTTGCTTTGATTGAGCACCCGGAAGTGGATGCCGGCGGCGTCGATGGCCCCTCCCATGACCCCGTCGAGGGCATCGATCTCGCGCACGAGCTGACCTTTGGCCAAACCGCCGATGGCCGGATTGCACGACATCTCACCGATGGTATCGAGGCGATGGGTGATCAGCAGGGTCCGCGCGCCCATGCGTGCGGCGGCGGCCGCGGCCTCGGTCCCGGCGTGGCCGCCGCCGACCACGATGACGTCATGGCCCTTCATGGCCGCACTCTACGAACCGGCCTCAACCGAGTCAAACTGGCCGCCGGTGTTTCACGTGAAACGTTACTTGCCGATGCAGAAGTCGGCGAAGATCACGTCCAGCATGTCCTCCACGCCCACCCTCCCGGTGATCCGCCCCAGGGCGCGCACGGCCAATCGGAGGTCCTCGGCCGCCAGCTCGGTGGGCCCGGCCTCCAGGGACCGCGCCAATGATTCCCGGCAAGACTCGAGGGCCCTTCGATGCCGCGCCCGCGTCAGGGCCGGTCCGCTGCCGGGCGCCAGCCGTTCGCCGACCGTCGCCCTGAGATCGTCTATAAGTCCATCCACCCCTTCACCTGTCCGCACCGAGATGGAGCGCACCGGGCGGTTCTTCACCGCCTCGGGGATCGGGGGGCCGGTCAAATCCATCTTGTTGAAGACCACGAGGGCATCGTGATCCACCAAGTCCTCCGTTGCCGCATCCACGGGACGCTGGCGGTCGAACACCACCAGCCTGAGGTCGGCCAGCTCGGCCCGGCGGCGGGCCCGCCGCACCCCTTCCGCCTCCACCCCCTCGTCCGCTTGGCGCAGGCCGGCCGTATCGGCAACGATCACCGGGTAGCCCCCCAGGTCCAGATGGACCTCGATCACGTCCCGGGTGGTCCCCGCCGTCTCCGCCACAATGGCGGCGTCGCGCTGGGCCAGATGGTTGAGCAGGCTCGACTTGCCGGCGTTGGGCGGTCCGACGATGGCCAGGGACAATCCGTCGCGCAGCCGCTCTCCGCGGTGGTCATCGGCGAGATGGTCGGCGATCTCGTCCATCACACCGGCCACCACCGTCCGCGCCCCGGCTTCCAGGCCCGCTGGCAGGTCCTCGTCGGAGAAGTCGATGCCGGCCTCCACATGGGCCAGGGCCCCCACCAAGCGCTCCCGCCAGGTCTCGTACAGCCGGCCCAGCTCTCCGTCCAGTTGGCGCAACGCCTGGCGCCGTTGTGCAGCGGTCTCGGCGTTGACCAGGTCCGCCAACCCTTCCGCCGCCGTCAGGTCCAGCTTGCCGTTCTCGAAGGCCCGGCGCGTGAACTCCCCCGGCTCGGCCGGCCGCAGGCCGGCGCAGCCCCCGACGGCCGCCAGCACGTCGGCCAGCACGGCGCGGCCGCCGTGGACATGAAACTCCGCCACGTCCTCTCCCGTGAAACTGGCCGGTGCCGGAAACCGCAGCACCAATCCCCGGTCCAGCGCCTCGCCGCTGGCCGGATCGCGCAGGGTGGCGACGGTGGCGCGGCGGGGCGGTGGCCGGCACCCGGCGACAGCGGCTAAGGCCGCGTCGGCCCGTGGCCCTGAGACCCGGATGATGGCCACGCCCGCGCGTCCCATCCCGGAGGCCGGCGCGTAGATGGTCGGATTATCGATGTCCAATGGGCAACGGACCGGGATAACACATCATGTTGTGTTTCTCAGTCCTCGGGCGTCAACATGAGGTGTCGGACGCGATCACCGTCCCGCACATGGGTGGTCAGGACCTCATCGATGTCCTCCCGGGTGGCGCAGCGATACCACACCCCCTCCGGATAGACCACGACCGTCGGCCCGTTCTCGCACCGGTCCAGGCATCCGGAGGAGTTGATGCGTACGTCGGTCAGGCCGAATTCCTTGGCCCGCGCCTTCATGTAGTCCCGGAGGGCCACCGAACCCTTGTCGCTGCAGCAGCCCCGGGGATGCCCTTGTGGCCGGACGTTGGTACAGCAGAAGACGTGGCGGCGGTAATAGAGCGGCGGGTCGTCCGGCGCCCTGTCGCTCATTTGCCCTCCTCGTCGGTTTCGGTCCGCGCCATGGCCGAGCTCATGCGCGACCAGAACATCTTCTGCAACTGCTCAAGGCCCTGGAAGCCCGCAGGCAGCCACACCTTGAACAGGGCGTCGGGCTCCATGGCCGCCATGTTGGCGGTCATCCGCTCCTCGATGAGGTCGAGCATGCGCCCCTGCATGGGTTTCACGTCGGGCAGCCCGAAAAAGGAGCGCAGCTCCTCCGGCGTGCAATCGATATCCAAGGTGATCTTCATGGCCTGCCTCCCCTTGCCTCGCCTGCGACGGCCCCCGGTTCCGTCCCCAGACCGGCAAAAGACCCCAGGCATAAATGGTTGTTTCGCCGGCCGACGGGCCCAAAATTAGTCCAGCCGGCCACCCCGCGCAACGGCTCCGTCACCGTCGCGGGAGGCGGCTCAGAGGCAGTTCCGGAATCACCCCATGCCGCGCAATCTCCTGGACCTCGAAACCAGCCCCTACTTGCTCCAACACAAAGACAACCCTGTCCACTGGCATCCCTGGAACGACGATGCCCTGGGGCGCGCGCGTCGCGAGAACAAGCCGATCCTGCTGTCCATCGGCTACGCGGCCTGCCACTGGTGCCATGTGATGGCCCACGAGAGCTTCGAGAACGAAGCCATCGCCGCGGTGATGAACGAGCATTTCGTCAACATCAAGGTGGACCGGGAGGAGCGCCCGGACCTGGACGTCATCTACCAGACGGCGCTGGCCCTCCTCGGTCAGCAGGGCGGCTGGCCGTTGACCATGTTTCTCACACCCGAGGGCGAGCCCTTCTGGGGCGGAACCTACTTCCCGCCCACGGCCCGCTACGGCCGGCCGGGATTCCCCGAGCTCCTGCACGGCATTGCCGACACCTACCGGACCCAGGCCGACAAGGTGCAACAAAACGTGGTCGCGCTCCGCGACGCCATGGTCAAGCTGGGCCAGCCCGCAGGTGGCGACGGCCTCACCATGGACCTCATCGACCGCGCGGCCACCATTGCCTTGCGTATGGTGGATCCCCACCGGGGCGGCACCTCCGGCGCGCCCAAGTTCCCGCAACCCACCTTCTTCAAGTTCCTGTGGCGCGCCTACCGGCGGTCCGGCTCGTCCCTGTTCGGCGAGGCCGTGCGCGTGACTCTGGACGCCATGTGCCAGGGCGGCATCTACGACCACCTGGGCGGCGGCTTCGCGCGCTATTCCACCGACGAGGACTGGCTGGTCCCCCACTTCGAGAAGATGCTCTACGACAACGCCCTGCTGATCGAGCTGCTGACGGAGGTGTGGCAGGAGACCGGCAGCGTCCTTTACGAGACTCGCGTCGCCGAGACCATCGACTGGGCGCTGGCCGAGATGACGGTGGGCGACGGCGAGGGCTATGCCTTCGCCAGCGCGCTGGATGCCGACAGCGAAGGCGAGGAGGGCCGGTTCTACGTGTGGGACGAGGCCGAGATCGACTCCGTCCTGGGCACCGACTCCCCGACCTTCAAGGCCGCCTACGACGTCATGGCGCACGGCAACTGGGAGGGCCATACCATCCTCAACCGCCGCCGCGCGCCCACCCTGGGCGCCCCGGCCGTGGAGAGCAAGCTGGCCGAATGCCGAGGCCGGCTGAAGGAGGTTCGGGACGGACGCGTGCGCCCGCAGCGGGACGACAAGGTGCTGGCCGACTGGAACGGCATGATGATCGCCGCCCTGGCCGCGGCCGGGGCCGCCTTCGACCGCCCCCAGTGGATTACCACCGCCGCCGACGCCTTCGCCTTCGTCTGCCGCACCATGACCGCCGAGGGCCGGCTGCGCCATAGCTGGTGCGCCGGCCAAGCCCGCCACCCGGCGGTCATCGACGACTACGCCCAGATGGCCCGTGCCGCCCTGCTGCTCTACGAGGCGACGGCTGATGCCGCCTACCTGCACCAGGCCGAATCCTGGGTGGCCACCGCCGATGCCCGCCACTGGGACGGAGACGCCGGCGGCTACTACCTCAGCGCCGACGACACCACCGACGTGATCACCCGCAGCAAGACCGTGGCCGACAACGCGGTGCCGCCTGGAAACGGGGTCATGGTCGAGGTGCTGGTGCGCCTTCACTGCCTCACCGGCGAGGAGGCCTACCGGCAGCGGGCCGAGGACCTGGTGCGCGTGTTCTCGGCCCAGTCCCCAGAGCACCTGATCAACATGCCGTCCCTGCTCAACGGCTTCGAGTTGCTCGACGGACCGGTCCAGATCGTCGTGGTGGGAACGCGCGATGACGACCGCACCCAGCCACTGGAGCGAGCGGTCCACGAAGCGAGCCTGCCCCGCCGCATCCTGGTCCACCTGGCCCCCGGCACCGACCTGCCGGCCGGACACCCGGCCCACGGCAAGGACATGGTCGACGGTGCGCCGACCGCATACGTGTGCGTGGGCGCCACCTGCCGCCTCCCGGTCACCGACCCGGAAACCTTGAGGCGCGAGCTCCAGCTCCTGTAGAAAGGGGCATGGCCCACCTCAGCCTGAACAGCCCGCTTGGGCCGCTCACCGTTTTCGAGGACGGCGGCGCCATCGTCGCCGTGGAATGGGGCCGTGCCCCCGATGGCCGCGTGACGCCCCTTCTTGCTGACGCCCGCGACCAGTTGGACGCGTACTTCGACGGACGGCGCCGCGCGTTCGACCTGCCCCTGCGGCCCGCCGGCAGCCCCTTCCAGCGCGCCGTCTGGGACGCCATCGCGGCCGTCCCCTACGGCGACACGGCCTCCTACGGCGACCTTGCCCGGCGTCTCGGGTCGTCACCGCGGGCGGTGGGCGGTGCCTGTGGCCGCAATCCCATTGCGGTCGTCATTCCCTGCCACCGCATCGTCGGCAGCGGCGGCCGCCTGACCGGATATTCGGGCGGAGACGGCCTGACCACCAAGGACGCCCTGCTGCGCCTCGAGGGCCACGGTCCAGCCCTGCCTCTGGCGGAGATTGCCTCATGACCAAAGCCATCCGCATCCACGCCACCGGCGGCCCCGAGGTGCTGTCGTGGGACGACTTCGCGGTCGAAGCCCCGGGCCCAGGGGAGGTCCGTCTGCGCCAGACGGCCGTCGGCCTCAACTACATCGACGTCTACCAGCGCACCGGGCTCTATCCTCTGCCCGGCCTGCCGGCGGTCCTCGGGATGGAGGGCGCCGGCGTCGTCGAGGCCGTGGGCCCCGATGTCACCGCTCTCAAGCCCGGCACCCGGGTTGCGTACGCCACCCTGCCGGTGGGCGCCTACGCCGAAGAACGCCTGATTCCGGCCGACCGGGTCATTCCTTTGCCCGATGCCGTCGACGACCGTACCGCGGCGGCCATGATGCTGCAGGGGATGACCGCCCAATACCTCCTTCGGCGCACCTACCGGGTGCAGCCCGGCGACGCCATCCTGGTCCATGCGGCCGCCGGCGGCGTCGGCCTCATCCTGTGCCAGTGGGCCAAGCACCTGGGCGCCACCGTCATCGGCACCGTGGGCAGCGACGCCAAGGCCGAGCTGGCCCGCGCCAACGGCTGCGACCACGCCATCGTCTACTCGTCCGAGGACTTCTTGGCCCGGGTGCGAGACATCACCGACGGCGAGGGCGTGGCGGTGGTCTACGATTCGGTGGGCGCTGCCACCTTCGAGGGCTCCCTGGACAGCCTGCGCCCGCTGGGCATGATGGTGAGCTACGGCAATGCCTCGGGGCCGGTGCCGGCCTTCGAGCCGGCCATGCTGGCGGCGCGCGGCTCGCTGTTCTTCACCCGCCCCAGCTTGATGACCTATACCGCAAAGGCCGAGGACCTGCGCGCCACCGCCGCCGAGCTTCTGGACGTGGTCCAGGCGGGCCACGTGCGCATTTCGGTCAACCAGACCTATCCCCTGGCCGACGCCGCCCAGGCCCACCGCGACCTGGAGGCCCGCAAGACCACGGGCTCGACGGTGCTGCTGCCGTAACAGCTGGCATCAATACGACCGTCACTCCCCCGAAGGCGGGAGTCCATCACTACTCGGCAATTCCTGGATTCCCGCCTTCGCGGGAATGACGGTTTGGATGGGCGGGCGGGCCCCCGTCAGGTGTTCATGGCGTCGAAGAAGCCTGAGTTGGTCTTCGATTCCTTGAGCTTGGAGAGCAGGAACTCCATGGCGTCGGTGACGCCCATGGGCATCAGGATGCGGCGGAGGACCCACATCTTGGACAGGGTCCCCTTGTCCACCAGCAGCTCCTCCTTGCGGGTGCCCGACTTGGTGATGTCGATGCTGGGCCAGGTGCGCTTGTCGGAGAGCTTGCGGTCGAGAATGATCTCCGAATTGCCGGTGCCCTTGAACTCCTCGAAGATGACCTCGTCCATGCGCGAGCCGGTGTCGATCAGGGCGGTCGAGATGATGGTCAGCGAGCCGCCTTCCTCGATGTTGCGGGCGGCGCCGAAGAACCGCTTGGGCCGCTGCAGGGCGTTGGCGTCGACGCCGCCGGTCAGCACCTTGCCCGATGACGGCACCACCGTGTTGTAGGCCCGCGCGAGGCGGGTGATGGAATCCAACAGGATGATCACGTCGCGCTTGTGCTCAACCAGGCGCTTGGCCTTTTCGATCACCATCTCGGCCACCTGCACGTGGCGGCTGGCCGGCTCGTCGAAGGTGGAGCTCACCACCTCGCCCCTTACCGAGCGGGCCATGTCGGTGACCTCCTCGGGCCGCTCGTCGATCAACAGCACGATCAGGTAGCACTCGGGGTGGTTCTCGGCCACCGAGTGGGCGATGTTCTGCAGCATCACCGTCTTGCCGGTGCGTGGCGGCGCCACGATCAGGGCCCGCTGGCCCTTGCCGATGGGACAGATCAGGTCGATCACCCGGCTGGTGGGGTCCTTGCCGACCTGGTTTTCGTCCTCCATGACCAGCCGCTCGTCGGGATAGAGTGGGGTCAGGTTGTCGAAGTTGATGCGGTGGCGCACGGCCGCCGGATCGCCGAAGTTGATGTCGGTCACCTTGAGCAGAGCGAAATAGCGCTCGCCGTCCTTGGGCGAGCGGATCTGGCCCTCCACCGTGTCGCCCGTGCGCAGCCCGAAACGCCGCACTTGGCTCGGCGACACGTAGATGTCGTCGGGGCCCGGCAGGTAGTTGGCCTCGGGCGAACGCAGGAAGCCGAAACCGTCCTGCAGGACCTCGAGGACGCCATCGCCGAAGATGGCGACTTCGTTTTCCGCCAACTGCTTGAGGATGGCGAACATCATGTCCTGCTTGCGCAGGGTGGACGCGTTCTCGATCTCCAGCTCTTCGGCATAAGCCAAGAGATCGGCCGGCGACTTGGTTTTCAGTTCCTTGAGATTCATTGCGCTTTCAGAGAACGGGACGGTCGGACCCACGGCGCCCCGGCCGTGGCAACCACCCATATTTCAGGTCCCGATCGAAACTCTAAAGCCAGGCGGAATGCCCGAATGCCGTCGAAGAAAAAACGGAGGAAGGGACTCGGGGTCTGGACCCCGACTTGTTGGTTGTTCCCACCATTAGCCAAACCGCCGGGGCCTGTCAAACGAAGACTTGCGGTCACCAATCCCCGACAGGGGGTCTCCTTAAAGCGGCTTGACGACGACGAAGATGACGATGCCGATCATCGCCAGCGTGGGCATTTCGTTCATCACCCGATAGAAGCGCTCGGAATGGCGGTTGGCATCGTCGGCGAAATCCTTGCGCCAACGCGCCATCAGCATGTGCATGGCAAGGAGAGCGCCGACCAGGATCAGTTTGGCCCACACCCAGACCTCGGTCCAGATGCCCGTCCCAAGGTCCAGCAGCAGGATGACTCCAAGCACCATCGAGACCACCATGGCCGGGTTCATGATGGCCCGAAGCAGGCGCCGTTCCATGACCTTGAAGGTCTCCGAGGCCTCGGATCCGGCCGCCGCCGTCGTGTGGTAGACGAACAGGCGGGGCAGGTACAGGAGACCCGCCATCCAGGCGATGACGGCGATGACGTGGAACGCCTTCAACCACAGATAGGCCGTTCCGGACAATTCGATCATGGTTGGTCCCCCCTGTGACCGCCTATCCGTCTCCGATGGGACATCGCCGGCCGGTGCCGTCCATCGGGCACTGGCGGTGTCCGAGGCCGGCCATGACGTCCAGCCCCTGTTGCCGGGCTAGGCCCACCAGGCGTGCCAGGCCATCGATGAACGGCTCCGTCGTCCCCACGGTCGGCACCCGCACGTATTCGGGTACGCCCAGCCCCTCGGCGTCTTCCCGGTATTCCATGTCCAGCTCGACGAGGGTTTCCGAATGCTCCGAGACGAAGGAAATGGGCGTCACCAGAACCGGCACGCCATCGCCCCCCGCGCGCGCCAATTCGTCGTCCAACGACGGCCCGATCCATTTCAGGGGCCCGACACGGCTCTGATAACACACGACCCAGTCCCGGGCGAGGCCTCCCACGGTCTCCGCCACCGCCTGCGCCGACCGTTGTACCTGCCAGGGATAGGGATCTCCGGCCGCCACCGTCTTTTCCGGCAGTCCATGGGCCGAAAACAGCACCCGCCACTGTCCCGCCTGCTCCGCCTCCGACGCGGCGGCCGCCTTCCGGATGAGCTGGGCCTGCGCCTGCACGAAGCCCGACTCGGTCGGGTAGCAGCAGACGGCGTAGGTGGGCGCGGAGATGCCGGCCCTGGCCGCCGCCTTGCGCCATGCGGTCAGGGACGAGCCGGTGGTGGTGGTCGAGAACTGGGGATAAAGGGGCAGCAGCACGATTTCGTCGGGATCGAACTGCCGCACCTCGGCCGCGGCTTCCTCGGTCAACGGATGCCAATAGCGCATGGCGACGAAGGCCCGCGTCTCGTCGTCGCCCCCGACGCGTTGCTCCAGCGCCCGCGCCTGTTCCTGGGTCAGGGCCAGCAGGGGCGAGCTGCCCCCGATGCTGGCGTAGATTTCCCGCGCCGTCGGCGCCCGCCGCCGGGCCAGCCAAGGACCGAGAATGCGTCGGATCAGGGCCGGGGCCTCGACGATGGCCGGATCGCTGAACAGATTGGCCAGGAACGGTTGAACCGATTCCAGACGGTCGGGACCTCCCAGATTGAACAGGACGACGGCGACGCGGGCCATTCAGCCACCCGGCCAACCGTGGATGTGCTCGGCCAGCCGACCGACGTGATCCGGCGGCGTGTCCGGCAGGATGCCGTGACCCAGATTGAAGATGAACGGGCCGGACGCCAGGGTCTTCAGGATACGGGTGATCTCGTCGTCCAGCGCCGGGCCCCCGGCGCGCAGGAGCTGGTTGTCGAGATTCCCCTGCACGGCACACCGGGGTTGCAGCGCCTCGGCCGCCCAGGACGCCGGTACGGCCGCGTCCAGGCCCACACCGTCAACCCCGGTCTCGGCGACATAGGCTGCGTAATGGGCGCCCGCGCCTCGCGGAAAACCGATGACGGGAATTCCCGGACAGGCCGCGTTGACCCGCCGGACGATTTCGCGGGTGGGGGCGATCACCCATTGGCGGAATTGCGTCTCGGCCAACACGCCGGCCCAGCTGTCGAACACCTGTACCGCCTCGGCGCCGTTCTTCACCTGCTCGATCAGATACTCGGCGGTGGCGTCCACCAGCACGCCCATCAGGCGCCCGAACCCGTCGGTGTCCTGCCAGGCCCAGTTGCGCGCGGTGCTGCAGTCGGTGCCACCGCGTCCTTCCACCATGTACACCGCCACCGTCCACGGGGCCCCGGCAAAGCCGATCAGCGCCGTCGACTCCGGCAGCTCGCGGGAGAGGCGCCGCACGGTCTCGAACACCGGCTCCAAGTGAGGAATGACGCCCTCCGGCCGCAACGCTGTGACCTGATCCACCGAGCGTACCGCCTCCAGGACCGGACCTTCGCCTTCCCTGAACTCGACGCGACAGCCCAATGCATCCGCCACCACCAGGATGTCGCTGAACAGGATGGCCGCATCCATGGCATAGCGCCGCAGCGGTTGCAGGGTGGCTTCCACAGCCAAGTCGGGCGTGTAGCAGAAATTCAGGAAATTCGCCGCCCGGCTTCGCAACTCCCGGTATTCCGGCAGATAACGGCCGGCCTGGCGCATGAGCCAGAACGGCGGCCGAGACAATGCTTCACCTTTCAAGGTCTGAAGAAGGGGCTTAGCCACCGGTAAGGTATCCTATCTGGGGAGGAACGATGGGGCGGGTCGACGGGTCACAACAAACAATATTTCTTAGAGAAAAAAAAGGAGCGGTTGTTGTAGTAGGGTGAAATGTGGGGATTCACGATGATCCACCGGTGCTCCGGGGACAAGCCGGACGGACCGGTGCCGCAATGCGGTACTGGGGACGAACGACATGAGCCGTCCACAGGCCCTTTTCATCGAACCGTTCTCCGGGCACGAGGACAAAAGGTGCAAAGCGTGGATACGTCAGCCGGCTTCGGCGCCGCAAACACACCTTTTCCCACCGCTGGGATAAGAGATACGGACGCGGGCATCGGGTGGATCATCACTGCAAAAACTGGGACGCATTCGCAAATGGCTCGCGTATGGCGCCCTTATCCCCCAATCGGTCCCCAGCCATGACGAGGGAACTGGTCCTGGCATCGGCCAGCACCGCGCGCGCCCGGGTGCTCGACGGCGCCGGTATCGCGTACCGGCGCCAGCCGGCCTCTGTAGACGAGGCGTCGATCAAGGCCGCACAACGGGCCGCCGGGGCCGGCACTGCGGCGGCTGCGGTAGCGCTGGCCGCGGCCAAGGCGAACGCCATCGCGGCCGTCAATCCGCAGGCTCTCGTCATCGGCGCCGACCAGATCCTCGAGCACGACGGGGAATGGTTCGACAAACCGCCTGACAAGGCCGCGGCGGAGCGGCAGTTGCGGGTCCTCAGGGGCCGCACCCACCGCCTGGTAAGCGCCCTGTGCGTGGCGGGGGACGGGCGCATCCAGTGGCATCATGTGGCCACGGCACGCCTCACCATGCGGGCGTTCACCGATGGCTTCCTGGCCCGCTACCTGGACTCGGCCGGCCCGGAGGTGCTCGAATCCGTCGGCGCTTACCGCCTGGAAGGCGCCGGCGTCCACTTGTTCTCGCATATCGACGGCGACTACTTCACCATCCTCGGCCTGCCGCTCCTGCCGTTGTTGGCGTTCCTGCGCCGTCGTGACGTGGTGGAGACGTGATGCCGATGAACGGGGGTTGCGGATGCCCAGGGCATTGACCGGCGCTGCCGTGGTGGCCGGCGTCATCGGCTGGCCGGTGGCCCACACCCTGTCGCCGCGCCTCCACGGATATTGGCTCGACCGGTACGGGATCGACGGGGCCTATGTGCCCCTCGCCGTGCGCCCGGAGCATCTGACCGATGCCCTGCAGGCCCTGCCGCGCCTCGGATTTGCCGGCGCCAACGTCACCGTGCCCCACAAGGAGGCGGCTCTGGAGGTCGTCGACACCGTGGACCCCCAAGCCCGCCGCATCGGCGCGGTCAACACCGTCGTCGTCGACAACGGGGGTCTGCGCGGCATGAACAGCGATGGAATCGGATTCCTGGATAACCTCGAGGCGGGCGCCCCCGGTTGGGGGCCCGGTGACGGTCCGGCGGTGGTGATCGGTGCCGGCGGCGCCGCCCGCGCGATCGTCGTCGCCCTGACGGAAGCCGGCGTACCGGACGTGAGGCTGGTCAACCGCACCCGGACGCGTGCCGAGCATCTGGCCGACTCCATCGGCGGCCCGACGATCGTCGCCGAGTGGTCGGACCGGGCATCGGCCCTGGACGGAGCCGGGTTGTTGGTCAACGCCACGACCCTGGGCATGGCCGGTGAGCCGGCGCTCGACCTGGATCTGGCGGCACTGCCGCCGGATGCCATCGTCACCGACATCGTCTATGCGCCGTTGCAGACACCCCTGTTGCGTGCCGCCGCGGCCCGCGGCAACCCGACCGTGGACGGCCTCGGCATGCTGCTCCACCAGGCGCGGATCGGCTTCACCGCCTGGTTCGGGGTCGAACCGGAGGTCACCGAGGACTTGCGCACGTTCGTTCTCGACGGCCGGGCGGCGTGACGGCGGGCCATGGTGATCCTCGGGCTCACCGGCTCCATCGGCATGGGCAAGACCACCGCCGCCGCCGACTTCCGCCGTCTGGGCGTGCCCGTGCACGATTCCGACCGTGCCGTCCACCGGCTGTTGGACCGTGGCGGTGGCGCCGTGGCCGCAGTTGACAAGGCGTTTCCCGGAGTGGTGCGCGGCGGGGCGGTGGACCGCCCGGCGCTGGCGCAGAGGGTGTTCGGCGACCCGGCGGCCCTCACCCGCCTCGAAGCCCTTCTGCATCCCCTGGTGCGGCGCAATCGCGATCGCTTCCTCGCCGCGGCGGCGGGGCGGCGCCATGCCCTGGTGGTCATCGACGTGCCGCTGCTGTTCGAGACCGGCGGCGAGCGCGACTGCGATGCGGTGGTCGTGGTCACGGCGCCGCCGTTGGTCCAGCGGCAACGGGTTCTCCGGCGGCCGGACATGTCGGCCGGGCGCCTGGATGCCGTGCTTGCCCGGCAGATGTCCGATGCCGAGAAGCGCCGCCGCGCCGACTTCATCGTCGCCACCGGACTGGGGCGCGCCCACAGCTTGCGCGCCATCGCCCGAATCGTCAAAGTGGCGAAGCGGATGTGCGGCACCAAGTGGCCGCCTTCGGCACGGTCGCGGAGATGACATGCGCGAGATCACGCTGGATACGGAAACCACCGGGCTCAATCCCGACGCCGGCGACCGGGTAGTCGACATCGGCTGCGTGGAGCTGGTCAACCACCTGCCCACCGGGCGCAGCTTTCAGCGCTACGTCAATCCGGAGCGCGACATGCCGCCGGGGGCCCAGGCCGTGCACGGTCTGACCACCGAGTTCCTGTCCGACAAGCCGGTGTTCGGCGACATTGTCGACGACCTCCTGGCCTTCCTCGGCGATTCGCCCCTGGTCATCCACAATGCCGAGTTCGACCTGGGCTTCCTCAACGCCGAACTCAAGCGCCTGGGCCGGCCACCGCTACCGGCCGCCCGTGCCATCGACACGGTGCACTTGGCGCGGCGCAAGTTCCCCGGCGCCCAGGCCAGCCTCGATGCCTTGTGCCGTCGTTTCGACATCGACATCAGCGACCGCGCCGTGCACGGTGCGCTGAAGGACGCGCGCCTGCTGGCCGACGTCTACCTGGAACTGGTGGGCGGTCGGCAGCCGGGCCTGGAGCTGGCCAACGCGGCCACAGCAGAGGCGGCAGCCGACGGCGCCGGTGGCGGGCGCGTCCCGCGGCCCCACGCCCCCACGCCCGACGAGGAGGCGGCCCACGCCCGGTTCGTCGATGGTCTGAGCGAGCCCGTCTGGCGGTCTTGACCGATATTCCGATGCGGCGGGCCGATTGCGCCCGTCAGGTGGCCGCTGCCGGCGGGTCGGCCTGGGCGGCCATCTGCTGCAACCGGTTCTGATAGAGGCCGGCGAAGTCCACCGGCGCCAGCAGCAGCGGCGGGAAGCCGCCGTCGCGGGTGGCGTCGGCGATGATGTTGCGGACGAACGGGAACAACAGCCGCGGGCACTCGATCAGGAGCACCGGCTGCAGGTGCTCGGCCGGCACGTTGAGGGTGAACAGGCCCCCGTACACCAGCTCCAGGATGAACGCCGTGGCCTCACCCGTCTTGGCATCGGCGTTGACCTCGATGCTGACCTCGTAGGTGTTGTCCTGAACCCCCTTCGCCTTGACGTCGATCTTGATGTTGATCTGCGGCGGGTTCTGGGCCATCTGCGTGAAAACGCCCGGCGCCCCCGGCGATTCGAACGACAGGTCCTTGATGTACTGGGCGGCGATGACCAAAGGCGGCGCTTCGCCGGTCGCCGCATCGGCCGGTCCCGTCGGCGCGGCGGCGGCCGGGGCCTCGGGCTGTGCAGGAGCGGCGGGCTCGGACTCTGACGGCGCCTCTCCGGCGCCCCGGGACTTACGCGTCTTCTTCTCTTCGGCCATAGGCAGTCTCCCGCTGGTGGGCGCTCAAGTGGCTAACACGGATCGCCAGAGCCGACAACCTCTGGATGACCGGGACGCGACGCAGGCCGCGGCGGATGTGAGAAATGCGGGCTAACGCCGCCGTGTTGGCGGACCCGGCTTGGACCGGTCGGCGGTGGGCCCGTCATCGTCCGCGATCTCGTCGAACTCGCCTTCGATGATCGTGGCGCCATGCGCGGTCGGCCCCTTCGGCGATCTTTCCGGCCTGACATGGACACGGCCGGAGGCGACCAGATGCTGGGCCAAGACGCGGCGCAACGCAGCGCGCAACGCCGGCACGAACAATAGGAGGCCCACGCCGTCCGTAACAAAACCGGGGGTCAGCAGTAAGGCGCCGGCGAGCAGCAGGCAGACGCCATCGAACACCTCGGTGACGGGAAAACGGTCCTCAGCCAGGCTCTCCTGGGCCCGCATCAACGTGCTCAAGCCCTGGTGCCGCAGCAGAGCGGTACCGACCAGGGCAGTGAGCACCACCAGGCCGAGGGTGGGCCACAGGCCGATGCGTTCGCCGACGGCGATGAAGACCGCAATCTCCGCGATGGGCACCGCGATCAACAGGAATAGGATCAGAAAACCCATGGTTGCCTTATGGATACCAGCGTCCTATCTAAACGATGGGGCCGAGGCTCACAAGCAAGGGCTAAGGGCCCCGAGCAAAAGTCGGGAGACGCGGCTGGACCTGGGCGCAACGAGCCGCTACGCTGTGCCCCGTACGTGTTTAGCTCAGGGACGCTGGGTGGTCTAGCCGGCGCCGTCCCGGGGTTTTCGGGCCATGGGCAACGGCTTTCAGTTTATCGACATCATCTTCTTTGCCCTGATCGCGGCGTTCCTGATCCTCAGGCTGCGCAGCGTCCTGGGGCGTCGTGACGGTCACGAGGGCGGACACAGGGATCCGTTCGCCCACCGCCAGGACCGCACGCGGGTGGAAGACAAGGTGGTCCGGCTGCCGGACCGTACCGAGGAGGTCCCGGAAGGGTACGTCACCGCCTCCGCCGAACCGGCGCGCCCGCCCGAGACGCCGCTGGAAGCCGGCTTCACGCAGATCAAGGTGGCCGACCCCCGGTTCGATCCCCAGGAATTCACCTCCGGCGCCCGCATCGCCTTCGAGATGATTCTGAGCGCTTTCGCCGCCGGTGACGCGGCGACCCTGAAGACGCTGCTCAACGACGAGGTCTACCGCAACTTCGCCCAGTCCATCCGCGAACGCGAAGAAGCTGGGGAAACCATGGAGAACACCCTGGTGGGGGTCAGCACGACCGAACCGGTGGAGGCCTACATGGAAGGCTCCGTCGCCCACGTGACGATGAAGTTCGTGAGCGAGCAGATCAATGTGGTCCGCGACGCCGACGGGGAAGTGGCCGACGGCGATCCCAACGCCGTGGCCGAAGTCACCGATTTCTGGACCTTCTCGCGCGATACCCGTGCCCGCGACCCCAACTGGATCCTGGTGGCCACCCGCAGCCTGGACTGACGGCCGCCGAGCCTCTCGCGCGGCGGTTCTGGGAGCGGTCCTGGTGATGCTGGCGGCGACGGCATGCGCACCGCCGCCTCCCGCAAAATCCACCTTCGAGCTCCGCCAGAGCGAATTCGCCGATCTCGTGGGCTGGCGCGAAGACGACCACGGCGCCGCGCTGACGGCGTTCCGTCGCTCCTGCACGCGCCTTGCCGCCGGCGGCTGGACGGCCGACGGGGTGGCGGGCATCGCCGTCTCGGCCACCGATTGGCAGCCGGTCTGCGCCGCCGCCGCCCAAACGGCAGCCGACGGACCGGCGGCGCGGGCCTTCTTCGAAACCTGGTTCTCGCCCCATCGGGTTAGCGACCGTGGCGACCCGCGGGGTCTGTTCACCGGCTACTACGAGGCCGAGTTGCGGGGCGCCTGGCGACCCGACACGCGGTACCGCACGCCCATCTACGGCCGGCCACCGGGCCTGGTGACCGCCGACCTCGGCCGTTTCAACGAGGAATGGACCGGCCGCACCATCGCCGGCCGGATCGCCGACGGGCGTCTCGTGCCCATGCCCACCCGAGCCGAGATCGACGCCGGCGCGCTGGCCGGCCGCGGTCTGGAGTTGTTGTGGGTGGACGACCCGGTCGACGCGTTCTTCCTCCACGTCCAGGGATCGGGGCGGGTTGTGATGGCCGACGGCAGGGTGGTGCGTCTGGCCTATGCGGCCCCCAACGGCCGGCCCTACGTGTCCATCGGCCGGCGGCTGATCGATATGGGCGCCCTGCGGCGGGAGGACGTCTCCATGCAGACCATCCGCGCTTGGCTGGCCGCCCACCCGCATCAGGCCGCGTCCGTGATGGCGGCCAACCCGTCCTTTGTGTTCTTTCGACTGGTCGAGACCGACGATCCCGCGTCCGGCCCCGTCGGGGCACAGGGCGTGCCGTTGACACCGGGGCGCAGTCTCGCCGTCGACCGCCGGTTCATCCCCCTGGGTGTCCCTGTTTGGCTGGACACCGCGGATCCGATCGCGCCCCAACGCCCATTGCGGCGTCTGGTGATCGCCCAGGACACCGGATCCGCCATCCGCGGGGCAGTGCGTGGCGACCTGTTCTGGGGCTTCGGCGCCGCCGCCGCCGAACGGGCCGGGACGATGAAGGCGCCCGGATCGGTCACCGTGCTGCTGCCCAAGTCAACGTCCCGTTGAGGCGAGGGGGCAGCGGCCGGTTGCCCTTGTTTTTCAGTATCCGAAGCGCCATTGTTCGGTCATGCCGTCCAAGCCGCCCCGCGTCGGCCTGTTCGTCACCTGCCTCGTCGACTTCCTGCGTCCCGCGGTGGGGTTTGCCGCGGTGAAGCTGCTGGAGGACGCCGGCTGCGAGGTGGCGGTGCCGGCCAACCAGACCTGCTGCGGCCAGCCCGCCTACAATTCAGGGGACAGCGCCGACGCCCGCGCTATCGCGCGGTCGGTGATCGAGGCCTTCGCCGGCTTCGACTACGTGGTGGCGCCGTCGGGATCGTGCGCCGGCACCATCAAGGTGCACTACCCCGCGCTGTTCGCCAACGATCCAGATCTGGCGGCGGTTATTGACCTGGCGGGCCGCACCTGGGAGCTGACGTCGTTCCTAGTCGACGTGCTGGGTGTGGCGGGGGTCGGCGCCGAATACCGCGGGGTCGCCGCCTATCACGATTCATGCTCGGGCCTGCGCGAACTGGGGATCGAGAAACAGCCGCGGGCCCTGCTCTCCAGTGTCGGCGGCCTCGAGGTGCGCGCCACCAACGGAGCGCAGAGCTGCTGCGGGTTCGGCGGCACCTTCTGCGTCAAGTACCCGGAAATCTCGGCCGACATCGTTGATCGCAAGGTCAGCCACATCATGGATGGCGGCGCCGACACCCTGCTCGGCGGCGACCTCGGCTGCCTGCTCAACCTGGCAGGGCGGCTCAAGCGCCGCGGCTCGGCGGTCAAAGTGCGCCATGTGGCCGAAGTGCTGGCCGGGCTGACCGGCCAGGCGCCACCCCTCGGCGATCCGGAGTAGGGGCATGGACTCGACCGCCCACACCTTCAAGTCCAATGCCCTCGAAGCGCTCGGCGATACCCGACTGCAGGACGCCCTGGGCCGCCTCGGCCACGGCTTCCCGGTCAAGCGCAAGGCAGCCGTCGAACGGATGCCCGAGTTCGAGGCCCTGCGCGACGCGGCGCGGGACATCAAGGACCATGTCCTCGGCCACCTGGACTTCTACCTGGAGCGCTTCGAGGCCCGGGTCCACGAACGCGGCGGTCACGTCCACTGGTGCGCCGACGCGGCGGCGGCCCGCGAGACCATCGTCGGCATCTGCCGAGCCGCTGGCGCCCGCACGGTGACCAAGGCCAAATCCATGATCGGCGAGGAGATCGCCATCAACGAGCACTTGGCGGCGGCCGGCATCGAGCCGGTGGAGACCGACCTCGGCGAATACATCATCCAGCTTCGCCGCGAGCCGCCCAGCCACCTGATCGCGCCGGCCATCCATCTGGCCAAGGGTGACGTGGCGGAGGCCTTCCGCAACGAGCACAAGCAGTTTCCCGGTGATCGTCCCTTGGACGAACCGCGGAACCTGCTCGACGAAGCAAGGTCGGTGCTGCGCGAGCGCTTCCTCGCCGCCGACGTCGGCCTCACCGGAGCCAACATGCTCATCGCCGAGACCGGGTCCATCGTCCTGGTCACCAACGAAGGCAACGCCGACCTCACCCACACCCTGCCGCGTGTCCACGTGGTGGTGGCCAGCATCGAGAAGGTGGTGCCGACCCTGGAGGACGCCACCGCCGTGCTCAGGGTCCTGGCCCGCTCGGCCACCGGCCAGGAGATGTCGGTCTACAACACCTTCGTCACGGGACCGCGGCGGCCCGACGACCCGGACGGACCCGACGAATTCCACGTGGTCCTGCTCGACAACGGGCGCAGCGCCATGCTGGGCAGCGAGTTCCATGACATGCTGCGGTGCATCCGCTGCGGCGCCTGCCTCAACCACTGCCCGGTCTACCGGTCGGTGGGCGGCCATGCCTACGGCTGGGTCTACTCGGGCCCCATGGGCAAGGTGCTGGTGCCCAACCTCATCGGCATCGAGAACGCCGGCGACCTGCCCAACGCCTCCACCCTGTGCGGCCGCTGCGAGGAGGTGTGCCCCATGCGCATCCCGCTGCCGCGCATGCTGCGGGACTGGCGCGAGCGCCAGTTCGATCGCGGCCTCGGCCCGGCGCCGGCCCGCTACGCGCTGAAGGCCTGGGCCTTCCTGGCCCGGCGGCCGGCCCTCTATCGCCGGGTCACCGCCCTGCAGGCGGCGATGCTCGGCGCCCTGGGCCGGCGCCGCGGAGCGTTCCGGCACATGCCCCTGGCCGGCGGCTGGACGGCGGCGCGTGACCTGCCGGCACCCCAGGGGCGGACCTTCCAGCAGATGTGGTCGGACCGGGGGGGCCCCCGGTCGTGACCGACAGCCGCGCCGCGACCCTTGGCGCCATCCGCGCCGCACTGGGCCGGGGGCCGCTGCCGGACCAGGAGACGGCGGCCCTGGAGGCCCGGCTGGCCAACCCGGCCGCCGGTGTGGTGCCAGGGCGCGGCCGGGTGGACGCGGAGGCCCGCATCGCGCTGTTCATCGCCGAGGCCGAGCGCGTCAGCGCCACCACCGCCCGCGTCGCCGGCCCCGAGGCAGTGCCGGCCGTGGTGGCGCGGTTCCTGCGCGAGCACAACCTGCCAAGCACCGTCAAGCTGGCCCCGGACCCACAGGTCCGGTCCATTCCGTGGTCGCAGCAGTCGGCGTTGACGGTGACCGAGGGGCATGGCGAGAAGGACGATGTCGTCGGCGTCACCGGCGCATTCTGCGGGGTCGCCGAGACCGGCACCCTGGTGCTTCTGTCGGGGCCGGAGAGCCCGAGCACCCTCGATTTCCTTCCCGACACCCATATCGCCTTAGTCCCGGCGGCCCGCATCTTCGGCACCTACGAGGAGGCATGGGAGCGGGTACGGGCGGAGCGCGGCGCGGACGGCCTGCCCCGTGCGGTCCACTGGATCACCGGTCCGTCTCGCACCGCCGACATCGAGCAGACCCTGCTGCTCGGCGCCCATGGCCCACGGCGGCTGCACGTGGTGATCGTCGATGCCCGGGCCCCGTGACCGTGGGCGCACGCCGCCGCGCCGGCTGAGCGGCGACGAATCGGCCCTGTGGCGGCATGTCACCGGCGGCGTCAAGCCGCTCTCCGACCGCGACCGGGTAACGAAACCTGGGGGCGGATTGCGTACGGGGACCTGTGCCCCGCGCCCCCACCCGGAGTTCACCCGGGTGCCGTCGCCCCCACCGCTGCGGGTCGCCGACGCCGCCCAGGGGCGGCGCGCCGGCGTCGACAAGCGCACCGCGGTGCGGTTGCGGCGGGGACAGATGCGGGTGGAGGCCACCCTCGATTTGCATCATCTGACCCAGGCCGACGCCCATCGGGCGCTGGCCGCCTTCCTGGCCGCCGCCCAGCAGGCGGGCCGCCGCTGCGTCCTGGTCATCACCGGCAAGGGACTGCGGCCCGACGGCACGCCGGGGGTGTTGCGGACCAACGTCCCCCGTTGGCTCGACGAGCCGGGCATCCGCCAGCGCGTGCTCGCCTTCTGCTCTGCCGTCCCGGCCGATGGCGGCGACGGGGCGCTCTACGTGCTGTTGAGGAAGCTGCGGTGAGCGGCCCGCCGGTGGGGCCGACCACATGACCCCGTTCGGGGCCAAGGTCCGCGAGCTGCGTCAGCGGCGCGCCATCACCCTCAAACAGATGGCGGCCGATCTGGGGGTGTCCAGCGCCTATCTGTCGGCTTTGGAACACGGCAACCGGGGCCGCCCGGGGTCCGGCCTGGTCATGCAGATCTGCGGCTATTTCGAGCTGATCTGGGACGAGGCGGAGGCGCTCAAGCGCCTCGCCGAGCTGTCGCACCCGCGCGTGGTGGTGGACACGGCGGGCCTCAGCCCCAAGGCGACGGAGCTGGCCAACCTGCTCGCCGAGCGCATCGGCGATCTGGACGACGACACCCTGGATTGGGTGCTCGCCGAGATACGGGCCAGGAACGGACCGTCCGAAGGCCCGGCCTATTGACGGAGTCCACGAACTCCAAATAATGGGATCAACAAGACGCCGCGCCGCGTGACGGCAGTCGGATGAGGGGACATGGGCAGAACGCTACCGACGGGCCTCGCCGTGGCGTTGGCCATGGCTGTGGCAAACGCGGACGCCGGGCGGGCGGCGGACGGCGACGGTAACCTCGCCTTCACCGACATCGTGACCGAGGTCCGGGTGGGCGCCCTGGCCCACGATACGGGGCCGTTCTCCAGCAACAAAGAGGACGGAGTGGACGGCAACCTGGAGGTCCTGTTCGCCTCGCCGGAGTTCCTCGACTTGGTCTTCTCGCCGCGGCCCCACATCGGAGCCAGCATCAACTCGGCGAGTGACACCAGCCAGGGCTACCTGGGCCTGACCTGGGAGTTCGATCTCCTGGACGACGTGTTCATCGACCTGACCTTCGGCGGCGCCGTCCACAACGGCAACCTCGACGACAACGAACTGGGCAGGAAGGACCTGGGCTGCCGGGTCCTGTTCCGCGGCGCCATCGGGCTGGGCTACCGGATCACGCCCAACCACAACATCTCCATCCACTTCGACCACATCTCCAACGCCAGGCTCTGCGATGCCAACGAGGGCCTGGAATCGGTCGGCCTGCGCTACGGCTACCGGTTCTGAAAACCCCGCGCCGGCGAATCAGCGTCGCGTGCGGTCCTCAAAGAATGAACTTCCTGAGATCGGCGTCCTTGGCCAGGTCGCCGACGTGGGTGCGGACGTCCTCGGCGCCTAGCTTGATGGTCTCGCCGGCCCGTTCCGAAGCGGTGAAGCTGATGTCCTCGACCAGCTTCTCCATCACCGTCTGCAGGCGCCGGGCGCCGATGTTCTCGACCCCGTCGTTGATCTCGGCGGCCAGATCGGCGATCTCGTGCACCGCGTCGTCGGAGAACTCCAGCGACACCTCTTCGACCGCCATCAACGCGCGGTACTGCTTGATCAATGAGGCTTCCGGTTCGGTGAGGATGCGCACGAAGTCGTCGCGGGTGAGCGCCTTGAGCTCGACGCGGATGGGCAGCCGGCCTTGCAGCTCGGGCAACATGTCGGACGGCTTGGCGATGTGGAAGGCGCCCGATGCGATGAACAGGATGTGGTCGGTCTTCACCGTCCCCCGCTTGGTGGACACGGTGGTCCCCTCGATCAGGGGCAGAAGGTCCCGCTGCACGCCCTCGCGGCTGACGTCGGCGCCCATGCGTTCGGAGCGGGCGGTGATCTTGTCGATCTCGTCCAGGAACACGATGCCGTTGTTCTCGACCGCGGCGATGGCGTCCTTGATCACCTTGTCCTCGTCCAGCAGCTTGTCGCTCTCCTGGTCCACCAGCACGTCATAAGATTCGGCCACGGTCATGCGTTTGGAGCGGGTGCGTTCGCCGAAAGCCTTGCCGAAGATATCGTTGAGGTTGAGCATGCCCATCTGGGCGCCGGGCATGCCCGGGATGTCGAAGGTGGGCAGGCCGCCGCCCGAAGAATCGGCCACCTGGACCTCCACCTCCTTGTCGTCGAGACGGCCCTCGCGCAGCATCTTGCGGAACTTCTCGCGGGTGTCGCGGCTGGCGTTCTCGCCCACCAGGGCATCGATCACCCGTTCCTCGGCCTGCAGCTCGGCCTTGGCGGTGACCTGCTTGCGGGCCCGGTCGCGGGTCATGTGGATGGCCAGCTCCACCAGGTCGCGGACGATCTGCTCCACGTCGCGGCCCACGTAGCCGACCTCGGTGAACTTGGTGGCCTCCACCTTGATGAAGGGGGCCTGGGCCAGGTGGGCGAGGCGGCGGGCGATCTCGGTCTTGCCGACCCCGGTGGGGCCGATCATGAGGATGTTCTTGGGCAGCACCTCCTCGCGCAGGTCGTCGTCCAGCTGCTGGCGCCGCCAGCGGTTGCGCAGCGCGATGGCCACCGCGCGCTTGGCGTCGTCCTGACCGACGATGTGACGGTCCAGCTCGGAGACGATCTCCCGGGGCGTGAAGCTGCTCATAGGCGCTCGATGACCAGTTCCATGTTGGTGTAGACGCAGATGCCGGCGGCGATCTCCATGGCCTTGCGGGCCACCGCCTCGGCGTCCAGGTCGTCGCGGTCCATCAGGGCCCGCGCCGCGGCCAGGGCGTAGTTGCCACCCGACCCGATGCCGATCAACCCGTCCTCGGGCTCCAGCACGTCGCCGGTGCCGGTGAGCACCAGGGACACCTCCTTGTCGGCTACCGCCATCATCGCCTCCAGGCGGCGCAGGTAGCGGTCCGTGCGCCAGTCCTTGGCCAATTCCACACAGGCCCGCGTAAGCTGCCGCGGGTACTGCTCCAGCTTGCCCTCCAGGCGCTCGAACAGGGTAAAGGCATCGGCCGTCGCTCCGGCGAAACCGCCGATGACCGCGCCGTCGCCCAGGCGCCGCACCTTCCGCGCGTTTGACTTGATGACGGTCTGGCCCAGGCTGACCTGGCCGTCGCCCGCCACCACCACCGAGTCGGCCTTGCGCACGGCCAGGATGGTGGTGCCGTGCCAAATGCGCGCGTCGTCCGTGCTCATTGCGGGTGGGCTTTCGGGCCGAGGGGTGGCGGGACGATATGGGAGGATGTATGCCGGTGATCGCGCCCGGTCAAGCGAGGGGGGTGCGGGCTGGCGGATTTTTCGCCGACCTGCTACAAGGGGCGCCGGACGGACCCGGGGGGAGCGGAGGCCATGCGCCAGGCCCGCGTCGAGCGCAAGACCAGCGAAACGGCCATCACGGTCACCGTCGATCTAGACGGGACCGGCCGCTATGCCGTGTCCACCGGCATCGGGTTCCTCGACCACATGCTGGAGCAGCTCTCCCGCCATAGCCTCATTGATCTGGACCTCACTGCCGAGGGCGACCTCCACATCGACAACCACCACACCACCGAGGACACGGGCATCGCCATCGGCCGCGCCGTGTCCGAGGCCCTGGGCGACCGGGCCGGCATCGCCCGCTTCGGCTCGGCCCTGTCGCCCATGGACGAGACCCTGACCCGGGTGACGGTGGACGCGTCGAACCGCCCCTACCTGGTGTGGCGGGTCGATCTCAGGCGCGACAAGCTGGGCACCATGGACAGCGAGCTGTTCAAGGAGTGGTTCCAGGCCTTCGCCCAGGCGGCCGGCCTGACTTTGCACGTGGAGACCCTGTACGGCGAGAACGGCCACCACATCGTCGAGTCCTGCTACAAGGGCTTGGCGCGCGCCCTTCGCGAGGCCGTGGCCCTGGATCCCCGCAAGGCCGACGCCGTGCCGTCGACCAAGGGCGTCCTCTAGTGGTCCAAATCAGACATATGGTACCCACACGATCGCGTTTCCCGTTTCCTCGGCAGGAGGGCGCGCGCAGGCGATGGCGGCCCATCGTCCAGCGTCAGCAGGGCGATATTGTAGCCGCCGCGCTCTAGCGCACCTTCCACCGCATCCAGCCACTCATTGAAACATGT
>JANQFP010000189.1 GCA_028277795.1 Rhodospirillales bacterium
CGAGGCCATCCTCGAGGAAACGGCGCACGCGCTCCTGCGCAAGCTGGAGCGGTACGACTACGGCCACGACGAGGTGATCGAGTACATCGCCCTGCTGACGGCCGTGGCCACGGTGGTCGATGAGGTTCCGGACATCCCGCCAGTCTGTCGCGATCCGGACGACGACCACGTCCTCGCTGCCGCCTTGGCGGCCGGCGCGGAAATCATCGTCACCGGTGATGACGACCTGCTTGCGCTGGGGACGTACGAAGGCATCCGTATTCTCAGGGTCAGGGAAGCCCTCGAAACTCAATCCGGTTAGGCCCCCCGGCATCAGGGGCCGACGCGGCGCCCCAGGAAGTCGATCACCGCTTCATCAGCCCCGTAATCGTACAGATCCTCGTGGCCGGCACGGGGGTGCCACCAGGATTCCTTGGGCTCCTGCGCTGCGTCGAACAGGCGGCGGCCGAACTTGATGGGTATGGTACGGTCCCGTTCGCCGTGCAGGATCAGCACCGGTGCCGCCACGGTGCCGATCTTGGCCGCCGAATCGTAGCGGTCCTTGATCAGGGTGCGGGCCGGCACGTAGGGGTAGTGGTGGGCCGCCACGGCGCCCATGGAGTCGTACGGCGCTTCGAGCACCACCGCGCCCACCGGGCCGCCGCCGGCGGTGGCCGCCTCGTGGGCCAGGTGGACGGCGACGCCGGTGCCCAGGGACTCGCCGTACAGCACCACGCGGCCCGAAGGGACTCCGCGGCCGGCGAGGTAGGCCAGCGCAGCCCGGCCGTCGGCGTAGAGGCCCTGCTCGGAGGGGCGGCCGGGGTTGCCGCCGAAGCCGCGGTAGGCGGCCAGCAGGACGCCCAAGCCGTCGTCCAGATAGGGGCGCACCTTGAACCCCCGGTAGCCCATGTGGCCGGCATTGCCGTGGAAGTAGACGATCGTCGGCTTCCCCTGCCCCGCCTCGCGGTACCACGACGTGAGGGTCAGGCCGTCGGCGGTCGTGTAGTCCACCGGCGTCATCTCCGGCACGCCGGAGCGGGCGGGATGGGGCTCCGCCGTGCTGGGGAAGTACATCATGTTGCGCTGGAAGACGTGGAGGCCCCCCATGAACACCACGTACGCCCCCACGATCACGGCGATGAGTTGAAGCATGGGCCGTCCCGCCATTGCCTGCGTCCTGTCCGCCCGTCATCCTGACCGGGGCGCCCCGGCGCGTCGGTCGCCCGCCAGCGGTCGTCGATGACACGAAACGACGGTTTTTCAGCATAATAGGAATGCCGGTTGATGAATAGCGTGATGGGTGTGTCGGACGCGCGGCGGTGAAGTTCGTGTGCGACGAGATGCTGGCCGGGCTGGGGCGGTGGCTGCGGGCCGCCGGCTACGACACGGCCATCGCCGACGGCGGCCGCAGCGACCGGGCGCTGCTCGACCGCGCCGTGGCCGAGGACCGGCTGCTGGTGACCCGCGACCGCCAGCTCACCGAGTTCCGCGGCGCCGAGGGCCGGGTTCTGCTGCTGGATGAGGGCGACCTGGGGTCGCTGGCAAGCCAATTGACGCGCTGCGTCGGCGTCGACTGGCATCACCGCCCGTTCAGCCGTTGCCTGGTGTGCAACACGCCCCTGGAGGACGCCGGCGATGAGCGCCGCGCCGAAATGCCGGAGGGTGCCCGCGGGACCGACGGCCCTCTGCGCCGTTGCCCCGATTGCGACCGCCTCTACTGGACGGGCAGCCACGTGCGGCGCATGCGCCGGCGCCTGGAGGAGCTTATGCCGCCGCGCCAATGACAAGACCCTCCAGGCCATGTCATGCGAAGGCGGTGGCGCTCGACACCGCGCGGACTTTCCGGCGCGCAGTGACGGCGCTTCGCTTCTCGGCTCAAAGGCGCGCTGGGATCAGTCGCGGAAGCCGGCCAGCAGAGTGAACGGATTGGGCGGCGGCAGGACCCGGTCGGGCTGCTGAGGCCGGCGCGGGCGTTTAGGCTGCCGGCTGCCGGGATGGATCAGGAAGTCGAACAACTGGCGCAGGGTCATGGTCGATCCTCGAACGCGCCCGCGGAAAAACCCGTCATCGTGCTCGCATGACGCTTTCATGACGGTATGATGACAAAATCCACAAAAAAGCACAATTTCAAAAATAATCGGTCACCCATGCGGGCAGCGCATGGCGGTTGCGACAGCGGTGGGTTCGTCCGATGACGGAAGCGCCGGCGGCGCTTGGTCAGCCCCCTATTGCGGCGGTTTGCAGCTGTAGGTGGCGCGGGCCGGAGTTATCATTGGGCAGTGCAGGACGTCCTGCCCGACGAAGATGGCAACCTTGTTGAACCGGGCGCATTCGGCTTGGGCCATGCGGCGAACCTCGGCTGGCGTCGTCCCGTAGGTGTTGTAGCAGATGTCGACCCTGTAGATGGTCGTGGGCTCGGTGCCGAAGTCCTCGGACTCGCGGTTGAATTCGTCGGGATCGTGCACGTGGGGCGCCGGCGCGCACGCCGCCACCAGCAGAGCGGCCAGAAAGGCGGCCGGCAGCAGGAGCCTAGGCATCGGCCCTCTATAGCGCCATCCCCGGCATTGGGCAATCAACTCGGCCGTGACGGCGCCGGGGCCGCGTCGGCATCGTCCTCGGTCAGCGACAGCAACGCCGCGTTGCCGCCTGCCGCCGCCGTGTTGACCGTGAGCGTGCGCTCGGTGGCGAAGCGGTGCAGATAGCGGGGGCCGCCGGCCTTGGGGCCGGTGCCCGACAGGCCCTCGCCGCCGAAGGGCTGGACGCCGACCACGGCGCCGATGATGGTGCGGTTGACGTAGGTGTTGCCGACCCGGCAGGCGCGCCGCACCGCTTCCACGGTACCGTCCAGGCGGCTGTGGACGCCGAGGGTGAGGCCGTAGCCGGTGCCGTTGACGGCGGCGATGACGTCGTCCAGGCGGTCGCCGGCCCAGGTCACCACGTGCAGGATGGGGCCGAACACCTCGCGCTCCAGGGCCCCGATGCCGTCGATGGCGAACGCCCGCGGGGCGAAGAAGGTGCCGTGGGCGCAGGCCGCCGGCAGGTCGGCCTGTGCGATCAGCCGCCCGTCGCGGGCCATGCGGGCGGCGTGGGCCTCGAGCATGGCCATCGCGTCGGCGTCGATGACCGGGCCCACGTCCGTGTCCAGCCGCGCCGGGTCGCCCATCGTCAGCTCGGCCACCGCCCCGGCCAGCATGTCGGTGATCCGGGGCGCAATGTCGGCCTGGACGAAAAGCACCCGCAGGGCGGAGCAGCGCTGCCCGGCGCTGCGGAAGGCCGAGGTGATGGTGTCGGCCACCACCTGCTCGGGCAGCGCGGTGGAATCGACGATCAGGGCATTCTGGCCGCCGGTCTCGGCGATCAGCGGCACGATGGGGCCGGGGCGCGCGGCCAGGGCCCGGTTGATGGTGTGCGCGGTTTCAACCGAGCCGGTGAAGGCCACCCCCGACACCCGCGGGTCGGCCACCAGGGGCGCCCCCACCTCCGGCCCGCCGCCGGGCAGCAGGTGGAGCGCGTCTTCGGGCACTCCGGCCCTGTGCAGCAGGGTGACGGCCCGGGCCGCCATCAGCGGCGTCTGCTCGGCCGGCTTGGCGATCACCGCGTTGCCGGCGGCCAGGGCCGCGGTGACCTGGCCGGTGAAGATGGCCAGCGGGAAGTTCCACGGGCTGATGCAGGCGAACACGCCGCGTCCGCGCAGGGCCACCTGGTTGCTTTCGCCGGTGGGGCCCGGCAGGGGTTCGGGCGCGGCGAACTCGGCCCCGGCGCCGGCCCCGTAGTAGCGGCAGAAGTCCACCGCCTCGCGCACCTCGGCGACGGCGTCGTCGATGGTCTTGCCGGCCTCGCGGACGGCCAGGGCCATGAGCTCGGGCATGTCCGCCTCCATGAGGTCGGCGGCGCGGCTCAGACAGGCGGCGCGCTCGGCCGCCGGGGTGGCGTCCCAGGCCGGCGCGGCATCGGCGGCGGTGGCCAGGGCGGCCTCCACCTCGGCAGGTCCGGCGTCCGTCACCGCGCCCACTTGCCGCCGGTGGTCGGCGGGATCGAGCACCGGGCGGGTCGTGCCCGGCGGCGCCTTGCCGGCGATCAGGGGCGCCGCCGTCCAGCCGTCGGCCGGCACCGAGTCGCCCATGGCCCGCGCCAGGGGCCTGAGCGCCCCGGGGTCGCTCAGATCCACGCCCAGGGAGTTGCGCCTTTCGGGCCCCAGCAGGTCCGCCGGCAGCGGGATGCGCGGATGGGGCTTGTGAGCCAGGCCGGCGACCCGGGTCGCCGGATCGGCGACCACGTCGTCGAGGGGCGCCGCCTCGTCGACGATGCGGTTGACGAACGAGGTGTTGGCGCCGTTCTCCAGCAGCCGCCGCACCAGGTAGGCGAGCAGGTCCTCGTGGCTGCCCACCGGGGCGTACACCCGGCACGGCACCGCCCAGCCGTCGTCGGCCATCACCTGGTCGTAGAGCGCATGGCCCATGCCGTGGAGGCGCTGGAACTCCAGGTCCCGGCGGTCGCCGGCCAGCTCCATCACGGCGGCGAAGGTATGGGCGTTGTGGGTGGCGAACTGGCCGAAGAACACGTCCGAGGTCACGATGCGGCGGGCGCAGGCGAGATAGGAGACGTCGGTCGAGGCCTTGCGGGTGAACACGGGGTAGCTATCCAGCCCCTGCTCCTGGGCGTGCTTGATCTCGCTGTCCCAGTAGGCGCCCTTGACCAGGCGCAGGCGCAGCCGGCGGCCCTGTCGGCGGCCCAGGTCGGCGAGCCAGTCGAGGACCGCCGGCGCCCGCTTCTGGTAGGCCTGGACGGCGGCGCCGAAGCCGTCCCAGCCGGCCACCGCCGGGTCGTTCAGGACCGCCTCGATGACGTCCAGGGACAGCTCCAGCAGATGGGCTTCTTCCGCGTCCACGCACAGGGCCACCCCGGCCTCGCGGGCCCGCGCCGCCAGGGCCACCACCCGCGGCACCAGCTCGCTCAGGATGCGGCGGCGCTGGGCGTACTCGAACCGGGGATGCAGCGCCGACAGCTTGACCGAGATCTCCAGGGCGCCGGGCTCGGCGCCTGCGGCCTCGCGCCCCAGCACGTCGATGGCATGGGCATAGGCGTGGGCGTAGCGCTCGGCGTCGGCGGCCGTGCAGGCGGCCTCGCCCAGCATGTCGAAGGAGTGGCAGTAGCCCTGGGTCTCCTCGCCGGCGGCCCGTTCCAGGGCCTCCTCGATGGTGCGCCCCATGACGAACTGGCGGCCGAGGATTCGCATGGCCTGGGTGAGGGCACGCCGGATCACCGGCTCGCCGCTGCGCGCCACCAGCCGGCCGAGGAACGACGGCAGGTCGGTCAGCACCGCGTCCTCCATGCGCACCACCCGCCCGGTGAGCATCAGCGCCCAGGTGCCGGCATTGACCAGGACGGAGCCGCTGTGGCCCAGGTGGCGGGCCCAGTCGGCCTCGCCGATCTTGTCGCGGATCAGGCGGTCGGCGGTGCCGGCATCGGGGATGCGCAGCAGCGCCTCGGCCAGGCACATGAGCACCACGCCTTCCTGATTGCTGAGCTCGTACTCGTGCATGAAGGCGTCGAGGGTGCCGACCCGCGTCCCGCCGCGCATGCCCTCGACCAGGCGGCGGGCGGTGGCGGCGATGCGGCCGCGGGCCGCGTCGTCGAAGGCGGCCTCGGCCAGCACGGCGTCGAGGCACGCCGTCTCGTCGGCGCGGCAGGCCGCCTCGATGGCGCGGCGGAGCGGCGGCGGCTCCGGGAAGTCGCCGATGAAGGTCATGGCGCCGGCAGGTTGACGAACTGGGCCGTCTGGTCGCGGCCGTAGTGGCGGCGGGCCTGGTAGGTGAGCGTGTCCTCCAGATAGGCCCCGACCTCGGTCCAGCCGACGGTGCCGTCGCCGTCGCCGTAGGGCTTGGCGTCGGCCTCGCCGCCCAGGCCCTTGAGCAGGTACTTGGTGAACAGGCCGTGGGACGAGTCCTGCTCCCACGAGGCGATCTGGTCGGCGGCGCCGGCGGCGATGACCGTGACGTTGTCCGGCACCGGCGGCGTTTTGGGTTTCAGGTGGATGGGCGACGCCTTGGACACCACCGAGCCGCCCTGGCTGGCGCCCGAGAAGCAGGCCTCCAGCACGACCGTGATCGAGACCGCGGGCAGCCGGCTCAGGTTCTCGTAGAGCAGGGTAAGCGGATAGCCGTTGAGGTCGATGCGGTTGCCGTCGGCGTCGGACGGCACCAGGTAGGCCCCGCCGTCGGCGCCTCCCGGCGCGCCGTGCCCGGCGTAGTAGACCCACACCCGCGAGCGCCCCTTGCGCACCCAGTCGAAGAGCTGCCCCCGGTGGGTGCGCTCGCTGCCGAAGACACGCGTCAGATGGGTGCCGGTGGCGTCGCGGAGCTGGATGATGTTGCCCTCGCGCACGCCCGCCGCCTGGATCAGATAACGCCTGAAGCTCTCGGCGTCGGCATAGGCCGGGATGACGTCGGGGATGTCCTTGCCCAGTTTGGTGTAGTCGGCGTTGCCGATGATCACCGCCACGTCGTCGGGCCGCTGGGGGGCTTTCGTGAACGCCACCGCCAATGGCTCGAGGGGGAAGCGGGCCGGCGGCGGCGGGGGTGCCGGCTCGGCCTCGGCCGCCGCCACGGCCATCCGCGGCGACTTGGGGCCGGGCAGGACGCCGGCCGCCACCTTCTCGGCCAGGGCCTTGCGCAGGCGGCCGCGGAACAACGTGATGTTGTTGGCCACGGTCACGCTCATGGAGCGCCGGTAGCGCGTGTCGCCCAGGAACGACCCGGTGTCGTCCTGGCCCGACGAGGTCACGGTCTCGTCGAGCAGCGTGGTGCCGGCGGAACTGCGCGCGGTGTAGCGGATGGTCAGCGAGCTGGGGAAGCCGCCGAAGCTCGCGCCCGGGATGGAGGACGCCAGCACGGTGCCGGCCACGTTGACGGGCCGCGAGGTGTCGGACCCGAAGATGCGGGACGCCTGGAGGGTCGAGTTCAGCTTGCCTCGAATGACCTCCGGCGCCAGTTGAGCCCCGGTGTCGAAGATGGGGGCCAGGGCGGCGAGCGTCACCTCGCCCAGGGCGGCGGTGGTCACCGGGCCCCTGGCGGTGAGCGCCGCGCTCTCCGGCTGCACGGTGACCGGCAGGTCGGTGATGGTCATGCAGCCCGACAGGGCCGCCATCGCCAGGGTGATCGCAAGAAGCCGCCGCATGATGTGTCTTCCCTCCCCCGCGCGGATATGGCCTGCCATTCTAACCCATCTCCCATGGCGTCCAAGGTTCCGCCTCCGCTATCATCGCGACCGGTTTCGGGAGCCGTCCGGGGGGACGTCGGGTGAAGACCCTGCATTTCCACATCGGCAGCGAGCGCTGCGGTTCGACCCTCATTCAGGCGTTCTTCAACCAGGATGTCGCCAAGCAGGCGCTGGCGCAGTACGGGCTGGTCTACGACCCCGAGATCTTCCTCGAGACCGCCAAGCTGACGCCCCTGACCGGGTTCGACGAAGCACGGCTGCGGCCCATCCGCGAGACCCTGTTCGCCCGCCACCTGGAGGCCGATTACGACGGCGTGTTCACCACCCAGGAGCTCCTCCTCGGCCTCGCCCACGACTCCGGCGTATCCAACCGGTGTGCCATGACGGCCAAAATCGCCGCCTACCTGACCGAGGGCTTCGACACCCGTCTGATCATCGTCCTTCGGCGGCAGGACACCTTCGTCGAGTCCCTCTACAACCAGGTCATCAAGCGGGGCGAGACCCGCGACTTCGCGACCTTCGTCGACGAGCTGCCCCTCGACAACTACCACTGGGACCGTGTCGTCGACACCTTCGCCGACCGTTTCGGCCGCGACGCCGTGACCGTGATCCCGTTCGAGAAGGCGGTGGTGGCGAGCGCCGGACGGACCAATTTCGTCGAAGGCGTCTTCTGGGCCCTGGGCGTGCCCGCCACCGTCGACCTGACCAACGTGCCGGCCGCCAATCCCAGCCTGTCGCCGCGGGTGCTGGAGATCGAACGACTGGCCAACCGGCTCCTGACCCGGGAGGAGGCCCACGCCCTGGCGAGCTGGCTCAGCAAGACCATCCCCAAGCGGCCCGACGATCCCCACGGCCTGCTGACCGACGATGCCCGCGCCGCCCTGCTCGCCCGCTACCGGGAGTCCAACGCCCGGCTGTTCTTCGAATTCCTTCCCGACCACGACCCCGCCTACTACCTGGAGGCGGGACCGGTGGCCGCCGGACCATAATAGGCAGAGGCCGTCTCAGCCTCGGTCTTCACGCGCCGCCAGCATCAGGTCGCAGACCTCGCGCACGGCGCCCTGCCCGCCCCCGTTCTCGGTCACCCAGGCGGCGGCGGCGCGCACCTGGGGCATGGCGTCGGCGACGGCCAGCGGACAGCCCACCGCCGCCAGCACAGGCAGGTCGTTGACGTCGTCGCCCACGTGGGCGGTCTCGTCCAGGCCCACGCCGACGGCCCGGCACACGCTCCTCAGGGTCTCCAGCTTGTCGTCCACGCCGGTGTGGACGTGGTTGAGGCCCAGCACCCGGCCCCGGTGCTCGACGGCCGGCGAGATCCCGGCGGAGACGATGGCCACCTCGATGCCCGCCGCCATCAGACGCTTGATGCCGACGCCGTCCTTGACGTTGAACTTGCGCGCCTGACCGCCGTCCTCGAAGAAATAGAGGCCGCCGTCGGTGAGCACCCCGTCCACGTCCAGGGACAGCAGCCGCACCCGGCCCAGGCGGTGCATGACGTCGTCATCGGGTGGAGGCATGGTCATCTCCGGCGGCGGTGGAACGGCGGCCGACACAATGCCGGGCGCCGCGCCGCCGGTCAAAGGCCCAGGTAGGCGGCCTGGACCTTTTCGTTCTCGAGCAGCGCGCGGCCGGTGTCGGCGAGCACGATGCGCCCGGTCTCCAACACGTAGCCGCGGTCGGCCAGGGCCAGCGCGGCGGAAGCGTTCTGCTCGACCAGGAAGACCGTGGTGCCCGCCGCCTTCAGGCTGCGGATGGTGGCGAAGGTCTCGTCGGCCAGGTTGGGGGCAAGGCCCATGGACGGCTCGTCCAGCAGCAGCAGCCGCGGCCGCGCCATCAGAGCCCGGCCGATGGCCAGCATCTGCTGTTGGCCGCCCGACAGTGTGCCGGCCGGCTCCCGTTGCTTGTCGCGGAGCTGGGGAAACTTGTCCAGAACCACCGCCAGGTCGGCCTCGGCCTCGGTCTTGGTGCGGGTGAAGGCGCCCAGCACCAGGTTGTCCTCGACACTCATGGGGCCGAACATCTGGCGCCCCTCGGGCACCTGGGCGATGCCCATCTCCACCCGGCGGTCCGGTTGGGCGCGCAGGATGCTGTGGCCGTCGAACACGATGTCGCCGGCCGACGGGGCGAGAATGCCGGAGATGGTGCGCAGCAGGGTCGTCTTGCCGGCCCCGTTGGCCCCGACCAGAGCCACCAGTTCACCCTCGGCGATTTCCAGGTCCACCTCGCGCAAGGCCTGGATGCGCCCGTAATGGGTGCTGACCCCGCGCACCGACAGCAGGGGGACGGCGCGCTCAGCCGCCTTTTGCGGCATCGTTCCGTCCCAGCGCCGCCGCCCCCAGGTAGGCGGCGATCACCTTGGGGTCGGCGCGCACCTGCTCGGCGTTGCCTTCGCCCAGCTTGCGGCCGTTGTCGAGCACCAGGATGTGGTCCGAGATGCCCATGACCAAGCGCATGTCGTGCTCGACCAGGACGACGGTGACTCCGGTCTCGCCGATCTTGCGGATCAGCTCGTCGATCTCCGCCGTCTCGTTGATGTTGAGGCCGGCCGCCGGCTCGTCCAGCAGCAGCAGCCGCGGCCGCAGGGCCAGGGCGCGGGCGATCTCCAGGCGCTTCAACGCCCCATAGGGCATGGAGGCGCTGTCGGCGGTGACGTAGTCGCCGAGGCCGACGAAGCGCAGCAGCTCGGCCGCCTCATCGCGGGCCTGCGCCTCCCGGCGCCGCGCCCCGGCCAGGCGCAGCACTGCCGGCGCCAGGCGCCGGTCCAGCCGCAGGTGCATCCCCACAAGGACGTTCTCCAGGGCGGTCATGTTGAAGAAGATCTGCAGGTTCTGGAAAGTGCGCGACAACCCCTTGGCGGCCAGCTTGTAGGGCGCCAGGCCGGCGACGTTCTCGCCGTCCAGCACGATGCGCCCGGCCGTCGGCCGGTAGAGGCCGGTGATCAGGTTGAACAGCGTCGTCTTCCCCGCGCCGTTGGGGCCGATGATGGAATGGATGGTGCCCGGCGTGACGGCGAAGCTGAGGTCGGCGACGGCGTGGACGCCGCCGAACTCCTTGCTCAGGGCCTCGACGGCCAGGGCCGTCATGTGGACTGGGTCTCCGGCCGGTCGATGAACAGGTGGCGGAATGCCGACCCCAGGCTGGGGATCAGGCCCCGCGGCATGAAGATCATGACCAGCATGAGGATGAGGCCGAAGGCCAGGTGCTCGTAGTCCTGCAGCCAGGTCAGCACCTGCGGCAGGGCGGTCAGGATGGCCGCCCCGACGACGGCGCCATAGGTCGACGCCATGCCGCCCAGCACCACCATGGTGACCAGCTCGATGGACTTGATGAAGCCCACGTCCACCGGGGTGATGAAGCCACCGTAGTGGGCCCCCAGGCTGCCGGCCACCGAAGCGAACACGGCCGAGATGACGAACACCAGCACCTTGTAGCGCGCCGTGTCCACGCCGGAGACCTCGGCCGCCACCTCGGAGCCGTGCACGGACCTGAGCGCGCGGCCCACCGGCGAGGCCACCAGGTTGAGGGCCAGCCACACGCTAACCACCACCAGGGCGCCGACGATCCAGTACCAGATGCGCTCGCCGTAGAGCTCGGTGCCGAACACCGTCAGCGGCGGCACGGTCATGCCGTCGGGGCCGCCGGTATAGTCGTCCTCGGTGTTGGCGGCGATGGAGATGATGATGCCCAGGCCCAGAGTGGCCATGGCCAGGTAGTGGCCGCGCAGGCGCAGGATGGGCCGGCCGACGGCGAAGGCCAGGACGCCCACCGCGATCGCACCGACCCCCATGGCCGCGTAGGGATTCCAGCCGTAGTGGGCGGTCAGGACGGCCGAGGCGTAGGCCCCGAGCCCGAGGAACCCGGCGTGGCCGAGGCTGATCTGCCCGGCATAGCCGATGAGCAGGTTGAGGCCGACGCAGACGATGGCGTTGAGGCCGGCGCGTACCGCCACGTCGAAATAGAAGTTGTTGGGCAGTGCCAGGGGCAGCACGGCGATGATGGCGGCGAGCACCAGCAGGCCGCCGGTGCGGGGATTGGCCAGCCAGGCGATCATACCCGTTCCGTCCCCCGGGTGCCGAACAGTCCGCTGGGCATGAAGAACAGCACCAGCAGGATGAGGATGAAGGCGATGGCGTCCTTGTACTCGGACGAGATGTAGCCGGCCCCCATGGATTCGGCGATGCCGACGATGAGGCCGCCGGCCACCGCCCCCCAGCCGCGCCCCAGGCCGCCCAGGATGGCGGCGCAGAAGCCCTTGAGGCCGAGCATGATGCCGACCTCGTAGTAGGTGGCCGACATGGGCGCGATCAGGATTCCCCCCACCGAGCCCAGGAAGGCGGCAAGGCCGAAGCTCAGCAGCAGCACCATCTTCGTGTTGATGCCGACCAGGCGCGCGGCCAGCGGGTTGTAGGCCGTGGCCAGCATGGCCTTGCCCATCTTCATGCGCTCGAAGAAGAACCACAGTGCCAGCACCATCATCACCCCGCCGCCGATCACCCACAGGCTCTGCGGCAGGATGGCGGCGCCGCCGATGACGATGGGGTCCTCGCCGGTGAACGCCGGCATGGCGTGGAACTCCTTGTCCATCACCACCTGGGCGACGCCGCGCAGGAAGATCGACGCCCCGATGGTGATGATGATCAGGGTCACCACCGAGGCGTTCCGCGCCGGCTCGATGGCCAGCTTCTCCAGGAGCATGCCGACCACCACCGTCATGGCCACGGCGATGATGATCGCCACCGGCAAAGGCAGGCCGGCGGCGAGCAGGTATACGGTTCCCATGCCGCCCAGCATGACGAACTCGCCCTGGGCGAAATTGATCACGTGGCTGGCGTTGTAGATGATGGAGAAGCCCATGGCGACCAGGGCGTAGGTCGCGCCGACGGTGATCCCGGTGAACAGGAACTGGAGGAACTCGGCGAACATCGGTGATCAGGCGCTTCGTGTGACCCGAGATGACGTCAGGTGACTCGATCGATCACAACGAGCCGACCGCTTGCCACCCGTCATTCCCGCGCAGGCGGGAATCCACAAACGGCTCGGGAAACCTGGACTCCCGCTTGCGCGGGAGTGACGGAATGGTTTGGCCTTGGTCATCGCGGTGAACTGAGTCACATCCCTTGATTCCGGCCCGACCCTCAACGCACGGTCTCGGCGCGGGCGGCGCGGTCGCGCCGCCACTGGGTGGTCTTGAGCATGGTGTCGATGGTGATGGAGCGGAGCGTCGCCCGCGCGATGTCGTCGATCTCCTGCAGCACCAGGCGCAGGGCCTGGCCGTTCTCGGTGTGGTCGCCGGGCTCGCGGCCCATGGGCCGGGCGGCGTCCACGTCCTCGAACAGGGCGATGACGTCGAACAGGGTGAGGCGCCGGGCGTTGCCCGCGAACCGGTAGCCGCCGCCGGCGCCGCGCACCGATTCCACCAGCCCGGCCCGGCCCAAATCGCGCAGGACCTTGGCTAGGTGGTTGGACGAGATGCCGTACCTCTCGGCGATGTCCGTGGCCGACAACTGGCGGTCGGGTTGGCCGGCCAGCTCGAGCACGGCGAACAGGGCGCAGCGGGTCGCTTTCTGCAATCGCATGGGTCGCCTCCCGACGGTGTCTCAGTCCAGGGCCTTCTCCAACTGGATGAACGGCCCGCCCATCATGCCCTGGCTGCGGAAAAACGACATGTTGAGGTTGTCGTCAACCGCCAACATGGTCCGCACCTTGTCAACCCCGGCCGTGCGGAAGCCCTCGCAGATGGACTCGAACAGGCGGCTGCCCACCCCCGACAGGCGGACCGAGTCGTCGACTCCGAGGGCGAACACCCAGCCGCAGGGGGGAGAGCCGAACTCCCAGGCGCGGACCTCGCCGATGATGAAGCCGACCACGGTGCCCCGCGCCTCGGCGACCAGGAAGAAGCGGCCGTCGCGGGCCCCGTAGCGGGCGAACAGGTCGTGCCAGTAGTCGGGCTTGGGGAGGCCGGTGTTGCGCCGGTCCAGGTCGATGACCACCGGCAGGTCGTCGGCCACCGCGGCGCGGACGACCACGGACTCCTCGGGTGCCGGCGCGTGCGCGGTATTGGACACCGGCGGTGGCACTCCTCGCCTTCCTCCCCCTTCTCTTCTTGGCGCCGCACCGGGGCCCGGCCGGCACCTTGACAGCATGGGACCGGATCACCAGAATGTAAATAAGCATTTCGGTACTGATTTACTTTAGTAAGCGCCGATCCCGGACCAATCGGGGGGCCGGCACGAGCCCGTGGCGCGGGGGGAGCGGACCGTCATGATCGATTTCCAGACCCACCCCGAGCGCTATCGCCACTGGCGCCTGGAGGTGGACGGCGCGGTCGCCACCCTGGTGCTCTCGGTGGCCGAGGACGGCGGCCTGGAGCCGGGCTACAAGCTCAAGCTCAACTCCTATGACCTGGGCGTCGACATCGAGCTCAACGACGCCATCCAGCGGCTGCGCTTCGAGCATCCCCAGGTGGGCGCCGTCGTCGTCACCTCGGACATGGACCGGGTGTTCTGCTCGGGCGCCAACATCCCCATGCTGGCCCAATCGAGCCATGCCCATAAGGTGAACTTCTGCAAGTTCACCAACGAAACCCGCAATGCCATGGAGGACGCCAGCGCCCATTCGGGGCAGCTCTACCTGTGCCTGATCAACGGCACGGCTGCCGGCGGCGGCTACGAGCTCGCTTTGGCCGCCGAGCACATCATGCTGATCGACGACGGCTCCAGCGCCGTGTCGCTCCCCGAGGTGCCGCTGCTGGCTGTGCTGCCCGGCACCGGCGGTTTGACCCGGGTGGTGGACAAGCGCCGGGTGCGCCGCGACCGGGCCGACGTGTTCTCCACCGTCACCGAGGGCATCAAGGGCCGCAGGGCCGTGGAATGGAACCTGGTGGACGAGCTGGTGCCGCGGTCCCGCCTCGCCGAGGTGGCGCGCGAGCGGGCCGAGCAGTTCGCCGCCCGCACCGACCGCCCGGCCGGCGGCCAGGGCATCGCGCTGACGCCGCTGGAGCGCACGGTGACCGAGGACGAGATCACCTATTCCACGGTAACCGTGCGGCTCGACCGGGACGCCGCCGTCGCCCACCTGACGGTCCACGCCCCGGCGGCGCCGCCGCCGCGCGGCATCGACGCCATCGTCGCCGCGGGCGCCGGCTACTGGCCCCTGGCCCTGGCCCGGGAGCTGGAGGACGCCATCCTGCACCTGCGCTTCAACGAGCCGGAGCTGGGCACCTGGGTGGTGCGCACCAGCGGCACCGCCGACACCGTAGCCGCCGCCGACCAGGCGCTGCTGGACCACGCCGACCACTGGCTGGTCCGCGAGATCATCCTCTACCTCAAGCGCACCCTGAAGCGGCTCGACGTCACCTCGCGCAGCCTGGTGACCCTGGTCGAGCCGGGGAGCTGCTTCGCCGGCACGCTCCTGGAGCTGGTGCTGGCCGCCGACCGCACGTACATGCTGGACGGCACCTTCGAGGGCTCCAACCTGGAGGCGCCCAGCGTGCGCGCCACCGGCATGAACTTCGGGCCCCTGCCCATGGCCAACGGCCTCACCCGCCTGCAGACCCGGTTTCTCGGCGACGCCGCCGCGGTCGAGGAAGTGCGGCAGGTCATGGGCCGGGAGCTGGACGCGGAGACGGCCGAGGACCTGGGCCTGGTCACCTTCATCCCCGACGACATCGACTGGGAGGACGAGGTGCGCATCGCCATCGAGGAGCGGGCCAGCTTCTCGTCCGACGCCCTGACCGGCATGGAGGCGAACCTGCGCTTCGCCGGTCCCGAGACCATGGAAACCAAGATCTTCGGCCGCCTCAGCGCCTGGCAGAACTGGATCTTCCAGCGCCCCAACGCCACCGGCGATGCGGGCGCGCTGAAGCTGTTCGGCACCGGCCGCCAGGCCGACTACGAAAGGAAGCGGGTGTGAGCATCGATTATACGGACCGGATCCCCAACAACGTCGACCTGGCCGACGACCGGCGCCTGCAGCGGGCCCTGGAGAAGTGGCAGCCCGAGTACCTGCGCTGGTGGCGGGAGCTGGGGCCGGAAGGCAGCCACGACCTGGAGGTCTACCTGCGCACCGCCATCAGCGTCGAGTCCAAGGGCTGGGCCAACTTCGGCTACGTGCGCATGCCCGACTACCGGTGGGGCATCTTCCTCGCCCCGCCCGAGGACGACCGCCGCATCGCCTTCGGCCAGCACAAGGGCGAGCCGGTGTGGCAGGAGGTGCCGGGCGAGTACCGGGCCGACCTCCGGCGCCTCATCGTCACCCAGGGCGACACCGAGCCGGCGTCGGTGGAGCAGCAGCGGCATCTCGGCCTCACCTGCCCGTCGCTCTACGACCTCAGGAACCTGTTCCAGGTCAACGTGGAGGAAGGGCGCCACCTGTGGGCCATGGTCTACCTGCTGCAGGCCCACTTCGGCCGCGACGGCCGGGAGGAGGCGGAAGCCATGCTGGAGCGCCACTCCGGCGACCCCGACAAGCCGCGCATCCTGGGCGCCTTCAACGAGGAGACGCCGGACTGGCTGTCGTTCTTCATGTTCACCTTCTTCACCGACCGGGACGGCAAGTACCAGCTCGCCTCCCTGGCCGAGTCCGCCTTCGACCCCCTGTCGCGCACCTGCCGGTTCATGCTGACCGAGGAGGCCCACCACATGTTCGTCGGCGAGACCGGCGTCGGGCGGGTGGTCGACCGCACCTGCCAGCTCATGCGCGAGCACGGCACCGACGACGTCCGGCCCCACGGCGGCATCGACCTGCTCACCCTGCAGCGCTACATCAACTTCCACTACAGCGTGTCGCTGGACCTGTTCGGCCAGGAGCTCAGCACCAATGCCGCCAACTACTACACCACCGGCCTCAAGGGCCGCTTCCAGGAGACCCGCATCGACGACGACCATCTGCTCACCGAGTCCCGCTACACGGTGGCCGAGCTCAAGGGCGACGCCGTGGTGCAGGGCGAGGCGCCGGCGCTGACCGCCATCAACGAGCGCCTGCGCGACGCCTACATCGACGACTGCCAGCGCGGCGTCGACCGCTGGAACAAGGTCATCGCCGACGCCGGCATCGACTTCCGCTTCACCCTGCCCCACCGGGCCTTCCACCGCCGCATCGGCACCTTCTCGGAGGTCAAGGCCGACCCGGACGGGCGCATCGTGACGGAGGCCGAGTGGGACCGCCGCCACCACGAGTGGATGCCGACGCCCGAGGACCGCGCCTTCATCAAATCCCTGATGCGGCCGGTCACCGAACCGGGCAAGATGGCGGGCTGGATCGCCCCGCCGGCGCGCGGCATCGACGGCCGGCCGCTGGACTTCGAGTACGTGCGGTTCGGCTGACGCACGGCCCGAACTGAACCGACGCGAATCAATCGATGACAATGACCTCGGCCAAACCATTTCGTCACTCCCGCGCAGGCGGGAGTCCATGATTCCCGAGCTGTCTCTGGATTCCCGCCTTCGCGGGAATGACGGCAGGAGAGGGCCGTGAGGTAGGATCGGGGCGGAACCGCCGCAGGGGCAACGAGCGGCGGGCCGCATCAAAGGGAGGACGACCATGCGCGACCACACCGTCGCCGTCGACAGCGCGCAAAGCCCGACGGCGCTCACCTTCGCCGACAACTTCAACGTCGCGGTGCCCTTCATCGACCGGCACATCGACGAAGGCCGCGCCGACAAGGTGGCCATCCGCTCGGTGGCCGGCGAGGTCACCTACGGCACCCTGGCGGCCCAGGTGAACCGCTGCGGCAACGCGCTCGCCGAACTCGGCATCGGCCGCGGCGACCGGGTCCTCATGATGGTCAAGGACTGCGCCGAATTCTTCTACGTGTTCTGGGGGGCCATCAAGGCGGGCATGGTGCCGGTGCCCATCAACACCCTGCTGCGCGCCCACGACTACCAGTACATGATCGAGGATTCGGGCTGCACGGCGGTGGTGTACTCCCCCGAGTTCGCCACCGAGGTCCAGGAGGCCATGGCGTCGGCGGCCGGCAGCCCGGTCCACGGCGCCCTGATCGACGCCCTGGTCGAGCGCATGGGCCGGGCCTCGCCGGAGCTGGAGCCGGCGCCGGCCAAGGCCGAGGACGACTGCTTCTGGCTCTATTCGTCGGGCACCACGGGCCGCTCCAAGGGCGCCGTCCACCGCCACCGGGACATGGTGGTGACCAGCCAGCTCTATGCCGTGGACACCCTGGGCGTCCGCGAGGACGACACCTGCTTCTCGGCGGCCAAGCTGTTCTTCGCCTACGGGCTGGGCAACGGCATGACCTTCCCGCTGTGGGCCGGCGCCACGTCGGTGCTGCACCCGGGGCCGCCGACGCCGGCCGCCACCTTCGAGGTCATCGAGGCCTTCCGGCCGACCCTGTTCTACGGCGTGCCGACCCTGTACGCGGCCCAGCTCCAGGCCCTGGAGACCGCCAATCCGGACCTGTCGTCCGTCAGGCTCTGCGTGTCCGCCGGCGAGGCCCTGCCGGCCGACATCTACCGGCGCTGGAAGGACCGCACGGGTCTGGACATCCTCGACGGCATCGGCTCCACCGAGGCCCTGCACATCTTCATCTCCAACCGCGAGGGCGACATCGAGCCGGGCACCAGCGGCCGGGTGGTGCCCGGCTACGAGGCCCGCATCCTCGACGAAAACGGGGCCGAGGCGGCGGTGGGCGACAGCGGGCAGCTGCTCATCCGCGGCGATTCCACGGCCGGCTACTACTGGAACAACCCGGAGAAGACGAATGCCACCATGGTCGAGGGGTGGCTGAAGACCGGCGACACCTACATCCTCGACGCCGACGGCTACTACCACTACTGCGGCCGCGACGACGACATGCTCAAGGTGGGCGGCATCTGGTGCTCGCCCTTCGAGATCGAGGCCCGCATCGTCGAGCACCCGAAGGTGCTGGAGGCCGCCGTCGTCGGCCGCGAGGACGACGATCAGCTCACCAAGCCCGAGGCCCACGTGGTGCTCAAGGACCCCGAGGACGCGTCCGACGACCTGGCCCGCGACATCGCCGAGCATTGCAAGGCCGGGTTGGCCAAGTACAAGTACCCCCGCTGGGTCAACTTCGTCGACGGCCTGCCCAAGACCGCCACCGGCAAGATCCAGAGGTTCAAGCTGCGGCAGGGGTAACGGGGGGTCGGCTCGGAGAGTGGTGCCGAGGATTCAACGCCGAGGTCGCGGAGGGACGCGGAGGGCGCCGGGGTGAACCCCTTGTCCTGTCAAATATTGAATCCCGCGTGATATGCCGAATCGTTGCACCGAACTTATCAATAATCTGTCCGCGCGACAGAGAAATTTCACTTTCGAAGAAGCGAGCGCACTGATAGAAGAAATCTACAATGATTGCACAATAGATACAGTTGATAGATTTCACAATGTATTTTTCTATGAAATGTGCCCATTACTCTCTGTGGCAAACAAAGTTGGAGGTCAAAATACTAGAATTGTTTTTACTGGTGCGGATGCCCGTTTCGACGGAATGATTTATCTTGGAATGCCTCAAAAGGTTCAACGGGTAGAGATGACGGCCGCGATTGACGGTCACAACGACGCGTTACAAATGGAACTTCTTCGCGAACGCGGACACGCACCCGCATTTCAGAGAATAGACGCCAAGGGGACAAAGAGGAACCGCGAATTCGGGCCAAACCCGACAACGATGATCAGTTCAAGAGATTACGACGATGGCGTGCTCGCTCCCCTCATTTCGAATACGATGGCAGCAAAACTTGATAAATCTACATCGAATCCAGACTATGTTGGTGCATGGCTAGGTATCGTCTTCGATGATTGGTGCTGCCCCAAGGACATATTTGAGAAGAAGAAACGCTTCGATCCGCTTTGTAGACGTCTTCTGCACAGTAACCCATCTATTCTTGAAACATTTCCGAGAGTGTTTTTCGTTGGTGTTAGCAGGAAGTATATTTTCGACTGCAATGACTCGTAGGTGATTTCGGGGATTATCACCTTGACAAAGCAATAAGGCCGTTATAGATTGTTTCTCAAGAGGTTAGGGGAAACAGCCATGAACGATCTCGCCAAGCCGATCTTCCACAACGAAACCAAGGCCCGCACGTGGCTGGAAACGCAGGTGTGGCCCGAAGGCCCGGTTTGCCCCCACTGCGGCGAACAGAACTTCCACAAGTTGGAAGGCAAGGCGCATCGGCCCGGCCTCTACCAGTGCAACGCCTGCCGCCAGCAGTTCACGGTCACGGTCGGCACGCTGTCCGAACGCTCCAAAATCCCGCTGACCAAGTGGCTGATGGCCATCTACCTGCTGTCGGCCTCCAAGAAGGGCATGAGCACCAACCAACTCTCCCGCATGCTCGGCCTGCCCTACAAGACGGCGTGGTTCATGACCCACCGCATCCGCGAGGCCATGCGCGACGGCGGCACCCCGTTCGGTCCTTTGGGCGGCGCCAACAAGGTCGTCGAGGCCGACGAAACCTTCGTCGGCGGCAAGGCCAAGAACGCCAAGCGCGGCCAACCCGTCCCCAAGAAGGAAGCCGTGGTCGCCCTCATCGAGCGTGACGGCTCGGTGCGGTCCTTCCACCTGCCCG
>JANQFP010000215.1 GCA_028277795.1 Rhodospirillales bacterium
CGGCCGACAGGCGCTCGACCCCCGGCATGGACGGCACCGCCTCGCGCTTGTTGACCCCGTCGACCACGAAGACGGGCCAGATGAGGTCGGCCGGGCTCAGCCGGTTCTCGGCCACCAGCCGCCGCGACCATCCGCGACGGCGGGTCCGGCGCATGCGGGTGCGCGGGAAGGCGCCGAGGGGGCGAGGGGTGTCGGCCGCCATGGTCAGGCCGCCGCCAGGGCCTGGTCCAGGTCGGCGAGGATGTCGTCGATATGCTCGATGCCCACCGACAGCCGCACGTAGCCCTCCGACACGCCGGTGGCCAGCCGGTCGTCGGGCGAAAGCTGGGAATGGGTGGTGGTCGCCGGGTGGATGGCCAGGCTGCGGGCGTCGCCGATGTTGGCCACGTGGTAGAACATCTTGAGGGCGTCGATGAACCGGCGTCCCGCCTCGCGCCCGCCCTCCAACTCGAACCCGACCAGGGCGCCGTAGCCGCCGCTGAGGTAGGCGTCGGCGCGCCGCCGCATCTCGCCGGACTGCAGGCCCGGGAAGATCACCGTGGTGACCTTCGGGTGCCCCCGGAGGTGGTCGGCCACACGCGCCGCGTTGTCGCAGTGGGCCCGCATCCGCAGCGGCAGGGTCTCCAGTCCCTGGATGAACTGGAAGGCGTTGAACGGGCTCATGGCCGTGCCCAGGTCGCGCAGCAGCACCACCCGCATGCGCAGCACGTAGGCGATCGGGCCGAGGGCCTTGGCGGCCTCGCTCCACACGGCGCCGTGGTAGCTGGGATCGGGGGTGTTGAGGGTGGGGAAGCGGTCGCCGCCGGCCTCCCAGTCGAAGTTGCCGCCGTCCACGATCAGCCCGCCGATGGAGGTGCCGTGGCCGCCCACGTACTTGGTGGTCGAGTACATGACCACCGCGGCCCCGTGGTCGAGGGGGCGGCAGATCACCGGCGCCGCCGTGTTGTCCACGATCAGGGGCACGCCGTGGGCGCGTCCGATGTCGGCCACCTCGCGGATGGGGAACACGTTGAGCTTGGGATTGGGCAGGGTCTCCGCGTAGTAGCAGCGGGTGCGCTCGTCGGTGGCGCGGGCGAACGCCTCCGGTTCGGTCGGGTCGACGAACCGCACCTCGATGCCGAGCCCCGTCAGCGTGTTGGCGAACAGGTTCCAGGTGCCGCCGTAGAGGTCGGTCGAGCTGACGAAGTTGTCGCCCGCCTGACACAGGTTGGCCACGCTCAAGGTGGTCGCCGACTGACCCGAGCTCATGGCCAGCCCGGCGACACCCCCGTCCAGGGCCGCCATGCGCTGCTCCAGGACGTCGCAGGTGGGGTTCATGATGCGGGTGTAGATGTTGCCCAGCTCCTTCAGGGCGAACAGGTTTTCCGCGTGCTGGGTGTCGGCGAACTGGTACGACGTGGTCTGGTAGATGGGCACCGCCACGGCGTTGGTCGCCGTGTCGGTCCGGTAGCCGCCATGCAGCGCGAGCGTTTCCGGATGATGCCACGGGGTGGTCATGGAACGGTCTCCCCTCGGGTTGGTGCCGCACGTTGGCGGCGCCGGTGCTTGTTGGCCGGCATCGACGGCGGCGCAGAACAAGCCACGCAGCCCGCGCGGTTGTCAAGGCATGGGACGCCTTTACGGACGGCCGCGAATGGTTTACGTTTACGTTAACGTAAACGTCAGGTTTTACGCCGCAGGAAACCCGCGGCCGTGTTATGATTGCCCGGGAGCTTTGACGGCCATGCCGGACGACACCATCGCCCGCCCCGCGCGACCGGCCAAGCCCGCGCCGGCCAAGAAGGGCAAGGCGCGCTCGGCGCGTCTGCCGCTGCGGTTCGTCACCGCGGCCAGCCTGTTCGACGGCCACGACGCCGCCATCAACATCATGCGCCGCATTCTCCAGGGCTCCGGCGCCGAGGTGGTGCACCTGGGCCATAACCGGTCCGTGGACGAGGTGGTTACGGCGGCGGTGCAAGAGGACGCACACGGCATCGCGGTGAGCTCGTACCAGGGCGGCCACGTCGAGTTCTTCAAGTACATGGTGGACCTGCTGCGCCAGCGCGGCCGCGGCGACATCCGGGTCTTCGGCGGCGGCGGCGGGGTCATCGTCGCCGACGAGGTCGCTGAGCTGGAGGCCTACGGGGTGACCCGCATCTACAGCCCCGGCGACGGCCAGTCCCTGGGCCTCAAGGGGATGATCCGCGACGTCCTCGACCGGGCCGCCGCCGACCTGGCGGCCGCCGTGCCGGACACCCTGGACGGCCTGGCGGCGGGCGACCACGCGGACCTGGCCCGCATCATCACTGCCCTCGAGGCGGGACGCCTGGACGACGACCGGCGGGGCGCCGTCCACGCGCTCGCCGACAAGCGCGGCGCGGTGCCCGTGCTCGGCATCACCGGCACCGGCGGCGCCGGCAAGTCTTCGCTGACCGACGAGCTGATCCGGCGCTTCCGGCTCTACAGCGACGAGCCCCGCATCGCCGTCATCGCCATCGACCCGTCGCGGCGCAAGACCGGCGGGGCGCTGCTCGGCGACCGCATCCGCATGAACGCCATCAACGCCGCCAACGTCTACATGCGGTCCCTGGCCACCCGCGCCGCCGGGCGCGAGGTGCCCGAGGCCCTGCCCGACATCGTCGCCGCCTGCAAGGCCGCCGGGTTCGACTTGGTGATGGTGGAGACGCCGGGCATCGGCCAGGGCGACGCCGGCATCGTGCCCTTCGTCGATGTGTCGCTGTATGCCATGACGCCTGACTACGGGGCCGCCAGCCAGCTCGAGAAGATCGACATGCTGGACTTCGCCGACGTGGTCGCCATCAACAAGTTCGACCGCAAGGGCGCCCTCGATGCCCTGCGCGACGTGCGCAAGCAGGTGCAGCGCAACCGCGAGGCCTTCGACCGGGCGCCCGAGGACATGCCGGTCTACGGCACCACTGCCGCCCGCTTCAGCGACCCCGGCGTCACCGCCCTCTATCAGGAGCTGGTCCGCCAGATGGCCGACACGGGCGGCGCGCGGCTGGCCAGCACCCTGCCCGACGAAGGGCCCCGCGACTCCCGGCCGGCCAGCACCATCGTGCCGCCGGACCGCCAGCGCTACCTGGCCGAGATCGCCGACACGGTGCGCGGCTACCACAAGCGGGTGGGCGAGCAGGTGGCCATCGCGCGCGAGCACCAGCACCTGCGCGAGGCCAAGCGGCTGTTGGCCGACTCGGGGGGCGACGCCAGCGGCCTCGATCCCCTGATCGCCGACCGGGAGGAGGCCCTCGACCCGCGCTGCCGCAAGCTCCTCGACATGTGGCCGAAGGTCCGCGAGAGCTACAGCGGCGACGAGTACGTGGTCCGCTTCCGCGACAAGGAGGTGCGCACCCGGCTCAACCACGAGACCCTGTCGGGCCTGCGCATCCCGAAGGTGGCCCTGCCGCGGTTCGAGAGCGACGGCGAGGTCCTGCGCTGGCTGCTGGAGGAGAACGTGCCGGGGACCTTCCCCTACACGGCCGGCGTCTTCGCCTTCAAGCGCGAGAGCGAGGACCCGACCCGCATGTTCGCCGGCGAGGGCGATCCCTTCCGCACCAACCGGCGCTTCAAGTACCTGTCCCAGCATTCGCCGTCGAAGCGGCTGTCGACGGCCTTCGATTCCGTGACCCTGTACGGCTTCGACCCCGACGAGCGGCCCGACATCTACGGCAAGGTGGGCAACTCTGGGGTCTCCATCGCCACCCTGGACGATCTCAAGACGCTCTACGACGGCTTCGACCTGTGCAATCCCGACACCTCGGTGTCCATGACCATCAACGGCCCGGCGCCGACCATCATGGCCATGTTCCTCAACGCCGCCATCGACCAGCAGGTGGACCGCTTCGAGGGCGACAACGGCCGCCCGCCCACCGACGACGAGATCGAGAAGATCGCCGAGTGGGTGCACGAAAACGTGCGCGGCACGGTGCAGGCCGACATCCTGAAGGAGGACCAGGGCCAGAACACCTGCATCTTCTCGACCGATTTCGCCCTCAAGATGATGGGGGACATCCAGGAGTACTTCGTCCACCACGGGGTACGGAACTTCTACTCGGTGTCCATCTCCGGCTACCACATCGCGGAAGCCGGCGCCAACCCCATCTCCCAGCTCGCCTTTACGCTCGCCAACGGCTTCACCTACGTGGAGGCGTACCTGGCCCGCGGCATGCACGTGGACGACTTCGCGCCCAACCTGTCGTTCTTCTTCTCCGCCGGCATGGACCCGGAGTACACGGTCATGGGGCGGGTGGCGCGGCGCATCTGGTCGGTGGCCATGCGCTTCCGCTACGGCGCCAACGAGCGCTCCCAGAAGCTCAAGTACCACACCCAGACGTCCGGGCGGTCGCTGCACGCCCAGGAGTACGACTTCAACGACGTCCGCACGACCCTGCAGGCGCTGCTGGCCACCTACGACAACACCAACAGCCTGCACACCAACGCCTACGACGAGGCCATCACCACCCCGACGGCGGACTCGGTGCGCCGCGCCCTGGCCATCCAGCTCATCATCAACCGGGAATGGGGCCTGGCCAAGAACGAGAACCCCAACCAGGGCTCCTTCGTCATGGAGGAGCTGACGGCCCTGGTGGAGGAGGCGGTGCTCAAGGAGTTCGAGCGCCTGAGCGAGCGCGGCGGCGTCCTCGGCGCCATGGAGACCGGCTACCAGCGGGGCAAGATCCAGGACGAGTCGCTGCACTACGAGACCCTCAAGCACGACGGCGGCTATCCCATCGTCGGGGTCAACACCTTCCTCAACCCGGACGCCCCTGACGTGCCGATCGTGCCCGAGCTGGCGCGCTCCACCGAAGACGAGAAGCAGGGCCAGATCGCGCGCGTCCGGGACTTCCAGGCCCGCCACGCCGACCGGGCCCCGGCCGTGCTGGCTCGCCTCAAGGAAACGGCCACGTCGGGGGGCAACGTGTTCGCCGTGCTGATGGAGGCGGTGCGCTGCTGCTCGCTCGGTCAGATCACCGACGCCCTGTTCGAGGCCGGCGGCCAGTACCGCCGCAACATGTAGCATAAACAAATCCTTGTCCGACGACGCTGAACTTCTGATCGAAAGATCCGGCGGAGCGGTCGTCGTCACCCTCAACCGGCCGGCGGCCCTCAACGCCATCGCCATGGGCATGTACCGCGGCCTCAGCGACGGGCTCGAGGCGTGGTTGGACGACCCGAGCGTGCGGGTGGTGGTGGTGCGCGGCGCCGGCGACCGGGCGTTCTCGGCGGGCGGCGACATCCGGATGCTCTACGAAGCGCGGCGGCGCGGCGACCAGGCCTTCCTGGCCGACGTCTTCAAGCTGGAGTACGCCCTCGACCGGTTCATTCATCGGTATCCGAAGCCCTACGTGCCGCTCATGGACGGTCTGGTGATGGGCGGCGGCTGCGGGCTTTCGGTGCACGGGTCCCACCGGGTGGTCACCGAGCGCACGGCCCTCGCCATGCCGGAAACCGCCATCGGGTTCTTTCCCGACGTCGGCGCCAGCTACTTCCTGTCCCGCTGTCCCGGGGCGGTGGGGATCTATTTGGGTTTGACCGGCGCCCAAATCGGGGCCGCCGACGCCCTGTACGCCGGCCTCGCCGACCGCTACGTGCCCAGTGACCGGCTGGCCGACCTGACCGCCGCCATGGCCGACGGCATGGCCGCCGACGCCGCCGTCGACACCTTTGCCGCCGACCCCGGGCCGCCGCCCCTGGCCGGCCACCAGGAGGTCATCGACCGCTGCTTCTTCCGCGATACGCCGGAAGCGGTCATGGACGCCCTGGAGGCCGAGGGCGGGGACTTCGCCCGCCAAGCCCGGGAGATCCTGGGCACCCGGCCGCGGTTCAGTCTCCAAGTGACGCTGGAGGCCATCCGGCGGGGGGCGGACCTGTCGGTGGAGGAGTGCCTGGTCATGGAGTACCGCGTGAGCCAGCGGTTCATGCACCGCGACGCCTTTTTCGAAGGGGTCCGCGCGGCGGTCATCGACAAGGACGGCCGCCCCGCCTGGGACCCCCACGAGCCGGCCGATGCGGGCGAGGTGGCGGCCTGCTTCGCCCCCCTGGACGACGAACTGACGTTCGACTGACCCACCCCCTTGCCGGCGCCGGCGGAAGGCGGCACATAGAGGGCATGAGACCGCAAGACGTGCCCCTGCGCGAGGTGCTGTTCGAGTTCCACCGCGTCGGCAAGACAGTCCGCGTGGTCGCCGTCGATCCGATCACCAATACCGAAATCACCATGGTGGGCGCCGTCGACTACGGCGAGGAGATGCTCAAGCGCCTCGCCGTGCGCAAGCTCGCCTACGTCATCGCCAAGCAGCACCGGGCCGCCGACAAGCCCCGCTAGGCCGCGATTTTCCTTGACACGAAACCGCCCTCGGCTAGGGTCCGGGGCGCGGTCCCCGCGGCCAAACCCCTTGGAAATTGCGGGATGTCGGGGGACCTGTGGAGGCGCGAAGGAGGCAGACCACATCGCCGGTGACGCGGCGGCGGCCCATCGGCCCGCCGGAGTCCCGGTCCCCCGAATCACGGCAGGAAGAGGTTCGGCCGAGGGGTCTCGTCCAGGCCACTAGGACAGGCGGCGGATGGAGTATTTCGTCCAGCAATTGATCAACGGGCTGACGCTCGGCGCCATCTACGGCCTGATCGCCATCGGCTACACGATGGTCTACGGCATCATCGGCATGATCAATTTCGCCCACGGCGAGATTTTCATGATCGGGGCCTTCTACGCCATCATCACCTTCCTCAGCCTGGGCATCACCGGCCTCACCTGGGTGCCCCTGGCCCTGGTGCTGGCGCTCTTGTTCACCATGATCCTGACGCCGGTCTACGGCTGGACCCTGGAACGGGTGGCCTACCGGCCGCTCAGGGGCTCGCCGCGTCTGGCCGCCCTGATCACCGCCATCGGCATGTCCATCTTCCTGCAGAACTACGTGCAGCTCCTGCAGGGGGCCCGGGTCAAGCCGTTGCAACCGGTCATCCGCGGCGGCTTCGAGATCATGCGCGAAGGCGACTTCACGGTCATCCTCAGCTACCTGCAGATCTTCATCATGGTGCTGACGGTGGTGCTGATGGCCGTGTTCACCCTGGTCATCACCCGCACCGCGCTCGGCCGCGCCCAGCGCGCCTGCGAGCAGGACCTGCGCATGGCCTCGCTGCTCGGGGTCAACGTGGACCGCACCATCGCGCTGACCTTCGTCACCGGCGCCACCCTGGCCTCGGTGGCCGGCCTGATCTTCCTAATCAATTACGGCGTCATCGATTTCTTCATCGGCTTCCTGGCCGGCATCAAGGCGTTCACCGCCGCCGTCCTGGGCGGCATCGGCTCGTTGCCCGGGGCCATGCTGGGCGGCGTCCTGATCGGCCTCATCGAGGCCTTCTGGTCGGCCTACTTCACGGTTGAGTACAAGGACGTGGCCGCCTTCTCGATCCTGGTGCTGGTGCTGATCTTCCGGCCCACCGGGCTGCTCGGAAAACCGGACATCGAGAAGGTCTAGTGGTCCAAATCAGACATATGGCACCCATACGACGGCCTTCCGAGGTCATCCGGCCAGGCGCGCGGCGCGCCGTGATGCTGAAGCATCACAAGCGCCGCGCAACGCCGCCGGGGGGCTCGGAAGGCCGCCCGCAGGGTCGCGTTTCCCGTTTCCTCGGGGCGTCGGACACGCTGGACGATGGACAGCCATCGCCTGCGCGCCCCCTCCTGCCGAGGAAACGGGAAACACGATCGTATGGGGACCATATGTCTGATTTGGACCACTAGCCCGTGGCAGCAGGGACGGCCGCATTGGACCGCCGGGCCATGTTCAAGGAGGCCGGTCTCACCGCCCTGGTGGTGTTCGGCCTGACCTTCGGCCTGGTCGGCTTCAAGACCCACGACGTGCCCGGCGGCCTGACCATCCTCACCCGCTTCGACCAGGTGGCCATGGCCACGGTGCTGGCCTTCGTCGGCCGCATCGCCCAGGTGATGCTGCGCGAGGGACGGGCGAAGCCGGTCCTGGCGGCCGTGGGACCGTTCACCCTGTTGGTGCTGACGGCCCTGCTGCTGGACGCCTTCGCCGCGCCGGACACGGTGGCGCCGATGGCCTGGGCGCGGCCCTTCACCAGCCCGGTGGTCAACTGGATCGTCCTCATCATCGCCACCATCATGACCGGGCGTGCGGCGTGGGCCCTGCGCCACGGGCTGGCCGGGGCGGCCGACCGCGAGGCGGCCATGGACCGCGTCGGCGCCAAGGTGCAGCAGGCGGCCCGCTACCTCGGCCCGGTGCTGCTGGCGGTCGCCATCATCCTGCCCTTCCTGCCCATCGCCGACCGCCGCCTGCTGGACATCGCCATCCTGGTCGTCACCTACATCATGCTGGGCTGGGGCCTCAACATCGTGGTCGGCCTGGCCGGGCTGCTGGACCTGGGGTACGTGGCCTTCTACGCCGTCGGCGCCTACAGCTTCGCCCTGCTGGCCACCAACTTCGACCTGGGCTTCTGGATCTGCCTGCCCTTCGCCGGGGTGATGGCGGCCACCGCCGGCGTCCTGCTGGGGTTCCCGGTTCTGCGCCTGCGCGGCGACTACCTAGCCATCGTGACCCTCGGCTTCGGCGAGATGATCCGCATCATCCTGCTCAACTGGTACGAGTTCACCAACGGCCCCGACGGCATCTCCGGCATCCCGCGGCCCAGCTTCTTCGGCCTGCCCTTCAAGCGCTCGGCGCCGGAGGGGGTGGAGACCTTCCACGGCTTCTTCGACCTGACGTATTCGCCGCTCGACCGCATCATCTTCCTCTACTACGTGATCCTGGTGCTGGCCCTGATCACCAACCTGTTCACCCTGCGCATCCGCAAGCTGCCGGTGGGCCGGGCCTGGGAGGCCCTGCGCGAGGACGAGATCGCCTGCCGGTCCCTGGGCATCAACCCCACCAACACCAAGCTGACCGCTTTTTCCATTGGTGCCATGTTCGGCGGCTTCGCCGGGTCGTTCTTCGCCACCCGGCAGGGTTTCATCAGCCCGGAGAGCTTCACCTTCATCGAATCCGCGGTGATCCTGTCCATCGTCGTCCTCGGCGGCATGGGCTCGCAGATCGGCGTCGTGCTGGCGGCGGTGCTGCTCATCGGCCTGCCCGAGTTCTTCCGCGAGCTGCAGCAGTACCGCATGCTCGCCTTCGGCGGCGCCATGGTGCTGATCATGGTGTGGCGGCCGGCAGGTCTGTTGGCCCACCGCGACCCCACCATCCGCCTGCATGGCGGCAAAGGGGTCCGGGAGGGACCGACGTGACCGCCGACCCGCCCGCGCCGCTGCTCACCGTCGAGCACCTGACCATGCGGTTCGGCGGCCTGGTGGCCATCGACGACGTCTCCTTCCAGGCCGCGGACTGCGAGATCACCGCCATCATCGGCCCCAACGGCGCCGGCAAGACCACCGTCTTCAACTGCCTCACCGGCTTCTACAAGCCGACCGTGGGCCGGCTCACGCTCCATCACCCTCAGAAAGGGGACATCCTGCTGGAGCGCATGGAGGGGTTCCGCATCGCCCAGAAGGCCGACGTGGCGCGGACCTTCCAGAACATCCGCCTGTTCGCCGCCATGTCGGTGCTGGAGAACCTGGTGGTGGCCCAGCACAACGCCCTCATGCGCGCGTCCGCCTACACCGTCGGTGGCCTGCTGGGGCTGGCGCGGTACCGCAACGCCGAGAGCGAGGCCGTGGAGCGGGCGCGCTACTGGCTGGACCGGGTCGGCCTCACCGACCGCGCCGACTGGGACGCCGGCAACCTGCCCTACGGCGACCAGCGGCGGCTCGAGGTGGCGCGGGCCATGTGTACCGAACCGGTGCTGCTGTGCCTTGACGAGCCGGCGGCCGGCCTCAACCCACGGGAATCCCAGGAGCTCAACGAGCTGCTCCTGTTCATCCGCGACGAGCACCGCATCGGGCTCCTGCTCATCGAGCACGACATGAACGTGGTCATGGGCATCTCGGACCATATCGTGGTCCTGGACTACGGCCGCCTGATCTCCGACGGCACGCCGGAGGAGGTGCGGGCCGACCCGGCGGTCATCCGCGCCTACCTGGGCGAGGAGGAGGACGAGGACCTGCCGCCCGAGGTGGCCCGCGACCTGGCCCAGCAAGCCGGCCCGGCGGAAGGCTGAGGGCCGATGCTGACCATCTCCGGGGTGCACGCCTTCTACGGCAACATCGAGGCCCTGCGCGGGGTCGACATCGAGGTGCGCGAGGGCGAGATCGTCGCCCTGATCGGCGCCAACGGGGCCGGCAAGTCGACGCTGCTGATGACCGTCTGCGGCAACCCGCGGGCCGCCCGCGGGCGCATCGTCTTCGACGGCGACGAGATCACCGGCCGGCCCACCCACCAGATCATCCGCGCCGGCATCGCCCAGGCTCCCGAGGGGCGGCGCATCTTCCCGCGTATGACGGTGCTGGAGAACCTGCAGATGGGGGCGGTGTCCGGCCAGCCCGAGCACTTCGAGGCGGACCTGGAGCAGGTGTTCGACCTCTTCCCCATCCTCAAGGAACGCCAGGACCAGCGCGGCGGCACGCTGAGCGGCGGCGAGCAGCAGATGCTGGCCATCGCCCGGGCGCTGATGGGGCGGCCGCGGCTGCTGCTGCTGGACGAGCCGTCCCTCGGCCTGGCGCCCATGGTGGTCAAGCAGATCTTCCGCGTGATCCGCGAGATCAACGAGAGCCAGCGGGTCACGGTGTTCCTGGTCGAGCAGAACGCCTACCATGCGCTGCGGCTGGCCCACCGGGGCTACGTCATGGTCAACGGCGCCATCGCGCTCACCGGCACCGGCCGCGAGCTGCTGGCCAACCCCGAGGTGCGGGCGGCCTACCTGGAGGGCGGGCATTGATATGGTCGACATCCTCGGCACCTCTTTTGGCGTCTTCATCGGCCTCACCGTGGCCATCATGGGCTTCGCCGCCTACATGACCGGCCAGGCGCTGGGCAACAGCTGGAAGCCGGTGTGGCAGGTGGTGGTCTATTGCGTCCTGCTCGGCTTCGCCGACCGCTTCCTCACCTTCGCCCTGTTCGACGGTGTGCTGCTTTCGGTCACCGGCTATCTGGTGGACACGGCGGTCCTCACGGCCATCGGCCTGCTCGCCTTCCGCCTCAGCCGGGTGCGGCGGATGGTCGGCCAATACCCCTGGCTGTACGAGCGGGTGGGCCCGTTCGGGTGGCGGAACCGGCGCGGCTAGCTGCCATAGGCCAACGATTTCGGTGCGTTAGGGAGTTGCCAGCGGTGGCGGACGTGCTAGAGTCTGCGGCCTGTGGCCGCCGAGGGGAGGGCGGCGATGGGTTGTCAGGCGCGCACGCGGCTGCACGCGGCTGGGGGAGCGCGCACCAGGGTCCACAGGGACGGGAGACATCATGATGAAAACTCTTTCCGGCGCGCTGGTCGCCGCCGCGGTGGCGGTTGCCGGTATCGGGTCGGCCAAGGCGGAGATCGCCATCGCCACCGCCGGTCCGATGACGGGTCAGTACGCCTCGTTCGGCGAGCAGATGAAGCGGGGCGCCGAGATGGCCGTGGCCGACCTCAACGCCAAGGGCGGCGTGCTCGGTCAGAAGCTGCGCCTGGTGGTCGGCGACGACGCCTGCGATCCCAAGCAGGCGGTGGCCGTGGCCAACAAGATGGCCAGCGACGGCGTGGTGTTCGTGGCCGGGCACTTCTGCTCCGGCTCGTCCATTCCGGCGTCCAAGGTCTATACCGAGGAGGGCATTCTCCAGATCTCGCCGGCCTCGACCAACCCCAAGCTGACCGAAGAGGGCGGCGACAACGTGTTCCGCACCTGCGGCCGTGACGATCAGCAGGGCACCGTCGCCGGCAACTACCTGGCCGACATGTTCAAGGGCAAGAAGGTGGCCTTCCTGCACGACAAGACCGCCTACGGCAAGGGCCTCGCCGACGAGACCCTGAAGCAGTACCGCAATCGCGGCATGAAGGAGGTCATGTACGAGGCCTACACCGCCGGCGAGAAGGACTATTCGGCCCTGATCAGCAAGATGAAGGCGGCCGGGGTCGACGTCTTCTACGTGGGCGGCTACCACACCGAGGCCGGCCTGATGATCCGCCAGGCTCACGAGCAGGGCTACCGGCCGCAGCTGATCTCCGGCGACGCCCTGGTCACCGACGAGTACTGGAAGATCACCGGTCCGGCCGGCGAGGGGACGCTGATGACCTTCAGCCCCGATCCGCGCAAGAACGCCGTGGCCAAGCCGGTGGTGGAGAAGTTCCGGGCCGGCGGCTACGAGCCCGAGGGCTACACGCTGTATACCTACGGCGCCATCCAGGCGTGGGCCCAGGCGGCGGAGAAGACGGGCAGCACCGACACCGGCAAGCTCGTGGCCGCCCTGCGGGGCAACCAGTTCGATACGGTTCTCGGCCAGATCGGCTTCGACATGAAGGGCGACGTGACCGCGCCCGGCTACGTCTTCTATGAGTGGAAGGACGGCACCTACGACTACGCCAAGTAGGCTCGGCGGCCACTTCCGGCATGCCCGACCCGGCGGCTTCGGCCGCCGGGTCTTTTCTTGCTCCGGTTTCCTCGCTGCGACCTCGACCGCCGGCGACGGGACGGACTGCGACGGGCATCTTCCGGTCGGCGCCAGACATTCTCTTGAAATCAAAATATTTTTCCAGCCCTTGGTCGCCGGTCGCCCAAGGAATCCGTCAGCAGATGTCAGCATGTGTCAGCCGATGTCAGCAGCCCTTGGCCAGGGCGGCGGCTCCGGGGCGGCTTCGGGTGCGGGGGCGGCGGGCTAGCCGCCCCTGGACCTCGATGGCCCGGACCGCGGCCAGGAAGTGGTGCTCGGCCATGGCCTTGCGGTAGACGGTCTCCAGCTTGGCGACCAGGTCGTCCAGGACGACGCCGTGGCGGCGCGCCATGTCGGCCCTGAGCATGGCAATGCGGGCGGCCACGGCGGGGTCGTTGAGCAGCCGGTAGCCTTCCTGGCGCGCTGACGCCGGGGCGTAGCCGGCCTCGGCCGCCGCCGCGGCCGCATTGGGATCGGCCACGTAGTACTGGCAGAACGCCTCCCGCCGCGGGGGCAACGGGGGCGCCGGGAGCGTCAAGTCCGTCACGGCACACACCTCCTCTGACTGCATGCACAAAAAAGGATAAAATACCTGCAAATAAGAAAAATGTCAAGCCGCGACCGGAGGCGGGACGACGGATGTCCGTCGTCTGGAGCCGCCGGGCGGCACACGGCCTTCCGGGGCGCGCTGCATTACGCTTGGAAGGCGATGGATGGGGCACCGTTGCGTGCCCCGCCTCGCCGCCTGGGCGGCAGTTGGACCGCGCTCCGCGCCTTCCCAAACATCGCTTCACCGCTTCGGGACCGTAAGCATCCGCTTACGGGCTCCCCGGTAAGCGTCTCGCGGATCGAACGCGGGGATCGGGTTGGGCAACCTTGAGCACCTTTCGATCGGATCGACCCGATTTGGTCGAACGGTTGTGCTCTAACCTATTGATTCCTGGAGAAAGTAATCTGACCAAACGATTCCGCTTGATCAGATATCGCTCTCGGGGCGGCGGCGCGGCCGCGCGCCGCTGCAACCAGAAAGGAGATGTCCGATGAAACGATCCATGGTCGCCGCCGGTGCCGTTGCGATTCTCTGCGCCGGCCCTGCCCTGGCCGTCGAGCCCGAGCTCGGCGCCCGACTGGGGACCAGCGCGGCGGAGATCGCCGCCGCCTTGGCGGAGAGCGGCTACGTGATGACCAAGTACGAGCGCGAGGGGGACCGCATCGAGGTCTACGCCGTGCGGGACGACCACCGCACGGAAGCCCGTATCGACGCGGCGACCGGCGCCGTGGTCGCCACCGAGTCGCGCCGTCGCGGCGGACCATGGCCCCTGCCCGCACCGGATGACGACCGAATCCGCGCCGCGCTCGAGAAGCAAGGCTACGAGGTGGTGACGTACGAGCGGCAGCGGCGAAGGATCGAGGTCTACGCCAACCGGGACGGCCGTCGCTGGGAGCTGGAGCTCGATCCGCGGACCGGCGACGTGCTGCGGGTCGAGGAGGAGGACTGATGACCGCGGCGGACGGCGTCGCCGAGCGGGGGCGGGGCTGGGACCCGCTCGTCCGCGTCACCCACTGGGGCGTCGCCGCCGCGGTGGTGGCCAACGGCGTGATCACGGAGGGGGGCTCGCAGCTCCACGTCTGGATCGGCTACGCCGCCCTGGCCCTGCTCGCCTTGCGCCTTCTCTGGGGGCTTATCGGCCCCGAGGAGGCGCGGTTCTCGTCGTTCCCGCCCAGCCTGTCCGCCGCCGGCGCCCATGTCTCGGACGTGATCGCCGACCGGTGCCGCAGGCACCGCTCGCACAACCCGCTGGGAGCGCTTATGGTCTATGCGCTGTGGGGAACCCTGGCCGTGGTCGCGGCGACGGGTGTCGGCATGGCCGGATCCCCTTTCGATCCCGTCGAGAGCCGTGGCGCGGCCCGCGGGAGCGGCGAGTACGGGGAGCATGGCGACCGGGGCGGGCGCGAAGGATACGGGGATGAACACGAGGACGAGGACGACGACGAGGAGGAGGAGGAGGAGGAGGAGGAGGAGGAGGAGGACCTGTTGGAGGACGTCCACGAGTGGGCGGCGAACCTGCTGCTCGTCCTGGCTACGTTCCATCTCGCCGGAGTCGCGTTCGAGACCCGCCGCGAGGGACCGGGCCTCGTGCGCGCCATGGTGACCGGGAAAGGGCGCAAGGCCGGCAGCGGATGACGGGCAATTCCTCGGGGGTGGGCCGGAAGGACGGCAGGACGACCATCCTCGCGGCCCTGCTGGTCATTCAGTCGCTGGCCGCCATCTTCTTCGTCGGCGACGTGATCGCCGACCTCAGCCTCGTCGGTTTAGACCTCCACCTGGTCTTCGAAGGCGCGGTGTCTCTGGCGCTCGTCTTGGGGGTCGTCTTCGGCGGTTTCGAGATGCGCCGGACCCTCGAGCGGGTGCGGCGCAGCGAGGCCGCGGTGGCGGCGGCGTCCGGCGCACTGGGCGAAGTCATCGAGACGCAGTTCGACCAGTGGCGGCTGACCCCCGCCGAAGCCGAGGTGGCGCTGTTGGCGCTGAAGGGGTTCGACATCGCCGAAATCGCAGCCTTTCGCAACGCGGCGGCGGGGACGGTCCGCGCCCAGCTGGCCCGTGTCTACGCCAAGGCCGGGGTCTCCAATCGCGCGCAGCTGGTCTCCGTGTTCATCGAAGAACTGCTCGGCGGCCCGATCGACGGCGCGGAAACGGTCGGCTGACGAGACCAGACCATGCCGTTGGGAGCGCCGGTTCGGCCACACCACACACGACGCAGGCCGTGGCGGATGTGAGAAATGAGGGCCGGTCACGGACGGGCGGTATGCGGGCCGTTCTCGATGCGGCGGCAAGGGAGTAGACTGGGCAGGCACCGCAACCCGGAGCGAAGGGGCATGTGATGAGAACTGCAGGCATGCTGGTGGCGGCCGTCGTGTCGTTGGCGGGGCTGGCGCCGAGCCTTGCGGGGGAGAAGGCGCCGCCGGCGGCGGGCGCCGAGCGTCCCGCCGTGACCGTCTACAAGACGCCGTGGTGCGGATGCTGCGGCGGCTGGGTCGCGCACATGCGGTCCAACGGTTACGCCGTCACCACCCACGACATGACCGACCTCGACTTCGTCAAGAAGGGCGCGAACGTCCACGAGTCGCTGCAGTCATGCCACACGGCGGTGGTCGACGGCTACGTCATCGAGGGCCACGTGCCCGCTGCCGCCGTCGACAGGCTGCTGCGCGAGCGGCCCGATGTCCGGGGTCTCGCGGTGCCCGGCATGCCCATCGGCTCGCCGGGGATGGAAGGACCCGATCCCGAGGCTTACGACGTGCTGTCGTTCGGCGGCAAGGGACCGCCCAAGGTGTTCATGAAGGTGCCCGCCGGCGGCCGCTAGAGCAAAATCCGATCACGCGGAATCGGTTGATCGCATTTGCTTGCTCTAGAAATCAAGGAGTTAGTGCACGGTGCCCGGCTCTTGTTGTCGCGCGCCCAGGGCGTGGTGGATGTGAGAAATGCGGGCTAGGGACCGCCGGTCGGCCCCCGGACGGATGCGGGCTGGTCCGCTTTTCGGAGGCCCATCCCTTGGCGATGGACGTCACACCGTGATTCGACGATCGGTCCGGAGCCATGTCCGGGTGGTGGCGGGGGTGGCTTTCCTGACCGCCTCGGCGCTGTCGGGGACGGCGGGCGACGCCATGGGGGACAGCCTGGAGGCCGAGATCGCCCACGGGGGGACCCTGTACGATGATTGGTTCGAGGCGGTCGGCGCCGCCTCCGGCAAAGGCGCCCGACCGGCCGAGGGCCGCTGGGACACGCACCCGGCCTATGGCAGCCGGGGCGCCATGGAGGGCCGCGACACCTGGCGCTGCGTCGCCTGCCACGGCTGGGACTACGAGGGCGCGGACGGGGCCGACGGCGCCGGCATCCGGGGCGCCGCCGGCAAGGCCGTCGAGGCCATCGTCGCCGTCCTCAAGGACGCCACCCACGCCTACTCCGACGCCATGATGAACGCCGACCAGTTCCGCGACCTGGCGCTGTTCGTCGGCCGCGGCCAGCACGACGCGGGCGCCCACATCGACCCGGTGACCGGTGCGGCGGCAGGCGACCCGGAAAGGGGTGCCGGCTACTACAACACCATCTGCGCCAAGTGCCACGGGATGGACGGCCGCAAGCCCAAGAGCATGGCCGACCCGCTGGGCAGGATGGCCCGCGACGACCCGTGGGCGTCTCTGCACAAGGTGCGCAACGGCCAGCCGGGCGCGCAGATGCCGGCCCTCCGGGCCCTGCCGATGCAGGTGTCCGTGGACGTGCTCGCCTATACGCAGACCTTGCCCGGGCCGCTATCATCCCCGGCCCGATGATCGAAAACCTCGAAATCGCCATCGAGACCCTGGTGGCCGTGATCCTGGTCGCCGCCAGCGGCGCGATCCTCTACCTCAGGCCCCGACGCTTCGCCGGCAAGGGTGGCAACGTGGTCATGGCCGGCGCCATCCTGGTGGCCATCGGCACCCTCGTCGACTGGCTGGACGAGTTCGAGCATCTGGCGTCGGTGCTGGCGGTGGACAGCCCCATCGCCCAGCTCGTGATCGAGAAGATCCTTGGCTACGGGCTCGGATTCGCGCTGTTGTACATCGGCCTGGTCACCTTCATCCGACGCCACGAGGCCTTCGACGAGCGCTCCGAGATGACCCTCGAGGAGCAGAACCGCCGCAACGAGGAGTTGGAGCGGCTGGTCCGCGAGCGGACGACCGAGATCACCGTCGCCCGTCAGCTGGCGGAATCCGCCAATGCCGCCAAGTCGCGGTTCCTCGCCAACATGAGCCACGAGCTGCGCACGCCCATGAACGCCATCCTCGGCTTCTCGGGCGCCATGCAGGAGAGGATCCTGGGGCCCATCGGCAACGAGAAGTACGAGGAGTACGTCGACAACATCCATGAATCGGGACAGCACCTCCTCGAGCTGATCAACGACATGCTCGATCTGGCCAAGGTCGAGGCCGATGCCGTCGATCTCGAGGACAAGCCGGTGGACCTGGCCGATGTGTCGGAGGCGGTCTTGCGCCTGGTCCGCCCGCAGGCCGAGAAGGGGCGGATCCGGGTCACCAACCGGGTGGACACCGACCTGCCCGCCCTCACCGCCGACGAGCGGCGCCTGAAACAGATCCTGGTCAACCTGCTGTCCAACGCGGTCAAGTTCACCGAGCCGGGGGGCGAGGTGGTGCTGGAGGCCCATGTGGAGGGGGACAGCGGGCTGGCGATGGTGGTTTCCGACACCGGCATCGGCATGAGCCCGCAGGAGATCGAGACGGCGCTGTTGCCCTTCGGTCAGGTGGACAGCTCCCTCGCCCGCAGCCACCAGGGAACCGGCCTCGGCCTGCCGCTCACCCGATCTTTGGTGGACCTGCACGGCGGCACCATGGCCGTCGACAGCCAGCGGGGCCAGGGGACTACGGTGACCGTCCGCTTCCCGCCGGAGCGCGTCGCCGCCGCACACTGACGCCGCACGCAACGAGAAGACGGTCCCGATCCGAACGGGCCCGGGGGGCGTCCGGATCGGGGTGCTCGAGGGCAGGGCGCGGCGGTATCCGCGCCGGGCCACGGAGCTGCCGGGCGTTGCTGAACGACTCGGTGGTCGCCACGTCGAGCAGCAAGCGCGCCGGCCGGTCGGTGCGGGCCCACACCACGCCGCTCGAGGTGGTCACGTCGCCGGCCTGGAGGCCGTGGGTGATGACGGGCCGCGGTGCGACAGCTTCGTGCCAGTTGTGTGAAACGGCAGTCGGTACGGTCGGATTGGCCTACTGCCGCCGCGGGCAATGCGGGTGAAAAGTAGACTGCGGCCTCAGGCGTGCGCCCTATACATCGTATTTCGGATGTGTAGACTGGGAATTGCCCGTATTCCGTTAGGGGCGAAGGGCTGGTGAAATTGCTGGCACGTCGTTTCTGGTCGATGGAGGGGCTAGGTGAGTCATTGGCGGGGGAAGGAATGACGGCCGTGCGGTATCGAGGGGCATTCGATCCAACCGGCGGAGCTCTCTGCGCATTGGTGGTGTCAGTGTTGGCGGCTGTTGTCCTCGCACCGCGTTTTGTTCATGCGGAGAATTTCCCGTCGGAGCCTATCCTGCGCCTCGAAATCGGTGCCCACACCGCTCCAGTCCGGCGTATCGCGGTAGATCGGGACGAGCGGTTCCTGGTCACCGGCAGTCATGATAAGACGATTCGGGTGTGGGAGCTCGAAACCGGCCGCCCACTCTCGGCGCTGCGCGTTCCCGTCGCACCCGGTGATCCGGGTAAGGTCTATGCCGTGGCCGTATCGCCCGACGGCTCGACGGTCGCCGCCGGGGGTTGGCTCGCTCCAGCACGCCCTCAAGTGATCTATCTCATCGACCGCGCGTCCGGTGACTTCCTTGGCCGGATCACGGGCCTGCCGATGGTGGTACTTCATTTGACTTATTCAGCCGATGGCCGATACCTGGCGACATCGATGGGGCGAGGCGGAGTCCGAGTTTACGAGACCGAGACTTACACAGAGATCGCACGCGACGACCACTACGGAGACGCCACCTATTGGGTCGCCTTCGACCGGCGGAACCGGCTGGTCACGGCCTCGTACGATGGCCACGTCAGGCTCTATGACTCGCCGGAGGGGCCATTCAAACCCAACGCAAAAGTGAAACCGGCGCCGGGAGGGCGCCCCTTCTCCGCGGCGTTTTCGCCAGATGGCTCCAGGATTGCCGTCGGCTACGACAACTCGACGCGGGTCGATGTGCTGTCGGCCGACGACTTGAGCGTGCTGTTCACGGCAAATCCAGCCGGCGAAAACGGAAATCTCGCCAAGGTCGCCTGGTCCCGGGACGGTCATTACCTATACGCGGCGGGTCAGCACGACGACGGGGACGGCCGTAACATCATTCGCCGCTGGGCAAAGGGTGGTCGCGGGGCGTCAACCGATCTCGCGGTCTCCGATGACACGGTGATGACTCTTGTGCCCCTGAAAGCGGGCCGGTTGGCCCTCGGCGCCGAGGATCCCCTCGTAGCGATGCTCGGCGCTGACGGCAACCCGGTCTGGGTGCAGGACCGAAAGGTCCCGGATTTCCGCGGCCAGCGCGGTGCCGAGTCCATCCGTCTCTCCCACCATGCAGACATCGTGCGGTTCGGATTCAAGCAACGGGGCGAGGATCCGGCCCAATTTTCAATGGGCGATGCCTCGTTGCGACGGGACGTATCGGGAAACCCCGGACTGTCCGGCGCCGTGACCGAGGCGGACGGTCTCGCGGTCACCGACTGGGTAAACACCGTCAATCCCAAAGTGAACGGTAGGATCCTGGTGCTCGAATCATATGAGAGATCCCGAAGCTTGGCGGTGGCGCCGGACGGGGCGCATTTCCTGCTGGGGGCCGATTGGCACCTCAGGCACTTCGATCGGGACGGTGATCAGGTGTGGGCCATCGTCGTCCCCGGTGTCGCCTGGGCGGTGAATCTCGCCGGGAACGGCAAGGTGGCCGTTGCCGGCTTCGGCGATGGCACGTTGCGCTGGTTCCGCTTGGAAGACGGCGAAGAACTGCTGGCGCTGTTCGTCGACCCCCGGACTGAGCGCTGGATCGCGTGGACGCCGCAAGGCTACTACCACGCCTCGGCCGGTGCCGAAAACCTGATCGGCTGGCATCTCAACAACGGTCCCGAGGAGGCGCCCGAGTTCTTCGGTGCGTCCCGCTTCCGCGACCGGTTCTCGCGCCCGGATGTCATCGCCCGCGTACTGCAAACGCTGGACGTGGAGGACGCCTTGGCGCAAGCGGACAAGGCGCGTGGCGAAATGACCGTCAAGCGAGATGTCCGCTCCCTGCGCCCGCCGGTGATTAGCATCGCCGCCCCTGCGCCCGGGACCAAGATCTCGGACACCAAACTGGTCTTGACCTATCAGACGAAGTCGCCAGCCGGTCCGGTCGCGAGCATCGAAGCGCGAGTCGATGGCCGTCCCACGACGGTTCTGGAACGTGACTGGGCCAAAGGCGAGATCACGATTTCGGTCCCGGAGCGCGACAGTACCGTGTCGCTGATCGCCGTGAACGCCAACGGGCGCAGCGAGCCGGCGAACCTCGAGGTAAAATGGGAGGGCAGGCCCGATTGGAGAAAGCCGCGGCTCTACGTGCTGGCGATCGGAGTCAGCGAATACTCGGACTCCAGCATCGAAAATCTCGTCTATGCGGATCAGGACGCCGAGGACTTCGTAAAGGCGATCAAGCGACAGCAGGGCGGCCTATACAAGGAAGTGGTACCCATGCTGCGGAGGAACCATGAAGCCACGCGCAGCGAGGTATTGGACGGGTTGGACTGGCTGCGGAGTCGGACCGGGCCGCGCGACCTAGCCATCCTGTTCCTTTCGGGACACGGGAGAACTGAGAGAGGACGTTACATTTTCCTGCCTCACGACGCGGATATAAGCCGCTTCGAGTCCACGAGCATCAAGGGATCCGACTTCAAGGAGTACTTGGGCGACATTGCCGGCAAGGCGATCATGTTCAATGATACCTGCCGCGGCGGCGCCGTGCTGGCGGGCCAAAGCGTCGTCTTGATGGCCGATATGGATCGTGTCGCCAACGAGTTCGTCGATGCCAATCCCGGGGTTGTCGTGTTGTCCTCTTCCACCGGTCGGCAGCCCTCGAAAGAGGATCCGAAGTGGAAGAACGGCGCGTTCACGGAGGCGCTCATCGAAGCGATCGGGTCGGTACATGCGGACTACGATGAGGATGGGCTCTTAACAATAGTCGAGCTCGAACTCTACCTGTCGGTGCGAGTGAAGGCACTGACCGGAGGCAAGCAGAAGCCCGTGACCACTAAGCCTCAAGCGGTCGAGAACTATGAGGTCGTCCGCGTGTTGCAGCGGCAATAGGCGGCGGCTGTGACCGCGGCAATGGAGAGTTTGCGGGTCGGGATGGAACAGAGTCGGG
>JANQFP010000237.1 GCA_028277795.1 Rhodospirillales bacterium
CGAAGCCCTTTTGCGCGCTTTGTTCAGGGCGCTCCTCACAACCTCAGTCGCGCACCAAATCGCGTGAAAACCGTTCCCCGAGGGTTCTTCACAGACGACGACTTAATCGGACGATCCTTCGACACGCGGCTTCGCCGCCGCTCAGGATGAGGAAATCTTTTATTTTCCAGAAACATACCTCATGCTGAGCAGGCGCGTCAGCGCCGTGTCGAAGCATCCCGACGCAGGTTCCAATCGACGCATCTTGGTATTATCAATGACCCGCCGACCGGATATGGAACGCGAATGCCTGATCTCGGGAACAGACCGGACGATCAGGCTTGAGGGACGGCGGACGGCGCGATTTCGCTCATTCGGATATCAGCGCCCGCCCGGGAGTTTTGCATTTCAGGCTCGTCATGGCCTGGCTGTGGCACGGGTTCGGATGATTCGAGGATACCTTTGACCGCTGATCCGTCACGTGCCGGGGCCGCGCTTTATCCATTCCTCTGCGCTTGCCGCGATCGTCGAGGTCATCTGCTTGAGCGGATCTATTGCGGCATTTATCGCCGCGCCGATTATGCCGCCCATCCGATGGAAATCACAGAACGCCTTGCGCTTGCCCAGTTGCTCGCCGGTCGCGGCGTCATGGAGTGTCACCAGCGCGCACATCTCGTCCTTCTTGTTGCCGCCGAAGGCGCTGAAGACTTGCGCTGTCGTGGAGCGCAGCTTGACCGTAGATACCTCGACGGCGACCGTCATCGGCTTGGGCCCGGTCAGTGCATCGGAAAGCTCGGCTTCGAAGACCCGGCGAACCATCGCCTGCTGTGCGGCATCGAGCATGGTCGATGACACCGTAATCTCCCCGATCCCGTACTCGGCGATCTGGGCCGTGCTGAGCGGCCCCGGCCGGGGCGGCTGTCCCGCGCAGGCCGACAATACGATCAGAAGCACAGCGGTGATGGAAATCCTTGCCACTCGTTCTCTCCCCGTTTTTTGGCCCACCTCTACCGAACGGCGTTTGGTCGAGGATCGCCAATCGTCAGTAGACATGCCCAGGAATCCGGATAGCCTGATATCGGGCTTGGGTTAACCAACATTCCTCATTTAGGCCGGCGAGGCGCACCGTAGCGTCGGAAGCGTCGGCGTGCGAGTAGAAATCAGCGTGGCGGCGAGGCGAGAAGCGGGTCAGGGTCCCTAAATGGGAGCCGATCGGGCAAATCGGCGCCGTAAGGCCTCGCGCTCATCAACTGCGGGCACACCTTCTCTGTCGCCCATGCCGCGCAGGGCCCTGCGTCGCCGTCACCGACGACGAGTGGACGCTCGAGTCGTGGTGCCGCCGCCACCGCCGCGACGTCCTGCGCCTCGCGGTACGCCGCACGGGGGCATAAGAGATGTGGCCGCGGACAGGCCACGGTCCGGACCTGGAGCACGAATGATCCCGTTCGAAACCGCCGCCGTGTTCTTTTCCGCGTCGGTGGCCCTGGCCCTGGCGCCGGGGCCCGACAACATTTTCGTCCTCACCCAGTCCGCGTTGCACGGCCGTATCGCCGGGTTGCTTGTCACGGTCGGGCTGTGCACGGGGCTCATGGTGCACACCGCGGCCGTGTCCTTGGGCGTGGCCGTCGTGTTCCAGACCTCGCCGCTGGCCTTCAACCTCCTCAAGGCCCTTGGAGCCGCGTATCTGCTGTACCTCGCGTGGCAGGCGTTTCGCGCGGGCGCGTCCAAGCTCCCGCAAGGCCAGGGCGCGGGCATCAGCCCATCCCGGCTGTACGGGCGCGGGGTGATCATGAACGTCACCAACCCCAAGGTGGCGATCTTCTTCCTGGCATTCCTGCCGCAGTTCGCCGACCCGGCACGAGGGTCGCTGGTGTTGCAGCTCTTCGCGTTGGGCGCGGTGTTCATGGTCGCAACCGTCCTGGTGTTCGGCTCGATCGCGTGGACCGCCGGCCTTCTGGGCGACTGGCTGAAGCGATCGGAGCGGGTTCAGGTCATCATGAACCGGGTCGCCGGCCTGGTGTTCGTTGGCCTCGCCCTCAGGCTCGTGACGACCCATCGCTGAGGACCCGGCCAGGAAATCGGCCGCGCATGGCGGTGGGTGCCCCCCACCACCCGGCATGCCTGGCGGTTGATGGTGTCCAGGAGACGGACCGGCCCCACCGCCTTGAAACCGGGGCCGTCATCTGTCATATTTTTGGCGACAGATGACGGAGGACTTCGATGGCGGGCACCATCGAACCCGGAACGGCGGGGACCGGGGACATCGAACTGGAACGGGTCGTGCACCTTCTCGGTGGGACCCAGGTCTTTCGGCATCCTCCGCGGACCTCGCTCGATGCCCACGAGATGCTTCTTCGCGGCCTGCCGGGAGAGGCATTGACCCATCTCATCGCCGGGCTCGTGATCCTCCCCAAGACGACCTCGCTGGAAAAGGCCGTGGGCATGAGCCTGCGCACCTTCCAGCGCCGGCGTGAGCAGCCGTCCAAGCCGCTCAGCAAGGAGCAGAGCGGGAGGACCTGGAAGTTCGCCGAGATCCTGGCCAAGGCGACCGAAGTGCTCGGCTCGCAGGAAGAGGCGGAGCAATGGCTGGAGCGCCCCGCCATCGGCCTGGATCGGCGGCGTCCCATCGACCTCTTGGAGACGCCCGCCGGGGTCGAGCTGGTTGAAACCTTCCTGACGAGACTCGAGTACGGCGTGTACGTATGACACCGCTGCCGGGGCCGCTCGGCGGTCGGGAGCTCGTGGCGTGGCGCCTGGACCAAGCCAAGTTCGCCCCGACCTGGGACAGCGGAGAGGGGGCGTACAGGGTGGGCGGGCGCTGGAGCAGCATCGGCGTCCGGGCCGTGTACTGCTCCCTCGATCCGGCCACCGCCATCCTCGAAGTCGCCGTACACAAAGGCTTCAAGGCACTGGACACGGTTCCGCACGTCCTCACGTCCGTGGACATCACCAAGCCCAAGAGCGTTCACGTCGTCGATCCGGCCTCCGTTCCCAACCCCAACTGGCTGAGGCCGGGACTGCCGAGTGCCGGGCAGCAGCAGTTCGGAGACGCGTTGCTGGCCCGGCACACGTTCATCGTCATCCCCAGTGCGGTCTCGACGTGCAGTTGGAACCTCGTGTTCGTCGCCACGCGCGCGGCCGGAGCCTATGACCTTCGTTCGCAGGAACCGTTCGCCCTCGACACGCGGCTTCATCCCCCGGCGACACCTTGAGCCTCGCGCCTGCGTCGGTTGACGGCCAGCGCGTCCCCGCGGGATTTCAAGGCCGAACGACGGGTTCGGAATCGATTAGCGGCGGGCGTCGGCGACGCGGAGCGGCTTCTTCATGCGCAGCTCCATGCACGACATGTTGCGCTCCTCGAGGAAGGCGCAGGCCCGGTAGGCCTGGCGCTTGGTGATGCCCAGGATGCGGGCCCGGTAGACCGGCTTGCGGTTGCGCTTGTGCAGGGGCACCACCTTGATGACGCCGTCCTCCAGCAGCTTGGGCGCCTTGGCCACGGCCTTGCGGGCGATCTCGTAGGCCGGAGCGCGCTTGTGGTAGGCGCCCACCTGGATGCCCCAGTCGTTGGTGCGGCTGCCGGATTTCGCCTTGGCCGTGTTCTTCGGCGCGCGGCGCGTCTTGGCTTTCGGCTTGCCGGGTTTCTTGCTGTCCGCCACCAGGGTGGGGTCGAGGCGCGTGAACCCCTTGTCCAGCAGCCGCGTCATCAGGCGGTTGCGGGACTTGGGCGAGCGGCCGCCGAACAGCACCCCGATCACCCGGTGGTCGCCGCGCCTGGCCGAGGCCACCAGGTTGAAGCCCGAGGCCCGGATGTAGCCGGTCTTGATGCCGTCCGCCCCCGCGTAGGTGCCCAGCAGCTTGTTGTGGTTGCGGTGGCGGAGGCCGCCGTAGCGGAAGGTCTTGGTGGCGAACACCCGGTAGTACTGGGGGTAGTCGTGAATCAGCGCCCGGGCCAGGGTCCCCATGTCGCGGGCCGTGCTGAGCTGCCCCCGGTGGGGCAGTCCCGAGGCGTTGCGGAAGATGGTGCGGGTCATGCCCAGCTTGCGGGCCTTGGCGGTCATGGCGAGGGCGAACTTCCGCTCGCTGCCGGACAGGGCCTCGGCGATCACCGTGGCCACGTCGTTGGCCGACTTGGTGACCAGGGCCAGGATGGCGTCGTCGACCGAGATGGTCTGGCCGCGGCGCAGGCCCAGCCGCGAGGCCGGCTGCCGCGCCGCCCGCGCCGACACCTTGAGCCGGTCGTCCAGGTCCAGGCGTCCGCTGTCCAGCGCCTCGAACACCATGTAGAGCGTCATCATCTTGGTCAGCGAGGCCGGGTAGTTGCGGGTGTCCGCGTTGACCGAATGGAGCACCCGCCCGGTCTCCACGTCCATGACCAGGGAAGCGTACTTGGCCGCCGCCGGGGCTGCCGCGGGACTCAACAGGACGGCCGCCAGAACGAGGGCGGCCGACAGGCGGGCGAAGCCGGATCGAAGTGCGCGTCTCATCGGCCCCTTTCGTGACTCCTCGCCCTCACCGCGGGTCGCCTGCGAGTGTATCCGAAAACGGCGGCCCCCCGGAAGCGGTTATCCACACGTCGCCGCCCGGGCTCGGACCCAGTATGACGCCGCGGCCTTAAAGGATTCGTTAACGGTGTGGCGGCCCGTCACCGTATACCGTCGGTCCGGCTTTGCTGGTAACATCGCGCCCAACGAGGGGCCAAAACGAGCCGAATCAGGGCAGGGGCAACGCCAAATGACCATCCGGACCGTCGAGACCAAACCGTTCGAAGGCCAGAAGCCGGGGACCTCCGGGCTGCGCAAGAAGGTCGTCGTCTTCCAGCAGCCCAACTACCTGGAAAACTTCGTCCAATCCATCTTCGAGTCCCTAGAGGGCTTCCGCGGGCAGACCCTGGTGCTCGGCGGCGACGGCCGCTTCTACAACCGGCACGCCGTCCAGGTGATCCTCCGGATGGCGGCGGCCAACGGGTTCGGCCGCGTCCTGGTGGGCCGTGGCGGCATCCTGTCGACCCCGGCGGCGTCGTGCGTCATCCGCAAGTACGGCGCCTTCGGCGGCATCGTCCTGTCGGCCAGCCATAACCCGGGCGGGCCGCAGGAGGACTTCGGCATCAAGTACAACATCGGCAACGGCGGCCCGGCGCCGGAGAAGGTCACCGAGGCCATCCACGCCCGCAGCCGCGCCATCGAGTTCTACACCACCCTGGAGGCGGACGACGTGGACCTGGACCGCCAGGGCACCGTCCAGGTGGGCGACATGACGGTGGAGGTCATCGACCCGGTGGCCGACTACGCCGAGCTCATGGAGACCCTGTTCGACTTCGACGCCATCGCCGAGATGTTCGCCACCGGCGAGTTCCGCATGTGCTACGACGCAATGCACGCGGTCACCGGCCCCTACGCGGTGGAGATCCTGGAGCGCCGCCTGGGCGCCCCCGGCGGCACGGTCATCAACGGGGTGCCGCTGGAGGACTTCGGGGGCCACCATCCGGACCCCAACCTGGCCCACGCCAAGAAGCTGGTGGAGATCGTCAATGCCGCCGACGGCCCCGACTTCGGCGCCGCCTCCGACGGCGACGGTGACCGCAACATGATCATCGGCCACCGCTTCTACGTCACCCCCAGCGACAGCCTGGCGGTGATCGCGGCCAACGCCGCCCTGGCGCCCGGCTACAAGGACGGCCTGGCCGGCATCGCCCGGTCCATGCCCACCAGCCAGGCGGCGGACCGGGTGGCCCGGGACCTGGGCATCCCCTGCTTCGAGACGCCCACGGGGTGGAAGTTCTTCGGCACCCTCCTGGATGCCGGCAAGGCCACGGTGTGCGGCGAGGAGAGCTTCGGCACCGGGTCCGACCACGTGCGCGAGAAGGACGGCCTGTGGGCGGTGCTGATGTGGCTCAACATCATCGCCCGGCGCCGCGATTCGGTGGCCGAGATCGTGCGCGCCCACTGGCGGCGCTACGGCCGCAACATCTACTCGCGCCACGACTACGAGGGGCTCGAGACCGACGCCGCCGAGGGCCTGATGGACCACCTGCGCAAAGCCACGGGCAGCCTGCCCGGGCAGCGGTTCGGATACTACGAGGTGGAGAAGAGCGACGATTTCTCCTACACCGACCCGGTGGACGGCAGCACCAGCAGCGGCCAGGGCGTCCGCGTCCTGTTCAACCACGGCTCGCGGATCGTCTACCGGCTGTCGGGCACCGGTACCGAGGGGGCGACCCTCCGGGTCTACATCGAGCGCTTCGAGCCCGACGAGACCCGCCACGACATGGATCCCCAGCAGGCCCTGGCCGACCTCATCGACATCGCCCGGGAGCTGGCCGAAATCGGGCCGCGCACCGGCCGCGACGCGCCCACGGTCATCACCTGACGGCCCTGCCGGGAGCGTCATGCTGCACTGCACAAATTCGCTTCCACTCTGGCGGTGAAGGCGGTATTCTTAGGGCGCAGATGACAGTATTGTGGTGCGTAATCACCGGACCGGTGAGGCGCACGGGCGCGGCCGTCGAGGCCCATGTGAGGAGAAAGGCATCATGACTGCTCGCCGGAGAAAGGATCCCGTCGCCGCCGTCGAGGCGGTCGACGTGGCGCTGGAGGCCGGGTCCCAGGCCTACGACAGCCTGGAGGGGGCCACCTGGTTCGGTCAGGACAACGTGTCCGCCGTGCTCAAGTCGGCGTCCATCGTCCTCAAGGGCGTGCGGGACATGCAGGAACGCTGGCTGGGCGAGGTCCGGGCCTCCGTGGAGGAGGACCTGACGGCCTTCCAGGCGCTGCTCGGCTGCCGCAGCCTCATGAGCGTGGCCAAGGTGCAGGCCGACTGGGCGGGGCTCAAGTTCAGCCGTGCCACCGAGGAGGGGCGCCGCCTCGCCGACATCACCCTGCAGGTGGCCGACGCCGCCGTCTGGCCGCTGGCCACGCGCCTGCACCGCACCGCCGACGCCCTCGTCCGCCGCGACTAGCGCGCCGCATGTTCCGGGCGCCCTTGGGGCCCACTAAACGCAAGCGACTGTGTCTGCTGTCAAGCCTTGATGGTTTGTGGTGGTGTCCACGGTTTGTTGTCGCGGACCATGGCATTGAGGGTGACGACGAGCTT
>JANQFP010000033.1 GCA_028277795.1 Rhodospirillales bacterium
CGGGCACGGCGACCAGGCCGGTCAGCTCGTCGACGACGAGCTCGCGGTCGGCGGCGCAGCTGTCGATCACGGGCGGCGTGGCGTCGAAGACGGTCACGGTCGCCGTGCACGAGTCGCTCGCGTTCTGATCGTCGGTGATCGTCAGTGTGACCTGGGTGTCGCCCAGCGGGTAGGGACCGGCCGGCGTCTCCACCACCGTGAAGGGATCGCCGTCCGGATCGTAGGAGCCCGCATCGACCGACGCGACGGCCTCACAGACCGAGCCGGCAGCAATCGAGACGTCGGCGCACACTGCCACCGGCGGCTGGTTGGCGCCGGCGAGGATCACGTTGTCCGCCGTCGTGCCGGACTCGAGCCAGGAACCGTTGAGCGCCCGGATCTCGTACTCGAACAGCGTCTCGGGCAGCCAGCCGAAGTCGGCGTACTGGAAGGTCGTCGCGAAACTCTCTGCGATCAGCACTCCGTCGCGGTAGAGGTTGTAGCCGATGACCGTCGATTCGGGATCGTCGACCGCGGTCCACGAGAGCTGCACCGCCTCGCCGTCGAAGAGGGCGCTGATCTCGGGCGCCGGCGGCGGCGAGGTGTCGTCGAGGCACGCCGTGGTCTCGAAATAGGCCTCGGCGCGGTGGACGTAGAGGAAACCGGCGGTGGCGCCGTTCGAGGCCGCGTGGCCTATGCCGATGTGGGCGCTCAGGACCCGCTGGCCTGTGACCGTCCCGTCCGGCAGCACCGAGACCAGCCGGCTACCACCGGGATCGGCGAGGTAGTTCTGCAGCGTCACGTGGAAGCTTCCGTCCTGCCAGTAGACGGTCGGGAAGCGGCCCTCGGACCACAGCTCGATCTCCTCGAACGCCTTGTTGCCCTGGCCGTCCAGAACCGTGAAGTAGATCTCCGGCGGCCAGGCGCCGTCGCGGCTTTCCTCCCAGGCGACACCGAGTGCGGCGCCGTTCCAGGCGGTGGCCACCGAGCGCGGGAACTGCGGAGTACTGCTGATAGGCGTCGGCGGCACCAGGAAACTGCCGTCCGTGTCGACAAGGGAGTAGGAGAGGTCCGGCCATTGACGCGCGATCAGCGCCCAGCCGGCACCGGTCCACTGCAGATCGACCAGGCGGTCGCCGGCTCCCTCGATGGTCACGGGTGGTCCGACCACCACGCCCGACGGGGTCACGGCCTGTAGGCCGATTCCGCCGCCCTGACTCCAGGCGACGGCGTAGACCTCGCCGCTGAAGCCGATCGCCTCCGGCGCGCCGCCGCCGTCGAGCAGCACGGCACCGAGCAGCGCGTCTCCGGTCGCGTTGAAGCGCTCGAACGTGATCTGGCCGGTGCCCTCGTCCAGCCAGGCCGCCGCGAAGGTGTCGCCAACTCCGATCGCCACCGGCCCGGCGGCTACCGTGCCGTTGCTGATGGGGGCGTGTGACGCCACGAGCGTTCCGTTGCCGTCGAAGATCCTGCCGTGCACCTGGCCGCCACCGTACGGCTCGCGCCAGAGGGCGGCGAAGCCGCTCCCGACCGCCACCACCTGCGGCTCGGCCGCACCCGTCGTCCAGGTCGACGCGCCCCCGGCGTCATGGCCGGAGGTGAGCTCGACCGGACCGTGGACTACGGCTCCGGGAGC
>JANQFP010000051.1 GCA_028277795.1 Rhodospirillales bacterium
GAGGAGGCGGGGGCGGCCTACGACCGCGCGCTCGAGCTCAATCCCGACGACGCCGAGACCCGCCGCAACCGGGCCATGTGGCTGCTGCTGCACGGGCGCTTCGCCGAGGGCTGGGCCGAATACGAATGGCGCTGGCGGGCGCGTGCCCTCGCGCGGTGGCGCCGGGACTTCGACCAACCGTCGTGGGACGGATCCGATCTGGCCGGACGAACGATCCTGGTGCACGCGGAGCAGGGGCTGGGCGACACCCTGCAGTTCGTCCGCTACCTGCCACAGGTGGCGGCCCGCGGCGGGCGGGTGGTCTTCGAATGCCAGCCGCCGCTGCGGCGCCTGCTCGACGCCGTCGCCGGCGCCGACGCCGTCGTTGCGAAGGGCGAGACCCTTCCGGCGTTCGACGTCCATGTTCCTCTCCTCAGCCTGCCGGGGATGCTGGAAACGACGGCGGAGACGGTGCCGGCCGCCGTCCCCTATCTGCGCGCACACCCGACGGCGGCCGACCGCTGGCGCCGCCGCCTGGCCGTCGCGCCGGGCCTTGCGGTGGGGCTGTGCTGGCAGGGCAACCCGGCGCACGTGTTCGACCACGCCCGCTCGCTCGCCCTCGACCACCTGTCGCCGCTGTGGTCGGTGCCCGGCGTGCGCGTCTACGGTTTGCAAATGGGTGCGGCCGGCGACCAAGCCCGCCACCTGCCGCCGTCGGCCCCGTTCGAGGACCTGACGGCCGAGTTCGCGGACGGCGCCGACCTGTTCTCCGAGGATGCGGCGGTCATGGAGGCCCTGGACCTGGTGGTCACCGTGGACACCGCCGTCGCCCACCTGGCCGGCGCCCTGGGCCGGTCGGTGTGGATCCTGCTGCCTGCCGTGCCCGACTGGCGCTGGCTGCTGGACCGGGACGACAGCCCCTGGTATCCGACGGCGCGCCTGTTCCGCCAGGACCGCTACGGGCACTGGGAGGGCGCCGTGGACCGGCTGGCGGCGGCCCTGGCGGCCCGGGCGCAGTCGGAATAAGCGGATGACCCAACGGATAGCGCTTTTGTGGCAGGTGGCCGACTTCTTCGGCTGGGGCGTGTTCGGCCTCAACCTGACCCTGGACCTGCTCAAGCGGGGCACGCCGCGGCCGCTGCTGCTGCGGCCGGCCAACCTGCAGCTCGCCAATCCCCTGGTGGCCGGACTGCTGGCGCCGCTGATCCAGGAGCAGCAGCACCTGCAACGGATGTGCGACGACAATCCCGGGCACCGCATGCGGCTCACCGACACGATCGTCCTGTGCAGCCTGGGCAACAACCTGGTGGCGCCCGAGGTGGCCGCGCTCTACCAGGGCGACGCCACGGTCGGGGTCGTGTTCTCGGAGCGCACGCGCTTCGATCCCGCCGCCCTGGCCGAGGCGGGTGCCCTGGACGGCGTCATCGCCGGCTCCACCTGGAACGGGGACGTCCTGCGGGCCCAGGGCCTGGACAACGTCCGGGTCGTGTTTCAGGGAGTCGACACCGAGCTGTTCCGCCCGGTGCCCGGCGTCCGCGGCCTGCTCGGCGACCGCTTCGCCGTGTTCTCCGGGGGCAAACTGGAATACCGCAAGGGCCAGGACATCGTCCTCGCCGCCTTCCGCACCTTCCGCCAGCGCCACCCGGACGCGGTGCTGGTCACCTGCTGGCAGAACCTGTGGCCGGAGACCGTGGACCGCATCGCCGCCGCCGGCCACGTGACGGTGGCGCCGGCGGCCGCCCCCGGCGGCGGCCTGGACATCGCCGGCTGGGTGCGGGCCAACGGCCTGCCGGCCGACTCGGTGGTCGACCTCGGCGTGGTGCCCAACGTCCTCATGCCCCAGGTGCTGCGCCAGATGGATGCCGCCGTGTTCGCCAGCCGCTGCGAAGGCGGCACCAACCTGGTGGCCATGGAGTGCCTGGCCTGCGGCGTGCCCTGCGTGCTGTCGGCCAACACCGGGCATCTGGACCTGATCGCCGACGGCACCTGCTATCCCCTGCGGGACCAGGCACCGGTGCCCGACACCGGGGAGGGCACCGATGGCTGGGGCGACTCGTCGGTCGACGAGGTGGTCGCGGCCCTGGAGGCCATCTACGCCGACCCGGCCGAGGCGGGGCGCCGCGCCGCCGCCGCCGCCGACCGCATGGCCGCCTGGTCGTGGGCCGCGCAGACCGGGCGTCTGCTCGAGGCGCTGCCGTGACGGCGAAGGGGATTTCGGTGGCCCGGGAAGGTGTGCTACCAGTGGGCGCCCGCAACGAAGGAGCCGCGACCATGGCCAAGCCCGTCCGACGCCCCGAGCCCCCGAGACAGCTTCTGCGGCTGGTCGCCAAGCATGACGGCAAGGAGAACGCGGCCCCCGGGGACGTGCTGCAGGTGTTCGTCGGCCGCCGCCTGGTCGCCACCCTGTCGCCGCATACCACGGGCAACATCCTGACTCCGGTCGTCCCCGAGCTGGAGCCCCTGCGCGGCCGGTCGTTCGTCACCCGCGACAGCGCCGTCCTCGCTCTCAACGAGGCGCTCGGTCTCTGATCTTGGTCGGCTGCGCCACCGATTGACGGCCCACGTTCGACAGCGCGAAAGCGGCGTGCGAGGCGCCGGCGGGCCCGAAAACCGTCGGCATTTTTGACAAATTAGATCGATTCCAAGATACCATGTTTCGCCTAAATCACAGAAAAATGACGGTTATTCGACCGCTTCCCAAGTTGGCCCGCTTCTTGCTTCCCAAAGTATAACACAAAATATTCCCGTGGGTTGTGGGACCCGTCGGGATGGGAAGAGGGAATTGCCATGAGAAACTCGTGCACTCATGGGCCGTGGTCGGACTTCAGGGCGCAGCTCCTGGGGTCCTGTGCCGCGGTCGGATTGGCTGTCGCCCTGGCACCTGCTTCGGCGCAAGCCTTCGTGACCGAACTGATCTTCGATTCAGAGGCGGGCGAAGGGGGGGCGTTCGTCTCCCTCCACCCTGCTGATGACCCCCATTACGTGGAGTTCGAGCCCGGTGCATTCTTCCTGGGCTTTCCGCCGGTCCCGAATCCGGGCCACAATGATACGTTCGCCGACGCGGAGGCTCCATTCGACCTCCTGGTCCATGGTGATCTGTCTGGCGATGGCGGGTATGGCGGGTATGGCGACTACGGCGGCTACGGCTGCGATGGCCCGTGCTACGGCGATACCGCCGAATTGGGTGGAGACGTCGACTTCTACACCTTCACCGGCCTGCCGGCGGGGACGGTGTTCGTCGCCGAGACGGTGAACCCCGATCCGGAGCGGACCGGCGCACCGTGGGAGGTTGCCCCCGGTGGCAACGACCCCTCCTTCGACACCGTGCTCGGCTGGTTCGTCGAGGCCGGGCTTGAAGAAGGAGCGGGTCCCGAGGACGAGGATCCGACGGGGGTGCTCATTGCGGCCGACGACGACAGCGGCCCGGGCCTGTACTCCCGCGTTGTCGGCATCGTGCCCGACATGTACGAGGGCGTGGAGGGCGAGCGCCTCGGCGACGTCACCATCGCCGTGTCGGGCCACCCCGACGAGTTCGGCCCGTTCAGCCCGTTCTCGGGCTTCCACAGTGAGGTGGGCGACTACAACCTGAGTCTGAGCCTCGGACTCCCGAGCGACCCGTCGGGCAACTTCTTCCTGCCCGATGACGATGTGTTCGGCGAGGGCTGCCTCCCGGGGGTCTTCTGCTTCAACGACAGGGACGTTGAGGGCGGCAGGGTCGTCGTCGTCGATCCCGATATCGCGATCGGATACGAGTACGAGATCAACGACTTCCTCACCGATCCGGACGTGTTCTTCGACTTCATCGTGCCCACGAACGTCGGCGGCGATACCGAGTACACGCTGATGTTCTTCAACCCGTTGACGGGATTATTCGAAACGGAAACCGTGTTTGCCGGCATTCCGTTCTTCTTCCCGTTCGACTCCCTGTCCGGGGGCGTCAGGTCGTTCAAGCTGACCGACATCGACCCGGCGTTGGGGCTCGATCCCGAGAACGAGTTCGCGTTCCCCGTTGGGTTGGGCTTCCAGCACCCGTTGTACGACACCTTCGACGTCAGCTTCATCCAGACGCCGCTGACGGTGCCGGAACCGGCGACCCTGGCCATGTTCGGCACCGGGCTGATCGGGCTGGCGGCGGCCTACAACCGTCGGCGGCGCAAGAAGAGCTGATCTCGATACCCATTCCGACGACCAAAAACCTGGGGCGGGTCCAAAGACCCGCCCCTTCCATTTCTTGCTCAGGCCCCGCCGGCGACCGGCCGGGCCAGCACCGCCTGACAGCGGTCGACGATGGCCGCGGTGGCGACCGCGGATGTGTGGTCCCCGTATTGCGCGGCGAACCCTTGCGCCCGCTCCCGGTATCCCGCGTCGGCCGCCAGCCCCCGCACGCCCCGGGCCATGGACGGCGCGACGTTCCTGTGGTCGACGACGGCCGCCAGGCCTTGCTGCGCCAAACGGTAGGTCAGCAGCGCCTGCTCCAGATGTCCGGGCAGGATCAGCAGGGGCAGGCCGGCGCGCAGGGCGTCGGAGGCGGTCCCGTGCCCGCCGTTGCAGACCACCAGGTCGGCGTGGCCCATGGCCCAGTCCATGTCCACCGGCTGCGGCGACAGCCGCAGCGACGGTCCGGCCCGGGAGCGGACGGCATCGGCGGCCGCGCCGCCGGCATGGAGCAGGGTCGGCAGCCCCGCCCGCGCGAGCCCGGCGACCGCGTCCTCGAAACCCTTGTACTGCGGTGACAGGTAGGCGAACACCCGCGGCCGCGGCGAGTCCGCCCATGGCGGGTCGGTGACGTCGGAGCCCGACGAGATGGCGCCGGCGTATTCGGCGTCGGCGCGCCCCTCGTAGTGGTCGAGCTCGGGGAAGGTGCACAGGATGTCCGCCTGCGGATCGAACAGGTCGGCAAGCCGGTCGAGGGGGGCGCCGCCGAAACGGGCCACCGCAGCATTCACCGCGTCAAGGACCTCTCGGTCGATGCGCCCCAGGTCGGCCGCGGTGACCTGCGCCCACGGCTGGATGGTGGGCAGGGGATCGGCCGGCGGCGGAATGCAGAAGCCGGTGCCCTCGGCCATGCAACGGACGCCGGCGATGCGCGACGCCAACTGCGCGGTGGGGGCGTGGTCGCACACCACCAGGTCGGGTGCGACGGCGTCGAACAGCCACAGCCATCCCCGGAGCAGCCCGCCCAGCCCGCGCGGATCCCGGTAGCCGCTTCGCTGCAGCACGTCGGCGTAGCTGAGCGAGCGGGCGGCGCCGTCGCTGCCGGACGTGGGCAGGGCCGTCGGCGCGGCGAACACGGGCGCCTCACGGCCGCCGGCCCGGACGGAGGCCCGCGACAGGTCCTTCAAGGCGTAGACGATGTCGTGTCCGGCGGCGCGCAGGCCGGCCCCGATCTGATGAACGGTGTCGATGTGGCCGTAGCCGCCGCCCATCTCCCAGGCCAGGAGGATCTTCGCCATGATGCGTCTCCGCCGCCGGCCCGTGCGTCACCGGCGCGCCCGCGGCGGCGGCGCTTCGCCGGCCGTGCGCGGGATCCTCACGGCGCCGTCCCCAGCAGGGACTCGCAATGGCGCGCGATGGTGTCGAGGGTCTGCTCCGCCGTATGGCCGCCGTGGGCTTCGGCGAACGCGCGCGCCCGCTCGCGGTAGCCGGGGTCGCTGGTCAGGGTGGTCAGGGCCTTTTCGGTGGAGGCCTCCAGATTCTGCCGGCTGACCAGGGCGACCAGACGCCGTTGGGCCATGCGGTACCCGCAGACCGCCTGCTCCGGCTGCTCGGGCACGGTCAGGACCGGGATCCCGGCCGACAGGACCCGGCTGAGAGTCCCATAGCCGCCGCTGCAGACGACAACGTCGGCGTGGTCCGTCACCCAGGTCATATCCACCGGTTCGTCGCAGAACCGGACCGGAGAGCCGGCGAATTGGCGGACCACCTCGGGCGCCACGCCGGGCGCATGGACCAGCGCCCCCGCCCCCGCCTTGACCAGACCGGTCAGCATCCGGGGCAGGCCGGGGTCGCCTCCCTTCATGTACACGAAGACCCGCAGTCCCCGGGCCGCCGGCCAGTCGACGCTGGCGACGCCCGATCCGGGCAGCAGGGGCCCCACCCAGTTGGCATCCCCTCGGCCTTCGTAGGGGTCGAACTCGGGAAACGTGGTCAGGACGTCGCGCTCCGGGTCGAACAGCTCGGCCACGCGGCCAAAGCGTGTCGCACCGAAGTGGTCGGCGACGGCATTGATGGACGCCAGCGCCTGGGCGTCGGTTTCCGCCAGCACCGACGCCGGGGCCGGGGTCCAAGGCTGGGTGCTGGGCATGGGGTCGGCCTGAGGTGGAACCATGAAGCCGCTGCCGGTGGCCACCGACGGCAGGCCGGCGATGCGCGCCGCCAACTGGGCGGTGGGCGAGTGATCGGAGACCATCAGGTCCGGGGTGGCGGTCTCGAAGATCCGCAACCATCCGTCGACCAGGCCGATCAGCCCGCGGGGCTCAGCGTATCCGCAACGAAGGAGGATATCCGAATAATTCACCGCGATCCGTTGAGGCATATCGCCGCCACCGAGGAAGATGGGGGCCTGGATCAGGATCGGGTCGTCGGGCGCCGCCCGGATGGCGGCGTTGACCAGGTTGCGAAACGCGAAGACCGACTCGTGGCCGCGGGCGGCCAGGGCCTCGGCGATCCGAAACAAAGGATCGATGTGGCCGTAGCCGCCACCAAGCTCCCATGCGTACAGGATGCGCGCCACGCCCTCCCCCTTTCTGCCGCGACCTCAGCGCTTACCACGCCGGTGGGGCGATGTTAACCCGCCCCGGACGAGTCGCCTCCGGAGCGGTGACCGGTCACGAGATCTCGGAGCGGAAGTCCTCGTACTTGCCGCCGGGCCCGGCGGCGATCCCGTCGACCACCGTGAACGTGAGCCGGAACGGATGGCCGAGCTTGGCCACCAGGGCGGCGCGCAGGCGTTGCTCCTGGTCCGCGGTCAACGGACCGTCCATGACCAGCCGGACGTCGATGTCGTCGCGGGTGCGCTGGACGAGCTGGAGCTGGCGGACCGGCGCCACGTCCAGGAACAGCCGGGCCGGAAAGCTGGGCCACAGGGTGTCGCCCGACGGCAGCACCAGCATGTTGCGCGTCCGACCCATGATGCGCTCGAGCACCGGCAGGCCGCGTCCCGTCGGGCACGGCAAGCCGACTTCCGCGTGGTCGCCGATCTGGTAGCGGATCAACGGGCTGGCGAAGTTGTGGAGATCGGTCACCACGATGCGGCCGACTGTTCCGGGCGGGCACGGCTCTCCGTCGTCGTCGAGCACCTCAAGGTACACCCGCTCGGCCTGAACCAGATGGTGGGTATGCTGCGGACACTGCAGGGCGATCATGCCCAGCTCCATGGCGCTGTAGGCGTCGACCACGTCCACGTTCCACGCCGACCGGCACGCCTCGCGCTGGTGCGGCGTCAGCACCTCGCCCATGGCGCTGACCTGCGCCAGCCGCCGGGGCCGCGGCCCGGTGGCCGGTCCGTGGTCGATCAGGGCCATCAGGTTGGACGGGTAGGTGAGCAGGTAGTGGGGATCGACGGCGTGCAGCCAGCGGAGCTGCTCGGCCACCGGGTTGCGCACGTCGAAATGGAAGATGGGTCCGCCGGGATAGGCGGCGACCCAGTTCCGCGGCGTGTCGGCCTCGGCCGCCGCCGCCTGCTCCGGGCTCAGCACGTGGATGGCCGCCACCGTGGCCGAGAGGTCGCGGCCGTGCCACAGGTGAAACCGCATGTTCATGGCGCTGAACAACGACTGCATGATGGCCGTGCTCTTGACCGTGACGGGCCGGCCGGTGGAGCCCGTGGTGCTCACGTCGGCCATGGGGCCGTGACCCTCGGGCAGGGACCGGGTGACCAGCGCCTGGCCCGCCGCCTGCACGTCGGCGCGGTCAAGAACCGGGATACGCCGCCACAGCTCCGGCGTCAGCCCGCCCAGCTCGCGGCCGTACAGGACGGCCAGGCGGTCGCGGTAGAAGGGGACGGTCTCGCGGGCATGGGCGAGCAGGGTTTCCAGTTGCCGCATCTGCCGGTCCAGCAACACCTCGGGGGGCCACCACTGGCTGTGGTCGAGCTGGTAGAGCAGGGACAGGATGCGGGCGCGGCCGGGGTCGGGAATGCCCGGCCAAGCGACGCCGGTCACCGACGACCGGGCCACGTTCCCGGGCGCCGCCGGGGGGGCTTCGCCTGCGCGGCCGCGGGGAGACTGCATGGGCCATTGTAGGCGCCGGGCCGCGCGGCGGGCAATCGCCCGCCGGCCTTGACGGCAGCCGCGTCCCGTGACATGCGGGACTCCCCCGGCCGTCCGCCGTGCAGCCCGTCGCGCCATGACCCTTCGCTTCGCCGCCCCCGACCTGGTCGCCTTCACCGCCGCCGTGCTGCGCGGCGCCGGCCTCGACGACGACAAGGCGGCGACGGTGGCCGACGCCCTGGTGGAGGGTGACCTGCTCGGCTACGGCTCTCACGGCATGCAGCTCCTGCCGCCCTACGTGCGGCTGACCGAGGAGGGCCGGATGAGCCGCACCGGCGTCCCCGAGGTGGTCGCCGACCGCGGCGCCTGCGTGACCTGGGACGGCCACCGGCTGCCCGGCGCGTGGCTGGTCCAGCGGGCCCTGGATGCGGCGTTCGAGCGCATCGCCGCGCACGGCGTGGTGTCGGTGGCCATCCGGCGCAGCCAGCACATCGGGTGCCTGGGCGTGTACCTGCCCCGGGCCACCGACCGCCACCTGGCCATGGTGCTGATGAGCTCCGAGCCGTCCAGCACCCTGGTGGCGCCCTACGGCGGGCTGTCACCCCTGCTCACCACCAACCCCCTCGCCGCCGCCTGGCCCACCGACGGTGACCCGGTGTGGATCGATTTCAGCACCTCGATCACCAACATGCGGCGGGCCCGGCGCGTCCACGGCGAGGGCCGGCGGCTGGCCGGCCCCTGGGTGATGGACAACCGCGGCGTCCCCACCGACGATCCGGCCGCCCTGTTCAGCGAGCCGCCGGGGGCGCTGCTGCCGGTGGGCGGGCTGGAGCACGGACACAAGGGGTTCGCGCTGGGCCTCCTGGTCGAGATGCTGACCTCGGGGCTGGCCGGGTTCGGCCGCGCCGACGCTCCGGAGGGCTGGACCACATCGGTATTCCTCCAGGTCATGGACCCCGACGCGTTCGGCGGGCGTGCCGCCTTCGCCCGTGAGACCGGCTGGCTGGCCGATGCCTGCCGTGACACGCCGGCGGCGCCCTGGCACCGGGAGCGCGGTCACCGGTCGGTGGCGGTGCCCGGCGACCTGGCCCGCGCCCATCGCCGGCGGGCGGTGGCCGAGGGGATCGAGCTGGCCGCCAGCCTGCTGCCCGAACTGGAGGAGCTGGCCCGCACCTACGGCGTCGCCATGCCGGAGCCCCGCCGCTGATGGGGCCATTATGCCGCCGCGCCAATGAAATGACCCGCCGGGCCATTTCGCGCGAAGGCGGCGGCGCTCAAACGCCGCGCGGGCTTTCCGGCGCGCCGCGACGGCGCTTCGCGAGTCGATTCAAGGGCGCGCCGGCGTTACGCGATCTCCGACCGGAAATCCTCGTACTTGCCGCCGGGCCCGGGGGGGATGCCGTCGACCCGGGTGAAGGTCAGCCGGAACGGGTGGCCGAGCCGGGCCACCAGGGCCTCGCCCAGGCGCCGCTCCTGGTCCGGCGTCAGGGGGGCGTCCATGACCAGCCGGACGTCGATGTCCTCGGGGCTGCGCTGGACGAGCTGGAGCTGGCGCACCGGCGCCGCAGCCAGGACCAGCTCGGCCGGAAAGCTGGGCCACAGGACGTCACCGGAGGGCAGGACCAGCATGTTGCGCGCCCGCCCCATGATGCGCTCCAGCACCGGCGGGCCGCGCCCTGTCGGGCACGGCTCGCCGGCCTCGGCGAAGTCGCCGATCTCGTAGCGGATCAGGGGCATGGCGAAGTTGTGCAGGTCGGTGATCACGACCCGGCCCACGCTGCCCGGCGGGCACGGCGCGCCGTCGGCGTCGAGGACCTCCAGGTACAGGTTCTCCGCCTGCACCAGGTAGTGGTCGTGGTCGGGGCATTGGAGGGCGATGAACCCCACCTCCTGGGCGCTGTAGGTATCGACAACCGGGACCCCCCAGCCCTTCTCGCAAGCGCGGCGCTGCCCGCCGGTCAGCACCTCGCCCATGCACGACACCTGCTTCAGGCGGCCCAGGGTCGTGCCGGTCTCGCGGCTGCGCCCCACCAGGGCCTGGAGGTTGGAGGGATAGGTCAGCAGGTAGTCGGGGTCGATGCCGGCCAGCCAGTCGAGCTGCTCCGTCACCGGGCGGGTCACGTCGAAGAAATACACGGGCCCGCCATGGTGGGCCGTGGTCCAGGAGGCCGGCGTGCCCGCAGACGCCGCCTCCGCCCGGCGGCCGGCAAGGGACTGGATGGCGGCCATGGTGCCGGCGAAGTCCCGGCCGTGCCACAGGTGCAAGCGGAGGTTGAGGGCGGCATAGAACAGGTTGGCGACCGCGGTGCGGGCCACCGTCACCGGCTTGCCCATGGACCCGGACGTGGTCAGCTCGAAGACCTGCCCGTGATCCTTGGGCACGGCGCGGCTGCGCAGGGCGGTCCCGGCGCTCTGCACCTGGTCCCGCGTGAGGGTCGGAATGCGGCTCCAGTGCTCGGGCGTCAGCCGGCCGCGGCCGACCGACCTGAGGAGGGCCAGCCGGTCGCGATAGAAGGGCACGGTCACGAAGGCATGGGATGCGAGCAGCTCGAGCTGGCGCATCTGCCAGGCCAGAAGGTGCGCCGGCGGCCACCACTCGGACTCCGCGAGCTGATGGACCACGGCCAGCAGCCGGGCCTCGTTGGGCGCCGGCAGGGCCGGCCAGCCGATGCCGTCGATCCCCGAGCGGACGGTGCGCGGGGGTTCGGCCCCCGGCCCCGCTCCGCGCCCATGGGCCGGGGGGATCGCCCGCAGCTTCATGGATTCCGCCCGGGACACGCGGCGATCGCCGTAGGCGTCCCTGATCTCGTCGGGGCGAAACCGGGTGGCCTCGTAGCCGAGGCGGCGGGCCATGTCGATCACGCGGGGGTGGCTGCGGACCGTTTCCGGATCCCACGCGGCGTCGGCGGCCAGAGAATACCTGTCCACCCGAACGTCCTGGGCGGCGAACACCGCGGGCCGGTGCGGAAGCCCGAGGAAATCGAGGACTGGCTCGAGTCCGGTGCGGTTGAACAGATCCTCGAACTTGACCCGCAGCCAGGGAACCTGGAGCTCGTCCTCCAGTTCGAGCGCCAGTCCGTGGAGCTCCAGCCAGAAGTACAGGCACTTCTGAAACCCGTCCAGGTCGGCCCAACGGGACCGGTAGTCCGGGAACCGCACGCCGGCGTCGAAGGGGGTGAGGAGGGCTTTCTCGTTGAGGCCCTCGACGAGCGGTTGGTCCGCGTAACAGCGGTGCGTGAACAGGGAGCTCGCCGCGCGCACGGGATGCCGCGTCAGGTGGATGACCTGGAAACGCCCGTCCAGCCGCTTGGCCAGGTAGCGCATGCACGCATAGGCGAACCATCCGGTCTCCAGATAGGGCCGCTGATCGAGCGTGCGTTCGATGGCCTCGATGTGGGCCAGCACCTTGTCGGCGGTATCGATATGGGCCGGATCGCCCGTGGCGAGGAGTTGCCGCGGGTTGTAGTCGAAGAAGAGCGGCTCGTGCATGGCGACGATGAGGTCGGGGTACACGTGCCGGATCGTGCGGGCGAGCCATTGGGTCCCTGATCGGCCGGTGGCGAGGACGAATGTGGCTTTGTGCATGTCCCCTGCCGGCTCACATAGAACGAGGTTTCGGTGAAGAACGCACAGTGTCGACTCGGTTGGCGCGCCCGGCCGGAGAGCTTTCGAGCCAGTCCTCCTAAGCCAAGGCTTCGGCCGACTGAAGGTCGGAAGACACTCCTTCGTCTAGCGACCTCCGGGTGGCTTGCCACCCGGAGGTCGAAGAGCGAAGGGTGGCGCGCCCGGCAGGATTCGAACCTGCGACCTGCGGATTAGAAGTCCGCTGCTCTATCCGGCTGAGCTACGGGCGCCGGAGCCGATGTGCGTTCCCTCACCGTATGCGGTCGTAGGCGAAGTTGGCCGCATAGTTCTTGGGGCGGATGCGGCGGCCGTGGGGCTCCTCGACCCGGTAGGGGATGCCGTTGCGCTCGGCGTAGGCCACGGCGTCGTCGCGGCTGTCGAAGGTCAGCCGCACCTGGCGCATGGTGTCGCCGGAGCCGATCCATCCCATCAGGGGGTCGGCCACCCGCGGCGCGCCGGGCTCGAACTCGAGGACCCACCGGCGGGTGCCGGCCCGCCCCGACTGCATGGCGGTCTTGGCCGGCTGGAAGATGCGTGCCTGCCTCATGCTGCCCTTTTCCCGTCCGCCTCCCGCGGAGACTGTTCCCGTGTGGTCGGGGAGACTGGATTCGCGTCACCGCCTCCCAGAGACCCGCAAGAACCCAGCTTTCAAGGCTTTCGGCCGGGTCCTGTTGGTCTAACTATTGGTCTAACCCTGCCTCGTTCTCAGCGCTCCTGCCCTTGGGAGCGGGGGCATCATATCCGTCTCCGCGGCGGTCGCCAACGGGCCGCTTCGCGTACTCGCGACGCGGCGCTCGGCGTTCCGGCTCACTCTTCGTTCAGGAAAGGTCATCCCCCTCTTCCTCGTCAATGTCGCGAGCCATTGTCACGAGATGAGTTACATTCGAATCAACGCCGTCGGCAATGATTCTATACCGTCTGACGCCTTCTTCGTCTTGGGGCGGGTACAGTGACCGCAGCATGCGGATGCCCTCTACAACATGGTCAACTTCGTAGGCCGTACGCTCCTCGCCGCAGCGTTTCAAGAGTCCCGCCCGGAATTCGCCCAATGCAGACAGCAAATTATCCAAATTAGATTCACATGTTGGCCCATATCTTTCTTCGAATAAGGCGGCCTTAACTTGTCGCACCACATAATCAATTCTACTTAGTTTCTGAGAGAGCGGGTCGGTTCGCATCGTCTGCCTCCGTACGTTCTCAAACCCTGCAATATGTTTGTAGAGGCTCTCCATTCCAGCTTCCATTGCGTCGATGTGTTCCTTCACAATATGCTCATACTTAACGTTTCTCTTCTTTATCTCCCCCGTATAGAAGGACCTATACTCGAAGCCACTTTGATTCAACGTGTACCGAACGATGACATGCGCAGCGCCATCACTGCTGATGGGATGACCAATGACGTGTTTGCGGGCATCGACGAGTGTGCCCTTCTTCAGGAGTTCCGGAACGTGAAGACTCAGGGTCTTCATCACGTGCATCACAGCCACCTGGCGGGAGTACATGAGCTGGAGGATTCCGTACGCCAAGAAGTATGGTTCGAGGGTTCGGCGCTGTTCGGTTGGAACTATGCTCAGGAGCGCGCTTTGAGAATCTCCTATGAAATCCAAGAGCGCACAGATTTCTTCGTAAGCTCCCTTATTGGAGCTGATTTGCTCAAATACAGATTTGTATCCTAATGCCTTGCGGCACTTTTCCTCCAGTTCGGAAATTCTCTGAATCCGAGGTTCAAGTAGATCAGCCATGTTATCAAGGATAGTGCTGCGAGATGCGCTTGCAAGTGGGGGAGCGCGGCCATCGCCGACTGGCGGTCGCGCGGCGCGGGCTCCGGGGAGTCGTGAGGTGCTGCGGTGACTGTCGATGCAGCCCTGGCGAAACTTGCCGCCGCTGCGGAGAGGGCCGGCCGACCGTTTGACCCGGAGGCGGCGCGCCGTGCGATCGAGCTCGCCGTCGCGCCGTGCGACGACCGGCCGCCGTCGGCGACGGGGCGGCAACGGCGGGATCACTACGCGAAGCTCCTCGATGCCGTCCGCGCAGTTCGGGAGGGTTACGAGGAATTCCTGTCGCGACCCGGACTTAGCGACCCACTGGTGTGGGCATGGGGCGAACCCGACTGGACCCATGTGGAGGGCGAGGTTCAGCGCTTTCTGGAAACCGTACGAATCCATGAGCGATGGCTGGCCGTCGCGGCCGAACAGGCGGCTGGTTCCGTTTCTGCGAAGGGCGGACGGCCCCGGGGCAGCGTGCTGCCCGAACACCGGGCGGTGTACGCCCTGGTCGAAATCTGGCTGCGCCATGTTGGCGAGCCGGCCGGGTACTCCCAGCCCATCGGCGGGGGTAATCTCCGCGGGCCCTTCGTCCGCTTTGCCCTGGCCGCGTCCAAGGAGTCCCGGGTCGGCGTCACGAAAGCGCACATCAAAAGCGTGTTGGACAGTTACGACCGCGAGATCATGCGCGTTCGAGCAATGACCCCTGAGAAGAAGTTCGGCCCGATAGAATCCGATTAAACCTTCAATACTTGCCGCGGTATTTCCGGATTTTTACAAACCGGGCCATTTCGTTTATCCATGTCGAAGTTTTCAACTTCTATGGAGCAATCGAAATGACTCGACTCCTTTCCAAGCGGGAGGTCGCAGAACTTCTCGGGGTTCACCCGCTTACCGTGATGAGGCTCGCCGCCGCCGGCGACTTCCCGCGGCCGATCAAGCTCGGGCGCGGCGTCCAGGCGGCCGTCCGGTTCGACGAGGCTGATGTTAAGACATGGCTGACGGCTAAGAAAGCCGCACACGCTGCCGAGGCGGTGGTGTCGTGACCACCGTCGTCAACATCGACGCCGACCCCGTCACTCTCACAGGCCACGGGGCGGCGCGGCGGTTCTGCCGCATCCTCGCGGGGGACGAGCCGCTCACGTTCGAGGGGTACTTCCCGAAGAGAGACCCCAGGTGCAAGAACCCGGCGCTCAGGTCGCGGCGCTCGACGGGGACGCTCGACGAGGTGCTCCCGGAGTTGAAGTCCTGGGAGGCCGAGGGGCGCTCGATCTACGTCCGGGTGAATCGGGGCGGGACTACGAGGGAGTCCGTCACGGGCATCCGCTCCGTTTCCGTGGAGTTCGACGCGCCTGAGGACCATCACGCGCATCACCAGACCGTGCCCGACGACTGGCACCAGGAACCGACCATGATCGTCCGCCGGGGTGGGTCCGTCCATGCCCATTGGTGCGTCGGCGACTGCCCCGTGGAGCGGCACGACGAACTCCAGCAGCGCGCGCAACTGTTGTACGGGTCGGACCCCGGTGCGCTCGGCCGCCAGCGCGTTTGGCGGTTGCCGGGCTTCTCCCACCCGCTGTTCCCCGAAGAGAACGTGGAGCTGGTAGTGGGCGAACTCGCCGAGCTCGTCGGCGACGACCACCGCTACGCCGTGGAAGGTTTCGAGCGCGGCCTCCCGGAGCTGCCGGCGGACGATGCTACGGAGGAGCCATCCGTTGCGCGCGGCACTCCCATCGACGAGTCGGCCCTCCGCGCGGCCCTGTCGCACATCGACCCCACCTTCGCCGAGGAACAACCCACTTGGGTGGGCATCGCCAAGGCCATCCGCTGGGGCCAGCTCCCCGTGGAGGACGCCGAGTACATGGACTGGGAGGACCTCCTGGACGATTGGTGCTCCGGCCGCCTGTGGCAGGAGAGGATCGGCGACTCCTCGTTCGAGGTCCCGACCTATCACGGCCGCGAGGAGCTTCTGCGACGGACCGGGGACCGGCCACGTACGACCGGCGCCACGGTCACCCTGGGAACGATCCTCAAGTTGGCCCAGAAGGGCGGCTACCGGGGCCGCACGGTCAGCCCCGCCGAGACGTTCGGGGGCTTGCCGGTGATGACGGAGGATCGGGACGCGACGGGTGAGTGCCTGGGCCGGTGGGGGTCGACCGCGGCCACTCACGACGGTTGGAGCGATGGTACGATCGGCGACGCACCCGAGGGCCTTTTCCTGCGGAACCCTAAGACGGGAGCCCTGCTCCAGAACTTCAGGAACGCCCTCATCGCCGTCCATCACATGAGCGCGACGCCCCAGCTCGACGACTTCACGGGCCGGGTACTCTTCCGCGGTTGTGTCCCGTGGGACCCCGAGAGGTACGGCCGCGTCCTCGACGACGACCTCCTGCGCGTCATCCGGGCCAACGTCATTCAGACCTTCGGCCTGGAGCTGTCGAGGGAGAACCTGTCCGAGGCCGTCCTCACGGAGGCCGCCAAGCACAGGTTCCACGCGGTCCGGGAATACCTGGACGGGCTGGAGTGGGACGGCGAGGAGAGGGTCGACTCATGGCTCGTGCGGTACCTCGGCGCACCGGACACCCCCTACGTGCGGGCCGCGGGGCGCAAGTGGCTCCTTGGGGCCGTGGCGCGCGCCCTCTGCCCCGGTTGCAAGTTCGACACAATGATGGTGCTTGAGGAGCGCCAGGGATCGGGTAAGAGCACCGTGCCCCGCGTCCTGGCCGGTGACGAGTGGTTCAGCGACTCCCTGCCGGCCGACCTTCATAGGGCGGACGCCGCGCAGGCCCTCCAGGGGAAGTGGATAGTCGAGCTGCCGGAGCTCGACGGCCTCAGCCGCAGCCAGGTGACCACGGTCAAGGCGTTCCTGTCCCGGCAGGTGGACCGGGCGAGGTTCGCGTACGACCGCTACACGCGAGACTACCGCCGCGGCTGCGTGTTCATCGGGTCCGCGAATGACGCGGCTTACCTGAGGGACCCGACGGGTGCGCGGCGCTTCTGGCCCGTGCCGGCCCCGGACGTAGACCTGGACGGTCTCCGTGGGGCACGGGACCAGATATGGGCCGAGGCCACGGTCCTGTACCTGGTGGGCGAGGACCCGGTACTGCCGCGCGAGCTGTGGGCCGACGCGGCCAGGGAGCAGGAGGAGCGCCACGCCGAGGACCCGTGGGCGGACCGGCTGCGAGACTACCTCGACGGGAGGGGCGAGCCCGGGCCGGCGGAGCCCGTAGACCGCGCGCACTCGTCGCACCTCCTGGAGCGCGTCCTGGGTTTGACTACGGGGGCCCAGACCACAAACCACGCTACGAGGCTCAAGGCCATCATGACTAGTCGTCTCGGCTGGACCTACAGGAGAAACCTCAAGGTGGGTGGCGTCAACAAGGCGGGCTACCTGCGGCCAGGCGCCGACGACGAGGAGGGCGCCGACGGGTAGACGGGCACGTAGAAGGGGGTCTACCGATTCTCATTATGGAATCAGAGCGGTAGAGCGAGTAGAACGTGTAGACCCTTCCCCCTGAATAGGGGGTGGCGTAGTGGGAGTCCTGGCAGGGTGGGGTTGTCCCCCTGTCGCCACCCTGTCTATTTCTAACTCTACCTTCTACCCCTTCTACCCCTTCTACCGAATTGTCATTTAAGGGGAATCTCGACTCCGCCCCCTCTACACTCACTCTACCCGACTTCTACCCGTGCCCCGTCCCCCTCGCAGAGGCTACCCCAGGGTGCACTTCTGGCGCTGCAAGCGATTCGCGGACGCCCGCCTGCGTGAGTCCCCCTGGTGGTGTCCCCGGATGGCACTACGGCAGCCACGTGACCCCTCCGGGCACGCCGATGGAACGATCCGCTCAGGGCGTTCGGCCCTCAACCCCGGTAGCCTCACGTGTCAGGCCGTCAGCGCCACGTCCAGGCGCCGCAGGAGGCGTTGGACAGAGGCGGCGTGCCACCGACCACCACGACGCGACGGGAAGTTCTGGGCATTGAGTCGGTCAGCAATACCGGAGGCCGTGGTAATGCCGTCGGAGACGGCGCGCTCGACGGCGAAGTGCAGCCCGGCGGCGAAGTCGTCGGCGGCTCGACGGCACCCCTCCACGCCGGCCGTGTTGCCGTGTTCGCGCTCATGGCGCCTGAGCGCTGCGGCACCGTTCGGGTTGCCCAACCGCGTTCCACGAGCACGGGCGGCGGCGAGGCCGGCCTTCGTGCGAGCGGAGATGGCGCGGGCCTCCTCTTCGGCCACGACGGCCAGAACTCCGAGGGTTAAGGCGTTGGCCTGTGGGTTGTCGGCAAAGATCACGGGGACCTTCGCGTCATCGAGGAGCGTCAGCACGCGGCTCGCGCGCCTTCCCATCCTGTCGAGTTTCGCACATATCAGCACACCACCGGCCGCCCTGGCATGGCGTAGCGCCGCCCTAAGCTGTGGCCGGTCGTCGCGCCGCCCCGACTCCACTTCGACATATTCGGCGACCAAGGTGCCGTCGCCGACGCACGCTGCCACGGCGGCACGCTGGGCCTCGATACCGAGGCCGCGTGCGCCTTGCTTCGCGGTACTAACCCTCAGATATGAAACGTATTTTTCCATGGTTCGACTCCGTTTCGGGCAGATTGGTTACAGGAGCATCTTGGATACAACCCGTTGCCAGGAAGGTCAGGAACGCCAGCAATGGGCGCGTGGTCAAAAGCCGCCGTGCGCTGGCACCGCCCGCACGTCACTCGGTGCGCCAATCGACTCGCCTTGAGGGTCCGCGTGGTCCCGACGCCACAGGCGACGTGCCAATCGGCGCTACCCGGCCGGACCTTCCCAATCGCGAGGTGCGTGGTTGTCTGCGGCTTCATGGCCTCAATTTCTCGCTTTGAACAATCCACGCAATGACCGTTGCGCGGAATGTAAAGACTACCGTAAGTATTATATCTTGATTGGTCAAGGAAAAAGTGATGTAATTCCAAGACGTTTCGAAGATAACGGGCAGCGGAACGCGGACAATTTGTCCGACGGGCCAGGGAACTCGACAGTTCGAAGTCGAGTTCGATTTGTAATATACGGGGGGCGGGTGTCTGGCCGCTTCTGAATGTTCGGAACTTTCGGCCTATCTATTATTTTTTGGGTATGTCGGGTGCCGACTCGTGAGGCAGGACTTGCAGGTGTATGACCATAGTCCGCGATACAGGACGTTCAGCAGTAGCGTAAGACTATGCACCTGTGATAGACTGTCCGCATGAGCACCCGGAAGAATAACTATCCCTCTGAGAGAGCGAGCCCGAGGATCCCGCCGGCGCACCAAGCCGTTACGCCGGAGCGCAGGAGGGTATTCCTCGAAATGCTTGCCGAGACAGGTATTTTTGCCTGGGCGGCCAGGGCCGCGTCCCCCCATTGTGACAAGCGGACCGGGGCGGTGAACTCGTTCAGGGACCTGGTCAAGCGCGACCCCAGGTTCGCGTGCGAGGTGGAGGAGGCGATGGCCGAGGCGAACGCCCGCCTCGAACACACCGCCTACAAACGGGCCGTCGAGGGCGTCCCGGAGGCCGTTTTCCAGAAGGGCCAACAAGCCGTGGATTCCCAGGGACGCCCCGCCATCGTCACCAGGTACAGCGACAACCTGCTGCTGCGACTGCTGGAGAAGCGGGATCCCGAGTCGTGGAGCCAGCATCGGCAGATTGCCCACAGTGGGAGCATAGGCCGGGTGCCGGCCGGTGCCGTGGCGGTGATCGCCCTGGAGGACGTGGAGGCACTGAGCGCCGATCAGCGCCGGCAGTTGGCCGCGGTCCTCCGGTCGATCCAGGCGTTTCGGCGCCAGCGGGACGGCGAGGCCGGGGACGGTGAGGTTATTGACGTGGATTTCGAGGAAGTCGGCGAGGCCGGGATGTTGCCGCCACCCGGCGATGTGCCCATGGCGCACCTGAGCGAGGCCGACGTGGTCGCATTGGAGGAGGTGCTGTCATGACCATTGAGGCTGACGGCTTGGATGCCCTGCTCCATGACCTTGAACTGTGCGATGCGATGAACTTTCGGGTGCTCCAGCATCCTGAGACCGGCCATGTCGCCCTGTTGCCCCGGACCATGCTCGATACGGAAAAGTGGGAGACCGACGTCCGGACGATGCACCAGGCGCAGGCGGAGGTCGCGGCGGCCGACCCGCGGTTCACCATTGGGGAGAACGACGATCCCGAAGACGGCGAAGCTCTCGCCAGGTTCTCGATCGTCAGGGTCTAGGATACGAACTCCGCCGACCCGACGCTGCCTTCAGCGCCGAAGTCGGCGCCGACGATCTCCCCGACGCGGCGGGCGTCTCCATGTTGTTTGACCACGGCCAGAGCTGGCTGGCCGAGATGGGGCGCGCGGCCCAGAATCTCTAGAAAACAATGACCTGGCAAAGACCAGGGCAGGGGGGTTGACTTGCGGTATTGGAATGCGAATAATATGCATTAGACGTCTGTACGTCATCGTCTCGGTCCAATCGGCGGGGTCCTAGGTCACCCCAGAATCCCAGCCGTCGGGCCACCCTCTCCCAGCCGGCGGGATGTCGGTGGGAGGGGTCATCACCGAGAGCCGTCGGCGGGATGCTGGTGGCGCGCATACCTCGGGACCCGGGGCGGGATGCCCTCCTGACGAGAGACTCCAGATCGTTTTTTGTCACCGCACCGCCAACTGCGGCGGTCGAGCATGGAGGATGCCATGTCTACGTCACGGATTTCCGCCGGGCTGCGCCAGCGCGAGGAAGCGTCTGCCAGCGCTGTTCCACTCGCCGCCCTTCGGGGTGGCCCCGCCACCATCTCAGACCTAAACACCCTGGCCAGCCAGGCCAGCGCCAAGGTCGCCCGTCTACGCGAGCTGGCGGACGGCGTCAGTCGGCACATGGCGACGTTCGAGGCCCGCAAGCGTGCGGAGCTTGATGGTCTCGGCAAGACCACCAACGACAATGGGACCGTTACCGACGCCCTGGGTCACGTCAGGCGCGGCAAGCTGCTCAGGGACGCCGTGCGCCAGGAACGCCAGAATGCCGTCGCCGTGGGCGAGGAAGAGCGCGCAAGCCTTGCCGCCGAACTGCGGGACATTAGCAGCCGCGTGGATGCCGTTCGCGATCTCCACGAGGATGCCGTGGCCGTCCTGAAGATGAACGCATTGGGCAGTGCCAAGGTGGCGGCGTACCGTGATGATCTCGCCCATGCGGGTCCGGTCGAGGTCGAGGCGGCCATGAGGCGGGCCGTACTCACCCAGGACAAAGACCTCGGGGCGGCATGTCTCCGGCGGCTCGACGCGATGCCGAAGGGCGCCCGCGACTCCGTCCGGGTGTCCCGCGCTGATCTCGCTGACACCCTGGTCGGAGCCGACGTTCGGCGCGCCCGGATGAACCTGATGGCCGTCGAGATCGCCAGCGGCGAGGCGGAGATGGCCGTTGCCACGGTCGAGGGGCGCGACGTGCCGTCGCATCGAAAGATCGCCATCGGGATCAAGCAGCGCGAGTTCGCCGAACTCCACGCGGCCGTCGAGGCCGACGCCGGACGGGCGGAGGCCGCGTGATGACCACGGTGGTTCTTACGACGCACCCATGGCCCTTGTACGGCGTCATGGGCGACCACTCATGGTTCGTCGTGCAGGCCGACGACGACGAGGAGGCCCGCCACATCGCCGGCGAAGTCCATGGGTGCGACTACTCCGGCGCCCTAGTGTTCGTCCTCGATCCCGCTGTCACCATCAGGACGTTGGGCGGCCGCGCCCCGCGCCGGTTCTACGACTTCATGGTTGGCCGCGCGCAGCACATCATCGCCGCGGGTCAGGAGGCCGACGCAAGAAGGGCCGCGCCGCGAGCCGCGCGCGCCCGCTACTGCTAGCTTGTCGAAAGGAGAGTGGAATGGCTGCATTCGTTGTTTTCTCGGACGCCCCGAACACCCGGCGCAGCGACGGCATCGGGGCGGTTCTCGTGACCGCGGCCGACGCGGCGGCTGCCCGGACTGCGGCGACGGCCCTGGTAGGAACCGGGGCCGGGTCGGTCTCGGAGTGGGCGGCAGTGCAGGTGTCGGCCGGAGACCTGGCGGTCGCCGACGTGGCGTTCCAGGGCTTGGCCGTCGGCGCCGCTGACCCGTGGCCCCGCCTCACGCGGGGCGGGAACTTCCTGGCGGCGTAGGCCATGGGTTCTCCGAATCCACTGGCCCGGTGGCTGGGCGGCCTACCCGGTCACCAAGCGGGCGCCACGGAGGGGGAGGCCGTCGAGAACGCCTTTGCGGCGTACCTCGCCGATGGGGGCGACCTGTCGTACGGCGATTTCGTCGTCGCCCTGGACAGGGCCGGCTACTTCCCCTTGACCTGCGTGAGGAACCACGATACCGGCGCGTGGCGGTACAGGGTCATGTTGCCGGAGGGCACGCCCGACCACGGTGTCGCCCGGCTCCACTGACGGTCAGAATGCCAGCACATCCGGCGCCTTACTGCGCCCGCTATCGTGACTCGGCAACATGCGCCTCAAGCAAGCCGGTGGAGTCCAGAAGGCAACTGAGGTCAAATCCGACCTCAAGGTTGAACGCGTTCCTTGCGGAGAAGTGAAGGTCCACTGACGTGCGACCATTCGGGTGCTCCTTCACCCACTTCATACCGCCGATGATCGGGAAGTTCACTGTGCTCGGGTGGGCGGCGATGCTCTTGGCGTATGCCATGCACGTGGCGATGGCCTTCCCCTTGTCGAGGTGGGTGACGGCCATGCTCTTCTTTGATTCTATGTCATCCGGGGCGAAAAAGACGTTGAACGGTTCGTCCTTCTTCGTGCGGCACATCACATAGAAGACAGGCTCCCCAGGCTTAGACCTCGTGATGGCGTAGTCCGCACCGTCGATTGCCTCGCAGTTATTGTTCTCACGGGAGACCCTGTTGGCGGCTGCGACGATCACGTCCTTGTAGGGCCATGTTCGCTCGTCATCCCAGGTGAAGTCCTCCCGCACGTAGATGCGCCGTCCGGCCGAATCCGTCGCGGATTTGCGGAGGAAGCTACTTTCCACCCAGCCCCTATGGGTACCCCTCAGATACGCGGGCTCAGCCACCTCGACTCGCGACCAAGCACCCCGGCGGCAGACCTCCAGGACCGTGGTGCTGCCGTAAAACTGGTCGTACACTACCTGGTCCGGCGAGCTGGCTTTCTCGTCCACGATGCGACCGTACTCCGGGCCGGGGCCGGCCCAGAGAGCCGCCCCATTCTTGGCAACGTATCTCTCGCCCGTGGTGACGTCGCCAGGTCCGCAGTCTGACTCCAGCGCGAGCGACGCGACCGGCACGGTAGCTAGCGCCAGTGACACCGCCGTCCCGAGGATGGCCCACCGCGCGCTCCCGCGACTCGCCGACGACGTGGTGCTGCGCATATCGGACTACGCTCCCCTCGACGGGATGGCGCCCCTCCACCGGGCGTCACTGGCGGCCTTCACTCTGATCCCAATCACGTGCTGGCCCCCGCGCGCCAAGCAGGTCTACCCCGGCTCACGATCTCGTTGGCAAGGCGATTCTGGGTGTATTCCATGGATTGGGTCTCACCGCTGGGCCTGCTGCTTCGATACCCCACGCTTGATCTTGTCCAATCTGTCTTTCTCTGCGCGAATCTTAGAAATGTCCTGCACGATGTATCCTCGGACTCCTCTTTCCCTGAGCCACCTTAGTAGAGAGTCTTCAAGTTCCTTTTCCGAGCCGTCCAGGTCTTGTCTTTCGGCGTGGCACACGACCGACCATGCGTCCTCAAATTCATTGGTGTTCAGCGCCACCCTACATGGTTCGGGGCCATTTGTTTGCCAAGGAGGTGGTGGGTCGTTGACGAGGTCAAAGGCACCGCCGTCGTCCGCGCCAAAGTAGAGCCGAAATATCGTGTGTGTCCCCTTCTCGGACATCGATCTCTCCCTAAGGTATCTGTGTGGTGCTTACATTCTATCTTGGAGGGAAGAGCCCGGCCAGGGTCGCGGGGTGGCAGCGCGAGAGATGCTTTGCACCGGCGGCCTCGACCCCTCGTTGTCGCAGGTGGGTTGGTAAGCGGGGCCATCGACGGGGGCTCGATCCCCAGCGCCTCGGGGGAGGCTAGGTATCCATGCTGAACAGCTTGACGGGCGTCTGCGGGAAGTGCCTGGCGACGAAGTGCAGGTGCCCCCCGTGCGAGGCGTACACCCGCTTGGATGCCTGCCTGACCGTGTCGAGGTTCAACGCGCGAGAGAGCCGGTTCGGCGTATGCCCACCGATCTTCCTCAGAGCGTCGGCGTCGTTGGTCGCCACAAGGGCGGTGGAGGGGTCGAGTGGAACGAATACCCGGAAGTCACCCATCAGACTGCCCCTGAGAACCAGCGGGCGGTCGCTCGTCAGCAGGCCCACATTCGATTCCGAAACGTCGAACACCCTCCAACTGGCGCCAGCCAGTCTCCGGACGTACGCGGCGTTTCCGATGATCTTGGGCAGTAGAAACTGCCCACCGTCTTCCATCCGCCCGGGCATGTTCCTCGCGACCCATTGCGACGGCAGCTCCGGGTCGTCCGCACGCTTCCGGCGGTCATACTCGGCCCTGAGAGCTGGGTCGCTGTCGAGGTCTTCGCGGAACGCGCCCGGGACCGTGGCGCACAGGTCCTCCATTGCCTCGGGCGAGCGGGCGCGCAGCGACAGCATGAATACCGCCCAGCGTTCCCAATCACTCGGGCTCAGTGCACTGAGGCCCGCGGACTTGATGCGTTTCAAGACCTCGGCGGCCGGCGTGTCGACCCTCACCGCCAAGAACTTCTCGATGACCTGCCTGTCCGCCGTAGGTGTTTCTCTGAGGGAGTACAGGCCCCTCTCAAAACCTGTGTGGGCGGGGCCTAGTCGACTCGATACGACGCGATCATGCGGCCGCGAGAATACGTGGAGCCTGCCGTCATTGGCGCACCAGCCACGCAGGTAGAAAACCGGGACGAAGTGGTGGTCGGTGGGCTCGCTCATGGTGGCAGCGCTTGGTCTGACTCGCAGGTGTCAACGGTAGCGATGTCTAGGCGCCGATCTCGCCCAGTTCCGCGTGGACCCGGCGCATGCCCTCCAGGAGGAGCCTGCGGCCCCGGTGGCCCCTGTTGTAGACGGCCGCCGCCAGCGTCGGCGCCGTGTGCCCCATCATGCGCGACCACTGTACGGGGTCCAGCCCGGCGTCCTCGCATGCCGCGCTGAACGACCGCCGCGCGGAGTAGGTGTCCAGCGGCTCGCCGGGCAGCGCGTCGTGCAGCACGGGGTTGATGACCTTCTGAACACGAAAATACCGATAGTCGTTCTTGACCAGCGGCACCTCCCCGAACAGCTTCCCGTCGGCGCCCGCCCCGTCCACCCGGCGGCTCAGTATGGCCATGGCCTCGGGCGAGACCACCGGCAGCACCCTGGCGTTTGCCGCGGTCTTGCCGCCGTCCTCGCCGTCGCCGAGGAGGGTGAGCCACACGACCCGCTCCTCCTCGTCCCACATGACGCGGTCTGCGGTCAGTTCCGACAGGTCGCCTGGTCGGACGCCGGTGTGCCACATCAGCGTGACGATGTCTGCTCCGGCCCTGGCGTACTTCGACGTAGTGTCCCCGATGGCGCGGACGTACTTCTTGATCTCGTCGCTTTTGAAGGCCCGAAGGCCCTTCACCGTCCGGCCGCCCTTGGCCTCGCCGGGTGCGTCCCTCAGGAGCGCCGCCCATGGGTTCGGACCCTGGTGCACCTTGCGGGCGGCCATCCAGGTCCAGAGGCGACTCAGGCTGCCGACCTTCCGCTTGATGGTGGCGGGGGCGATGGTGGTCTTGTTGCGCGTCGGTGTGGCTTTGAGGTGGCTCCAGAATCTCGCCGCCAAATCCTCGTCGACGGAGGACACTGCCGTGTCCTTGGACCATTCCACGAACGCGGTCACATCGCGGTCGTACTGGTACATCGTGCCGGCCCTGACGCCGTCCGCCGCGGCCCGCCACCTCTCCAACGCCCGGGAGACTCTCAGCGCCTGAGCGTCCACTGCGACGGCATCTCGCTCCCGCCGCAGGCGCGTCAACGTGACCCGCTCCGCCATGTTGGCGTCAACCACGTCGAGTCCGGCCGCCTTCAAGACCTCCCTGGCCTCTGCGACCTGCTCGGGCGTGGGGCCGAACGCCTCGACGCCGGCAATGTTCTCGTCGATGGGGGCTGCGGCGGCGGCGGCTCGAATCCGTCCTTCCAGCCGGGACACCACCTCGCGAAGCTCGGAGGAGCTGGGTCGCTGGCGACCGATGTACTCGACGAGGCACCTCCTACCGACAGCGGTCCGCGTCTTCTTGGGGACAGGGACCTGGGCGTAGTAATAGACCCGGACGTTGCCGCGCCTGTCGGTGTGTCGTCGTTCCTTGAGGTAGGTGGCCATGGGCGGACCCCTCATGCCGCGTAGGCCCTATTTTGGTCTAACTATTGGTCTAACTCAAGCGAAAATAGGAGCCAGAAACCCGCAGAAATCCGCCGTTTTGTGGATTGGTCGGGGAGACTGGATTTGAACCAGCGACCCTCTGCTCCCAAAGCAGATGCGCTACCAGGCTGCGCCACTCCCCGGTGGCTCGAAACCTAAGGGGCTTCAACCGATTCGGCAAGGGTCCTGGACCCCTCGCGACGGCGCCGGGCGACGATCACGGGAACGGGAACCGGCGCACCAGCCGGAACGGGGCCGACGGGGCATCCTGGACGAACAGGCTGACGCCGTCGATGGCCAGAGGCTGCCGGCACAGCGGGGCGACCACGGGATCGAGGGCCTCGATGACGGCTGCCGCGTGGTCCTCCGGCAGATGCCCGGTGAGGCTGAAATGGAAGCGGAACTGGTCCAGCACGTAAGGGTAGCCCCACCTCGCGAGCAGCGTCTCCTGCTGAGGGGTAAGGCCGGAGGCGCGGCGGCGGACCAGCTCCTCCTCCGAAGGCGGGGCGCGGAAGCGGTCGAAACCGGTCACGCAGTCGGCGGCCAGGGCATCGAGGGCCGGGCAGGGGCCGTCGGGGACCAGGGCGACGAACCGGTCCAGAGCCGTCAGACGCAGCCTGGGTGCCGTGACCGGTGTGCGGGTCTTCACGAATGCGGCGAGGGCGGCGGCCAGCCCGTCGGCGTCCGTGCCGGGCGCCAGGTGGAACGGCGCCTTCAAGGTGGCGTGGAAGTCGTAGCGCCGCGGCGTCTCGGTCACCGACCGGACCAGCGACTCGTCGAGCCCGTGGGGGACCAGTCGGTCTGCTCCGTCGTCGCCCGCCCCGTCGCGCCCGAGCCAGCGTTGTCCGAACCGGTGCAGGGGCGTGCCGTGCGGCGGCGCGTAGTAGACGGCGAAGCGGGCGGCCATGGGCGGGGTCCGGGTCGGAAGATGCGGGGTCGGGCGGTCAGTGTCGCGAGGCCACCGTATAGAACCCGTGCTCGGCCAGGAAGGCCCGTGTCGGTTCCAGAAGGGTCTCCACCGCGGGAACCGGCGCGAACAGGGCGTCGGTCAGGCCGGCATCCCCGAACACATGATGGATGCAGTAGTCCTCGCTGATGCCTTTCAGGGAGGCGGCGGGAACGGTCTCGCGGATGACGTACTTGCCATTGCCGCCGGCGGGTTCGGACTCGGTGTCCCGCGCGCCGGTGACGAGCCGCTTCACGTCGATGTGGGCGTGGCGGGGGCTGATGTCCCGGACCCGGTGGGGCAGGTGACGCATCAGGGTCTCGCCGACCCCGAGGATCAACGGCTTGCAGAACTGGGTGAGGCGGAAGAAGCGGTCGATCTCCAGCCCCACGTAGTCGGTCCGCACCTGCACCCGGAAGCGGGGGTCGAAGGCGCTGACGGCGCCCAGGTTGAGGCGGTTGCAGATGTCCACGTAGGCGCGGTCGACGGCGTAGACGGCGGAGCCGCTGCCGTTCAGCCGGGCCACCACGTCCTTGAGGTGCTCGTAGCGCTCCACGTTGACCTCCAGGGGCTCCAGGATGAGGTCGATGAAGGCCTTGACGGGCAGGTCGAACTGGGTGACCGGCGCCGTCTCGTCGTCGCTCTCGAGCTGGTCGAGGCCCTTGTCGAGACCGCCGAAGGCGACGAACCGGTCGTCGGCGAACAGGGACAGGATGACGTCGATGAAGGCGTCGACAGTCCGCGCGAACCGGGGCCGGTCGGTCTCGTCGATGTCGTAGACGTACCAGTATTCGTCGCCGATGGTCTTGACCAGCAGGAAGCTGGCCAGGTCGATGGCGCTCCGGTCGAGGATCTTGAGATAGAACGAGCGCTCGAGCCCGTAGAGCAGCCGCGCATAGCGGTCGTACATCTCCCTGCGGGCGGCGGCGTCGCCTTCGGTCTTCGACACCAGGCACTGCTTGGCCGCGGTCGATCCCGACAGATCGATGGACACGGAGAGCAGGGCCATCGGTCGCCCCGGTCAGCGCGACGTGGAGGCTTCGAGAAGGGACATGTAGGGCATGTCGAGCCGGAAGGCGTACACGTCCTCCGCCGACTTGGCGACCGCGGTGAGGGCGTAGCCGGCCAGGTAGTCGGTGCCGGCGGTCACCGCCACCGTGTAGAGGCTGATGGAGCGGACGCCCAGCACGTAGGTGCGGAGCTGGTTCTTCTTGGCGCTGTCGATGAAGCGGTCGAGCTGCGCCATCACCGTGGTCTCGCTTTTCTCCGAGGTGTAGACGTCCACCCCGACCGCATGCAGGCCGGCGGTGCGGAAGGCGGGGAAGCTGGTGTGCTCCAGGTCGAAGCGGGCCATCACGGCGCGGCTGTTGGGCCGCAGGGCGGAGGCGAGATCGATCAGCCGCGCCTGCGGGATGCCGTCGGGCAGGCCGACGATCTCGAACACCACCCGGTTGGCCGTGGCCGAGAACGACTCCGCGCACTGGCTGACGTAGTGGGCCCGCCGCCCCGAGTCGGCCAGGGTCTCGAAATGGACCGGCAGGGCCATCAGGGACCGCTTCTTGGTCTGCTGCAGCATGCGCAGCGCACCGGCCGTGTGGTTCATGGTCAGCAGGTCGAGCTCCAGGATGTGCCGGGGGTCCCCCGGGTCGCCGAGGACGTCGTAGCCCGACGCGTAGCCGCCGTGCCGGGGCCGCACCGGGATGCACATGAAGGTGGACACCACCTTGGTCCGCACCGCCAGCAGCGGCCGGAAGATGAACTCGGATTCGAACAGCCCGAGGACCTTGTTGGAGGGGGCGGCTTTCGCGGGCGCCGCCGGCGGCGGGGCGGGCCGGGCAGGCGGCGGGACGGGCCGCTTGGGTTCGGCCGGTGCGGCGTCGGCCACGAAGTAGTCCGCCAGCAGGGAATCGATTCCCGGCAGGTCGTCGAACCGGAGGCCCTGGTCATCGGCCACCCGGACCATCTTGATGTCGATGACCTCGGCGGCCGTCTGGCGGCCGAGCAGCCGGCGCAGGATCTCCTCCGATATCAGGGTGCAGCGCAGCTGCGCCTCGCGGGCGCCGCGGCCGGACAGCACGACCAGGAACGACAGGTCGTCGTACTGGGTATAGAGGTCCTGGGCGGTCATGTGGTGCTCGATGATCCCGCGCACCGTCTCGTGGACCTTGTCGCGCACCGACTCCCACTTGGGCCCCAGTTTGTCGCGGACCTTGTCCAGGGAGATCAGGAAGGTGCGGTCGCGGACCGCGTCCTGATGGCGGCCGAGGACGGTCTCGATCTGCTGGCTGAAGGTCTCGATGCGGGGATCGGCGGCGGGTGTCGGGTGCGCGCCGGGGCCGGTCTTCTTGTCTTGCCGGTCGGTCTCCGGCGCGGTGGTCAGCCCCAGCTTGCTGAGGAGGGCGTTGAGCACCGGGGAGTCGCGGTAGGCCACGGGGTCCTCTCGTCGTTGGTGGGCCGCCGGGTCAGGACGGGGGCCTGCCGCGTCTGGCCAGGATGGACTTGAGCAGATCCTCGGTCGCCATGGCAGCGGTGTCCGGCGATTCGTCGCGCAGGGCCTCGGCGATGGTGTCGCTGCCCAGGTAGTCGAACCCGGCACGGGCGGCGCCGAGGCTGAGATTGACGCCGCGCAGGCCGTGCACGTGGGACCGCAGTCCGCGCGCCTTGGCGGCTTCGGCGAACCGCGTGAGGTCGGCCAGGATCTCCGCGTCCTCGCGGCCGTCGCGGGCCACGTCGGTGCCCACCGAGTACACGGAGTCCGCCGGAATCCGCTCCCAGTCCGCGGCGTCGAGGGAGATCCGCAGGAACACCCCGTCGGCGCACGGCTCCAGAGCGGTCAGCGCCAAGTCCAGGTCGTCGGCGGTCCACGAGTCCCGCAATCCGACGATCTCGAAGGCCACGGACTCGATGATGGGCAGGACCGCCGCGTCCCGCTGTCGGCGATAGGTGTCCAGGGCCTTCGGATCGGCGAGGGTGGAGAAATGGACCGGGATCAGCACGCTGATGAATCCGTACCCGTCGAGGGTGCGTTGGACCGTGTCGGTGGCCCGGCCCAGGGTCTCGACATCGAGGGTCAGCAGCATCTCGGTGTCGCGGAACAACTCGGGGCGCGCCGCCTCGTCCATGACGGTGCCGTCGCGGGTGCGCCAGGACGCATGGCACAGGTAGCAGAACACCGCGTTCGCCTCCACGTCCCACACCGGCAGGTATATGAACTCGGCGTCGGGCAGAACCTCGGCCTTGGCGGCAGGCGCCGCCACGGGCTGGACCGGATCGCCGGTCCCTTCGTCGCGGCGGCATCCGAAGCCGTCGTCGGAGACCGAGACGGGAACCCACACCTCGATGCCGCCGCCGGCGTCGTCCCGGGCCAAGTCGGCGGCAATGACGCCGGCGTCATCGGCGATGACGAGTACGCTCGAGTCGTCGTAGCGGACGCACCGGGCGGTCGGGGCACGGGACTGGACGGCGGCGGCAATCGTTGCCGACTTGCCGGACTCGGACGCGGGCTCGCCGGCCCCGGGGCGCCCCCACCGGAGCAGGCGCATGTGGGCGAGGGGTTCGCCCCGTTCCACCAACAGGGCGATCAACGCCCATGTGTCGTCTGCGGAGCGGCAGGGAAACCGTCCGACGTCCGCCGGTGCTTCTTCGGTCACCGTCATCCCCCGTGCGGCTGCCCTCCCGTCAAGCCCCTTCCGCGAGGCACCCTTCGACGGCCTCGAGAAGCTCCTCCTCGGCGAATGGCTTGGCCAGGATGCGGTCGGCGCCGTACTGCTTGGCCATTTCCAGGAAGTCCAGGTTGCGGGTGCGGCCGCCCCCCGAGACGGCGATGATCTTGATGTCGGGGTAGCCCTGGCGGATTTCGATGGTCGCCGACACGCCGTCCTTCTCGGGCATGATGATGTCGGTCACCACGAGATCGAAGGGCACCTGCGCCAGGGCGTCGAGGGCCTGCCGCCCGTCGCCGGCCTCGTCCACCTGGTGGCCGGCCGATTCCAGGATCTCGCGGATGGTGAACCGGGCCAGCTCCTCGTCGTCGACCACCAGTATCCGCGCCATCCACCCCCTCCATGCAACCGATGATGTGTCACACCGAAAACCAGCAGTGCGAGAAAAGCATACCATGAAACCGGTACGGCGTGGCACCCCCTATGCGGGTATCCGATGATTCGGGTCATCGACCCCCTTCGGCGCGTGGAGCGACCGAGCGTCAACAGAGGTTGCCGTCCGTACCGTCCACTTCCAGGGACGGAACTCGGCGGTATTCAAGGTACCCAATTGCCCGGCCCGGCACGACGGGTTGGCCTACATAAAATAGTATGCAGCCATGACGGAATTGCGAACGGGTCGCGGCTTCAGGTTGTATCTGACAGCGTCATCCCAGGTGGCGGCCGTGTGTCCCGACCGTGAACCATCATAACGGAATCTCGTGTCATGATTGCAATATAGGGGTATGCTGGTCGGGTGCACGCGGCGCGGGTGGCTGTGCATCCGTGGCCATGGCGCCGGCGGGGAGTTGGGCGGGATTCGGCAATGAGGACTCGTCTCTTGGTTTCCGGCGCCGCAATCGCCGTCCTGGTAGTGGCGGGGGTCGTCGCTACCGAGTCATTCTTGCGCGGTGTCGACCGGGAGAGGAGGACGGAGACCGATCTCGACCCGGTGACCATCGGGGCCTACGCCGGCGATACGGCAGCGCTGGTGTGGATTGCCGACGAGCAGGGGTTCTTCACCGACGCCGGCCTGCGGGCGACCATTGAGCCGTTCGAGGCCGGGAAGCTGGCCGCCGACGCCCTGTCGGCGAACGCCGTTGACGTGACGACGTCGGCCGATTTCGTACTGGTCAAGAAGAGCTTCGCCGAGCCGGACCTGCGGGTTCTCGCATCCGTCTCCCGGGCCGACGTCAACAAAGTCATCGCCCGCAAGGACCGCGGCGTCGAGACGCCGCGCGATCTCAAAGGGAAACGGATCGCGGTCACCACCGGCAGCGTCGCCGAGTTCTTTTTGGGGAACTTCCTGGTCTTCAACGGCTTGACGCTCGATGACGTGACCATCGAAGACAGGATTCCGTCCCAACTGGTCGACGCCGTCGGCGGCGGATCCGTCGATGCCGGTATCACCTGGGAACCGAATGTCAGCCGTATCCGCAAGCGGCTCGGTGGCAACGCGTCCGTGTTCCCCGGGCAGTCGGGACAAAGCTTCTACTTCGTCCTGCTGGCCAAGCAGGGCTGGCTCGACCGCCATGACCGGACGGCCCAACGCCTGTTGTCAGCGCTCGTCGAGGCCGAACGGTTCGTCTCGCAACGTCCCGAGGAACTTCAGAGCCTACTCGAAAAGAAGTTCGGATACTCGAAGAACAGGATTGCTCGGAGCCTGGAGGACCACACCTTCCTGCTCGAGCTCCCGCAATCGATCCTGCCGACATTCGAGGACCAGGCCCGCTGGATGATCGACAACAGGCTGGTCAGGCGGGAAAAGGCGCCCAATTTCCTGGAATTCATTCATTTCGATGCATTGGCAGAGGTCAAGCCTGACGCCGTAACGGTCGTGCGCTAGTGGTCCAAATCAGACCTATGGTCCCCATACGATCGTGTTTCCCGTTTCCTCGGCAGGAGGGCGCGCGCAGGCGATGGCGGCCCATCGTCCAGCGCGTTCGACGCCCCGAGGAAACGGCAAACGCGACCCTGCGGGCGGCCTTCCGAGCCCCCCGACGGCGTTGCGCGGCGCTTGCGATGCTCCAGCATCACGGCGCGCCGCGCGCCTGGCCGGACGATCTCGGAAGGCCGTCGTATGGGTGCCATAGGTCTGATTTGGACCACTAGATGCGGATCAGGACGCTGATTGGGGTCGGGACGTTGGTATCGGCGCTTGCCATCGGTGGCGGCGGTGCGGGCCACTACCTGTCTTTCGTCGACCTCCGTTCGGCGCTTCACAAGCAGGAGTTGGCGCGGGACATCACCGGCGCCGTCGTCGATCTGACCATGCTCACGGGTGACTACCTGCTCTACCGGGAGCCGCGGGCACGGGAGCAGTGGCTGAGCAGGCATGAATCCCTGGGCCGGATTCTCGCTGAACGGGGAGAGCTGCTGGGTGCCGACGGCGAGCGTTGGGCGGCTTTGGTCGAGGACTTCGCCGACATCGGAGCCCGGTTCCGCGATCTGCTGGCGGTGCATGCCGGCGACGGGAGACCGGCGGACGAGAGCCCGCTCCGTGGCCCGGTGGCGAGCGCTCAGGTCGAGCGACGTCTCACCGCCCAGTTCCTCGCCACCTCCCAGCATATGGCATCGACGGCGTCCGTTCTCGGCCTGGAGGCGCAGGTGGAGGTCGAGGAGAAGGCGCGCCGGGCGGCCGTTTTCGCGATGTTCGCCGTTGCCGGTTTCGCCATCTCCCTGTCGGCGACGGTGTTTCTGGTGGCCTATCGCGTCGTCGGTCCGTTGCAGCAGCTTGGCGGCGGCTTCGGTCGCGTCGGGGGCGGCGACCTGAGCCACCGGATCGGCTCCGACAACCGGGACGAAATCGGCGATCTCAGCCGCTCCTTCGACGACATGACCGGCAAGCTGCAACGCCTGACCGAGGTGCAGGAGGCGGAGATCTCGGCCCGCATCCTCGCCGAGGAAAACCTGCGGCGGATGATGCGCAACCTGGAGCGGTCCAATGAGGAGCTCGAGCAGTTCGCCTACATCGCATCCCACGACCTCCAGGAGCCGCTGCGCATGGTCAACAGCTACGTTCAGCTCCTGGCGCGGCGCTATGCGGACAAGCTGGACGACGACGCCAACAAGTTCATCGACTTCGCCGTCGACGGTGCCACCCGCATGCAGACGCTGATCGACGGCCTGCTGTTCTATTCGCGGGTACGCACCAAAGGCGAAGAACCCCAACTGGTGGACAGCGACGGCGTGCTGGACGCGACCCTGCGGCTGATGGCGCAGGCGATCGAAGAGAGCGGGGCCACGGTGACCCGGGATCCGCTGCCCCGGGTGATGGCCGACGAGGTGCAGCTTGGTCAGGTGTTCCAGAACCTGATCGGCAACGCCATCAAGTTCCGTGGCCACTCGGTGCCGAAGGTCCACGTTTCGGCCACGGTCGAAAACGGCTTCGCCCGGTTCACGGTCCGCGACAACGGCATCGGCATCGACGCCAAGTACACCGACAAGGTGTTCCAGATCTTCCAGCGCCTGCACACCCGCGACAAGTACGCCGGCACCGGCATCGGGCTGGCGGTCTGCAAGCGCATCATCGAACGGCACAGCGGCCGCATCTGGTTCGAGTCCTCGCCCGGCGAGGGCACCACGTTCTCCTTCACCATGCCGTTGGCGCACGAGGCATGCGAGGAAGGATGGAGGACGTCATGACGGAATTGGAGACAAGAAAGGCTGCGGAGATCCTCCTCGTCGAGGACAACCCCGGGGACGTTCGGCTCGCCGACGAGGCTCTGCACGAGAACAAGCTGCTCAACCGCCTGCACGTGGTGGAAGACGGGCTGAAGGCCATGGACTTCCTGCACCGGCGCGGGGCCTACGCCGACGCGCCCGTGCCCGATCTGATCCTGCTCGACCTCAACCTGCCGGGCAAGGACGGGCGGGAAGTCCTGGCCGAGATCAAGGACGACCCGAACCTGCGGGTCATTCCCGTGGTCGTCCTCACCTCGTCCAAGGCCGAGACCGACATCCTGCGCAGCTACGACCTCCACGCCAACTGCTACATCAGCAAGCCGGTGGACTTCGACAAGTTCATCGAGATCGTCCGTCAGGTGAGCAGCTTCTGGTTCCAGATCGTCCGTCTGCCGTCGGACGCGGCGCACGGCCAATGACCGAGCCGTTGCCCGCGGTCCTGTTCGTCGAGGACAACCCGGGGGATGCCCTGCTGGTCCGCGAGGCCTTGCGGGACAGCGGAGCGGGCGACCAGAGCCTCACGGTCGTCGAGACCCTGGCCGCGGCGCTGGCTTTATTGCATCGGGAGCGCTTCGAGATCATCCTGCTCGATCTCAACCTGCCGGATTCCAATGGTCTCGAGACCATCCGCACCTTGATGACGGCGGCCGAGGGGGTGCCGGTGGTCGTGTTGACCGGTTTGGAGGACGCCGACATCGGCCTTGCCGCCATCCGCGCCGGCGCCCAGGACTACCTGGTCAAGACCCACATCAGCGGCCCGGTGCTCGGCCGCGTCATCCGGTACGCCGTCGAACGCAACCGCATCGAGGAACGGCTGCGGAGCAGCGAGGCGAGCTTTCGCACGGCGCAGCGGCTGTCGCGTACCGGGACCTGGGAGCGCTTCCTGTCCACCGGTGTCGAGACCTGGTCGGCGGAGACCTTTCGCCTGCTCGGATTGCACCCGGACGCGGTGGACCCCAGCCGGCGGATCATCGACAAGATGATCCACCCCGACGATCGCGGTGCCCTCGGCCGCCTGACCGAGGAAGGGTTGGCGGACGAGGACGTGATCGAGATGGAGTTCCGGGTGGTCCGGCCGGACGACAAGGTGGCCGACGTCCATTCCATCGTCGAGGTGATCCGTGATTCGAAACGCCGGCCCATCCACCTCATCGGAGCCATGCAGGACATCACGGACCGCAAGCAGGCCGGTTTGGCCCTGGAACGCGCCAACCGTGCCTATGCCACCTTGTCGGCGGCCAACCAGGCGTTGATCCGCGCCGCCAGTGAATCCGAGATGTTCGCCGAGGTCTGTGGGGCCATCGTCGTCGAGGGCGGGTTCCTGCTGGCGTGGATCGGCCTCGTCGCGGACGACGAAACGCGGATCATCCATCCCGTCGCCACTTGCGGCGAAGATGCCGGTTTCGTGGAGGCCATGGGTGTAATCGGGTCCCAATCGGGCATTCCACCCGATCCGGCGACCTCCGCCATCCGAACGGGTGCTCCGGTGATCGTCGCCGATGTGGCGGCGGATGCGGAGCCGGGACCATGGCGCGACGCGGCCCTGGCCCGCCGCATCGCGTCTTCGATTGCCCTGCCCATCATCAGCGACTCCCGCGTCCTCGGCGTCATCAGCATTTGCTCCGACGAGCCCAACGCCTTCGTCGGCAGCGTGATGGATCTGTTGGTCGAGTTGGCCCACGACATTGCATTCGGCATCCGTGGCTGGGAGGAGACCGCCCAGCGCCACCGGGCCGAGGAGCTGATCCGGCAGGAAAAGGAGCGGGCCGAGCAGTACCTGGACATCGCCGCCAACATGTTCGTCGCCCTCGACGCCTCCGGGAACGTCACGCTCATCAACCGCGCGGCCTGCCGCGTGCTCAGGTGTGAGGCGCACGAGGCGATCGGGGCCGACTGGTTCGAGTCGTTCCTGCCGCCGGGGGCTCGAGACGACGTCCGCACCGTTTTCGATCGCCTGATGAGGGGTGAGATCGACCCCGTCTCACGGGTGGAGAGCGAGGTCCTGACCAAGGATGGCGAGCGGCGCCTGATCCGCTGGCACAACACCGTCATCCGCGAAGAGGTGGATGCCATCACCGGCACCTTGAGCTCGGGCGAGGACATCACCGAGCGGCGTCAGGCCGAGGAACAGCTCCGCCACGTCCAGAAGATGGAATCCCTGGGCAATCTGGCCGGGGGAATCGCCCATGATTTCAACAACATGCTGCTGCCCATCATCGCCTTGACCGAGATGACCGTGAAGCGACTACCGGAAGGCGGCAGCGACCGGGAGCGCCTGACCATGGTCCTCCAGGCGGCCCGCCGGGCCAAGGACCTGGTCGCCGGCATCCTCGCCTTCGGCCGCCGCGACTCGCCGGTGCGGGTCGCCCTCGACATCCGAGCGGTGGTTGCCGAGTCGCTGGAGCTGCTGCGCTCGACCCTGCCCGCCACCATGACCAAGGACGTGGCGCTGGACGACGCCGTGGGCACCGTCTTTGCCGACAAAGCACAGATCCAGACCGTGCTCATGAACCTGGCGACCAATGCCGCGGACGCGCTCATGGGGATGGCGGGGACCCTGACCGTGCGCCTGACGCGCATGGACGTGGACGACGCGCGTGCGGCGTCGGTGGTCGGCCTCCAACCCGGCGCTTACGCGGTCCTGACCATGGCCGACACGGGCATCGGCATGGACGAAAAGACGCTCGAGCGCATGTTCGATCCCTTCTTCACCACCAAGGACGTGGGCCGGGGCACCGGCCTGGGTCTGGCCATGGCGCACGGGATCGTCACCAAGCACGGCGGCGCCATTGCCGCCACCAGCAGCCCCGGGGAGGGGACGACCTTCCAAGTCTACCTGCCCTTGCAGGACTCCGAAGGCGACTCGTGATGTCACGCCAGAGGAGCGCGTAGGGGTATCGGGCCGTAGGTTGCGGAGAGACGCGGAGATGACGAAGACCCGCCCTCATCACCCCGAAACCGATCATCTGCGGCGGACCATCACCCACCTCCGCGGCGAAGTGGAGGGCCTCGAAGAGGTCCAGCGCAAGATCGCCGCCCTCGAACGGGAGCTGGAAGAGAGCTTCGGCCACATCGAGCAGGGGCGGGAGGAATGGCTGGCGGCCATGGACGCCCTGCCTGACCTGGTGGTCCTGCTCGATGGCGAGGAGCGCATCATCCGCGCCAACCTGGCCTATGCCCGGCGGGCCGGCCTGGCGGTCACGGACATCATCGGCCGCCCCTATCGGACCGTGTTTCCCAAGGGCGATGGTCCGAGTCGACCGTGCCCGCACGTCCAGGACATCGGGCCACCGGTCGTCGAGGAGTTCCGGGTCGAAGAGACCGGTGAGACCTTCCTGTGCCGAACCTTTCCCGTCCGCATGGGGAGCGACCCCGAAGAGCTCAGTTTCGTCCGCATCATGCAGGACATCACCCGGCAGCGGAGCGCGGAAGACGCGTTGACCCGGAGCGAGACCCGGTTTCGGCGCATCGTCGAGACTGCCCAAGAGGGAATCTGGGCCGTCGACCGGGAGGCCCGGACGACCTTCGCCAATGCCCGAATGGCCGAGATGCTGGGCTGTTCGGTGGATGACATGCTGGGAGCCTCGATCTTCGACTTCATGGATTCGGAAGTCAGGGCCATCGCCGTGCGCCGCTGGGCGCGACGCCAGGCAAGGATCGCCGAAACCCACGAGGTCCGCCTCCGCCGCACGGACGGGGCCGATCTCTGGGCGCTGGTTTCGGCCACACCGATCCTCGATGAACGCAACACGTTCGCCGGCGGGCTGGCGATGATCGCCGACATCACCGATCGCAAGAGGATGGAGACCCGCCTGCGCGACAGCGAAGCGCGCCTGCGGGCCGTGATCGGCGCCATTCCCGACCTGCTGTTCGTCATGGACGAGGAGGGGCGCTACATCGAGGTCCTGACCGCCCATGAAAGCCTGCTCTGCGCCAGTGCCGACACCCTCCGGGGCCGCCTCATGCACGATATCCTGCCGGCCGAGGCCGCCGACGAGTTCCTCGCCTTCGTGCGCCGCACCATCGACAGCAGCCAGGCCAAGACCCTCGAATACACCTTGGACGTTCCGGCCGGCCGGCGCTGTTTCGAGGGGCGGTCCGAGCCCATGGACGTGGCCGTCGACGGCAAACGTGCCTGCGTCTTTCTGGCCCGCGACATCACCGACCGGGTCGAGGCGGAGTCGTCGTTGCGCCAGGCCCAGAAGATGGAGGCGCTGGGCAACCTGGCGGGCGGCATCGCCCACGATATCAACAACTTGCTGCTGCCCGTCATCACCTTGAGCGAGATGACCGTGAAGCGCCTGCCGGCCGGCACCGACCGCGATCGCCTGGACAAGGTGGTCGAGGCGGGGCGGCGGGCCAAGGACCTGGTGGCCAGCATCCTCGCCTTCAGCCGTCGCGACGAAGGCGAGGCCCAGCACGAGCCCATGGACATCGCGACCGTGCTGTCCGGGACCCTGCGGCTGATCCGCTCGACCATCCCGTCGTCGATCCGCATCACCGAGGACCTGGACCCGGCCACCGGGACCGTGGTGGGCGATGCGTCCCAGATCAGCACGGTCCTGATGAACTTGGCGTCCAATGCCGCCGACGCCATGGAGGGGCTGACGGGCGAGATCAGGGTGTCCCTGGTGCCGGTGACCGTGGACGCGGTCGTGGCGGAGCGGGTGGCCGACCTGCGGCCCGGCGCCTACGCCCGCCTGACGGTGGCGGACGGCGGCAGCGGCATGGACGCGGCCACGCTGGCGCGGATGTTCGATCCCTTCTTCACCACCAAGGAGGTGGGCCGGGGTACCGGCCTCGGCCTGGCCATGGCCCACGGCATCGTCACCAAGCACGACGGCGCCATCGACGTCACCAGCGCTCCGGGGGCGGGAACGACCTTCGACATCTACCTGCCGGTATCGACGAAGGCGCAAACGGGTTGAGGGGGAAATGGCAAGCGTGTCCGTTATCAAAAGACAGATGCTGGTGCCCTTGATCGTCGTGTTCGCGCTGATCGTGGTCGGCATCACGGTGTTCAACTACCAGGCCGAACAGACGGCGAGAAATCGGATTTTCGATAATGCGCTCAGGGAGGTTGACGCGCTGTTCCATCTGCTGCTCGAACAAGACGTCGTCACGATGGTATCCCTGATAGACAGCATTCTGATCAATCAAGAGATCGTTTCCGCACTAGAAAACCGCGATCGTGATCACTTGTTTTCTTTGGCAGCGCCGATTTTCGCCGCCTTGGAATGGCCCCACGGAATCACCCATTTCTACTTCCACGGCGCCGACCGCGTGAACTTGCTGCGGGTCCACCAACCCAACCGCTACGGCGACCGCATCGGCCGCTTCACCATGTTGGAGTCGGAGCGGGCCCGAGCCACGGCCTCGGGCATCGAGCTCGGCCCCCTGGGGACATTCACCTTGCGCGTGGTGGTGCCGGTGACGGTCCGCGACCGGCTCGTCGGGTACGTGGAGCTGGGGAAGGAGATCGAGGGACTCCTGAGCCGGATCACCGATATCACCGAACTCCGCCTCTACCTGGTCCTCTACAAGGAATTCGTCAAGCAGCCCGTTTGGGAGGCGGGAATGAGGCGTCTCGGGCGCGACGGCTCCTGGGATCGATTCGACAACGTCGTCGTCATCAGCGAACCCGCCCTCTACGTTCCCGACGGCATCTCGCGGTTGATCGACCATGCAAGGGATACGCCGCACGAAACCCGCGCCACCCTGTATGATGAGTATGGCATTTTCGACGCGGGATTCATCGGCGTTGACGATGCCGGGAACCGTGAGGTCGGGGACCTCGTCGTGATCATGGATGTGAGGGGTTTCCATGATGCGCTCCTCCTCAATACCGCGGTAGGCGCACTGGGGGCGTCGGTACTGGGCGTGGTCCTGGTCGTCCTGTTCTACCGCTTGGCCGGGCGAACCGAGGACATCATTGCCCGCGATCAAGCCGCCCTGGCGGAGCAGGAAGACCTGCTCCGCGGGATCGCGGACTCGGCCAAGGACGCCATCATCCTGGCCGACAACGATGCGCGGGTGAGTTTTTGGAACGAGGCGGCCGGCGAGATCTTCGGCTATACGGCAGGTGAGGCGCTCGGAGAGCCTCTTCATGAGCTTCTCGCTCCGCCAGACCTTAAGGACGCTGCCGGCAAAGGTTTCGCTGGGTTCGGGCAGACCGGCCAGGGGCCGGTCATCGGTCAGACGGTGGAACTGCCGGCCCTGAGAAAGGACGGGACGGAGTTTCCCGTCGAGCTATCCATCTCGGCGCTGAGGCTCCACGACCGATGGCACGCCGTCGGAATCGTGCGCGACATCACCGAGCGCAAGCGGACCGAGGAGGCCCTGCGCCAGGCGGAGAAGATCCAGGCCCTGGGCAGCCTCGCCGGGGGCGCCGCCCACGAGCTCAACAACCTGCTGCTACCCATCGCCGCCCTGGCCAGGATGACCCTCAAGGACCTGCCGGCGGAGGACCGCGCCCGCGTCCGCCTGGAGAAAGTCGTCGAAGCGGCCGACCGTGCCGCCGCCATCGTCAAGGGCATCACGGAGTTCAGCCGCCAGGAGGCGGCGGCGAAATCGGAGATCGACATCGCCGCCACCGTCGCCGAGGCCATCGACGTCGCGGCAACGACGCTGCCCAAGACGGTGACCCTGGAGCGTGAATTGAACGGGGCGACGGGGCCCGTCATGGCCGACCCGGTACAGATTGAGACCGCCGTCCTCAACATGGTGTCCAATTCCGTCGAGGCCCTGGAGGGCGCGACCGGCATCCTGCGTATTGCGGTGGCCCCCGTGGAGGTGGATGTCGATCTGGCCGCCGCGGTCCCGGGTCTTCGGGCCGGCCGCCATGCCCGCATCACCGTCACCGACAGCGGCCATGGCATGGACGAGGATGTGCTCGCGCGCGCCGCCGACCCGTTCTTCACCACCAAGGAGGTTGGCGAGGGCATGGGCCTCGGCCTGTCCATCGCCCATGGCGTCGCCACCCGCCACGACGGTGCCCTGGTGATCGCCAGCGAGCCGGGGGAGGGGACGACGGTGGACATCTACGTGCCCATCGTCGCCGCGGAAGCCGATTGAATTCCCGGCCCACGTCCGGCCCGCCCTTAGGAAAACGCCGTGCGGACGATTCGTCCGTGACAAGGGGCAGCGGCTCGTTTATCCGGTCGGACTCGAGGAACAGGGCCGAGGAAGGAAATGGGGGACCCCTGGTCCATCGCCGGCAAGGTGTGCCTGATCACGGGCGGCACCGGCGGCATCGGCTTGGCCGCCGCGCGGGCCCTGGCGCGCGAAGGGGCCGAGCTGGTCCTGGTCGGCCGCGAGCGCGCCCGCGGCGAGGCCGCCGTCGCCACCATCGAGCGGGAGACCGACGGCGCGTCGGTCTCGTTCATGAGCGCCGACCTGTCCAGCCAGGCCGACACCCGCCGGTTCGCCGAGGCCTTCACCGCCCGCCACCCGGCGCTGCACGTGCTGATCAACAACGCCGGCGCCATGTACGGGCAGCGCGAGCTGAGCGCCGACGGCATCGAGATGACCTTCGCCCTCAATCACCTGGGCTACTTCCTGCTCACCCACCTGCTGCTCGACCTCCTCAAGGCCAGCGCCCCGGCGCGCATCGTGGTCGTCGCCTCCGAGGCCCATCAGTCGGCCGCCGCCGACTTCACCGACGTCGAGGCGGCCAGGCGGTTCGACGGCTGGAAGGCCTACTGCCGCACCAAGCTCGCCAACCTGCTCTTCACCTACGAGCTGGCGCGGCGGCTCGAGGGCACCGGGGTCACCGTCAACGCCCTGCATCCCGGCTTCGTCGCCACCGACATCGGCGAGTCCCACGACTTCATGAAGGCGTTCCTGTGGCGCTTCTTCACCTGGTTCGCGCACACGCCGGACATCGGGGCCCGCACCGTGGTCGATCTCGCCACCAATCCCGCGCTGGCCGGCGTCAGCGGGCACTTCTTCGAGGACGGGAAGGAGCGGCGGTCGTCGGAGGCGTCCTACGACCAAGCGGCGGCGCGGGACCTGTGGATGCTGAGCGAGCGCCTGACGGGCATTTGACCGCCCGCCCTATTCCGCCTTGGCGTCCTCGAAGATCGGGTGGATGACCCGGTCGCCGGGCAGGATGTGGTGGCGCGCCACGGTCCCCGCGTTGACCTCCAGCACCGCCCTCACCGGCCAGCGGGACGGGATCATCTCGGTGGACAGGGGCCGCGTGCGCTCGGCGATGCTGAGGATGCGCCCGTCGGCGGTGATGAACAGGATGTCCAGCGGCAGCGGCGTGTCCTTCATCCACATGACCACCGGCTCGCTTTTGCCGAAATCGAACAGCATGCCGGCGTCGGGCGCCAGGTAGTGCCGCCGTTGCAGGCCCTGGGCCCGCTCCCGCCAGGTCACCGCCATCTCGACGTTGAACACGACCGGGCCGGCGCCGGTGGCGATGGTGACCTGGGAGCGAGCCAGGGGCTTGGGCTCGATGCCGGCGCGCGCCGTTTCCAGGGCGAGCACCGCCACCACCACCAGGGCAGCGGCGACCAGGGCGCGGACGGCGGTGAAGCGTTCCCTCATGGGCGCCCCCTTTAGCGCGGTCGGAGCCGATCGCCAAGTGTCTTGTGTTGGCGCCGGCCAGGGTCCATATAGGAGGCCTGCCCGTCACCGGGGGGAGCCGGCGCACCGGCTGAGAGGTCTCCGAAGGGAGACGACCCCGCGAACCTGATCCGGTTAGTACCGGCGTAGGGACGAGTGAGGCCATGCCCGCCGCCGATTCGGCATCCCTGGACCAGCCGCCGTCGCCCGCTGTCTCGGTGCACGCCGCCCGCGTCGTGTTCGCCGGCGCGGCGCTGTTCGACGACCTCGACGTCACCCTGCCCGGTGGCCGCTGGACCTGCCTGCTGGGCCCCAGCGGGGTCGGCAAGAGCACCTTGCTGCGGCACATCATCGGCCTCGATTCGGCGACCGACGGCGATACGGTGACCTGCTCCGACGGCCGCCCGCTGGCCGGGCGCGCCGCCTTCATGGCCCAGCGCGACGCCCTGCTGCCGTGGTTGTCCGTCATCGACAACGTCACCCTGGGGTCGCGCCTCAGGGGCGGGCGCCGCGGCGACGGAGAGGACCGGGCCCGCGCCCTGCTCGACGGGGTCGGCTTGAGCGCCAACGCCTGGGACCGGCCGGACACCCTGTCCGGGGGCATGCGCCAGCGGGCCGCCCTGGCCCGCACCCTCATGGAGGACCGGCCGGTGGTGCTCATGGACGAGCCCTTCTCGGCCCTCGACGCCATCACCCGGGTGCGCCTGCAGAACCTGTCCGCCCGGTTGCTGGCCGGGCGCACGGTGCTGCTGGTCACCCACGATCCCCTGGAGGCCCTGCGGCTGGGTCATCGCATCCACGTCATGGCCGGGCGGCCGGCCCGCCTGGGCGAGGTCCTGGAGCCGCCGGGCGCGCCGCCCCGCGACGTGGACGACCCGGCGGTGCTGGAGCTGCAGGGCGACCTGCTGCGGCGTTTGGCCGCGGCGGCGGAGGCGGCATGAGAGCCGTCCGCCCGCTCGCCATCCTGGCCGGCCTCGTGCTGGCCTGGCAGGCCGTCGTGCTTGCCACCGGTGCGCCGCCCTACATCCTGCCCGGCCCGGCGGCGACGGCTGCGGCATGGGTGGAGAGCCGGACCCTGATTCTGGACCATGCCGCGACCACCGCCGCCGAGATCCTGCTGGGGCTGCTCCTCGGCGCCGCCCTGGGCACGGCCAGCGCCCTGGTCATGGCCTACTTCCGACCGGCCCGGCGCTGGCTGCTGCCGGTGCTGGTGATCAGCCAGGCCATCCCGGTGTTCGCCCTGGCGCCGCTCCTCGTGCTTTGGCTGGGCTACGGCCTGGCCTCCAAGGTGGCCATGGCGACCCTGATCATCTACTTCCCGGTCACCGCCGCCTTCACCGACGGCCTCCGGCGCACCGACCCGGGGTGGCTCGATCTGGCGCGCACCATGGACGCGTCGCGCTGGACCATCCTGTGGCACGTGCGCATCCCGGCCGCGATGCCGGCCCTGGCCTCTGGCCTGCGGGTGGCCGCCGCCGTCGCCCCCATCGGGGCGGTGGTCGGCGAGTGGGTGGGGTCCAGCGCCGGCCTCGGCTACCTGATGCTGCACGCCAATGCGCGCATGCAGGTGGACCTGCTGTTCGCCGCCCTGCTGACCCTGGCGGTGATGGCGGTGGCGCTCTACTTCGCCGTCGATGCGGGCTTGCGCCGGGCCATCGCCTGGCAGCCCGAAACCACTCCCAGCAGCGATTGAGGATGTCCCCATGAAACGTTTAGTCGTTCTGTCAATACTCTCTCTTATCCATTTGACGTTTATTATTTTTCCGGCGATGGCTGCGGACAAGCTGACGGTGCTGCTGGACTGGTTCGTCAACCCCGATCACGCGCCCCTGGTGGTGGCCAAGCAGGCGGGCTTGTTCCGCGCCGCCGGCCTCGACGTGGAGCTGGTGGCCCCGGCCGACCCCAACGATCCGCCCAAGCTGGTGGCCGCCGGCAAGGCCGACCTGGCCATCTCGTACCAGCCGCAGCTGCACATGCAGGTCGCCGAGGGCCTGCCGCTGGTACGTGTCGGCACCCTGGTGGCCACGCCGCTGAACTCGCTGGTGGTGCTGGCCGACGGGCCCATCAAGTCGCCGGCCGACCTGAAGGGCCGCAAGGTCGGCTTTTCGGTGGGTGGGTTCGAGGATGCGCTGCTGGGGGCCATGCTGGCCCGCCACGGCCTCACCCTCGACGACGTCACCCTGGTCAACGTCAACTTCTCCCTGTCGCCGGCCATCCTGGCCGGGCAGGTGGACGGGGTGATCGGCGCCTTCCGCAACTTCGAGCTCAACCAGATGGACATCGTCGGCCATCCCGGTCGCGCCTTCTATCCCGAGGAGAACGGGGTCCCGGCCTATGACGAACTGATCGTCATCGCCCATCGGAGCCGCGTCGACGATCCCCGGTTCCGACGCTTCCTGGACGCCGTCGAGCGGGCCGTCCAGGCGCTGCTCAACCATCCCGAGGAGAGCTGGCGCCAGTTCATCCGGGCCCACCCCGACCTGGACGACGAACTCAACCGCCGCGCCTGGCGGGACACCCTGCCGCGTTTCGCCCTCAGGCCGGCCGCCCTCGACCGCGGCCGCTACCGCCGTTTCGCCGCCTTCCTCCAGGCGCAGGGGCTGATCGATACGGTGCCGCCTCTCGAGAGCTACGCCGTCGACTTGCCCTGACCGTCTGCCGACACCCTCGGGTGCTCATGTCCACGGATCGACGACCGTGATCCCGCACCCATCGAAGTCGTCGGCATTCCGTGTCGCGACCGCCGCCCCCCGGGATCGGGCGATGGCCGCGATCTGGCAGTCGGACTGGCTGATCGGCCGTCCGGCTGCGCGCCTGTCGGCGGCGATGGTGGCGTAGACGCCGGCGGCCTCGCTGTCGAAGGGCAGGATGCGGCCGGCGAAGTCCTCGGTCAGAGTTCCCTCGATCGCGGCGGCGACTGCATCCCGGCGCCGACCAGCCGGCATGACCGCCACGCCGTAGCGAAGCTCGGCCTCGCTGATGGCGGAAAGGAACAAGCCCGCTGCTGCCCGCTCGGCGACCCAAGCCTCCACGCGCGGGTTCGGCGACGGGCGCATCAGCTCCGAGACGACGTTGGTGTCGAGGATGATCATCTGGTCGCCGCTCAGTCGAGGCGTGGCGGCTCGCGAATGGCCTCACGCGGGGGGATTTCGAGGTCGATGCCTCCCAAAGGGGCGAAGCGGGCGCGAATGGCCCTCGCCAGGTTCTTTGCCGGCACGGCCTCGCGGTTGAGGGATGTGCGCAGGATCTCCCGCGCCTCTTCCTCCATCGACCGGCCGTGCTCGGCAGCGCGGATGCGCAGCCGGCGCTTCAGCCTCTCGTCGACATTGCGGATGGTGATACTGGCCACAGGCATGCACTTAGGTTTCACGGATTCCACAATATTAAGCATTGATTGCAAAATCATCAAGCGCAAGTCACGGTTCAACGGGGCGGTAGGTGCGCGAACCTGACCGTCGGCACCCCGCGGAGCGTCGCCGACACGCTCCGGTCTCACCAAACGCCGTCTCTCCGCCGCGCCCAACGGGCTTGACGAACCGGGCGGGGAGGGCCAAGAAGAACGCGCCACTAGAAGACCGTGCCCCAATCCATGGGCGGCGGCG
>JANQFP010000053.1 GCA_028277795.1 Rhodospirillales bacterium
TGCTCGATCCCGGCCCGCGCCCAGGATGGCGACGGGGGGAATTTCTATACGGTCCGGATGCTGACCCCCGAGGTGGCTCTCAAGGCCGCCCGTGCGGCGCTCGAATTCTGCCGAGGGCAAGGGTATCAGGCGGCAGTGGCGGTGGTTGACCGGGGCGGCAATCTGCAGGTCTTGCTGCGCGACCGCTATGCCGGCCCGCACACGCCGGACACGGCCCGGCGCAAGGCCTGGACGGCGGTCAGCTTCCGCACTGCGACCACCGAGATGGAAGAGCTTAGCGCGGCGGGCAAGCCCCAGTCGGGGCTGCGCCACGTGACCGGGGCCCTGGCCCTGGGCGGCGGCATGATGATCGAGAACGCGGGTGCCCTGGTCGGGGGGATCGGCGTCTCAGGCGCGCCCGGCGGGCCGGCCGACGATGCCTGCGCCCAGGCGGGCATCGACGCCATCGAGGACGAACTGAGCTTCTAGAATTCTCACGCCAAAGGATATTCATCGAAGGGAGGCAGAGTATGACCCAACATCGTTTGCCCATTTTGGGATTGGCTGCCGCGACGGCCATCGCGGCCGCGGCGTTTGCCGCGCCGGCCCAGGCGGGGGGCAAGATTGCCCGCGCCGACCTGATCGCGGCCAACTGCTTCAATTGCCATGGGTTTGAAGGCGAAAGCGTCGGCGTGATCGACGGCCTGCAGGAAATGACGTCCAAGGGTCTGATCAAGCGCATGAAGGAGTTTCGCTCCGGGGCCAAACCGTCGACCATCATGAGCCGCATCGCCAAGGGCTATACCGATGCCGAACTTGAGGCAGTGGCCCGGTATTTTGCGAACCTGGGCAAGACGCAGAGCTCCGGTTACTGAGGACGGGAAGGGATGAAAGACATGACACACAAAGGTACCCGCAGGCAGTTCCTGAAGACGGCCGGTGCCGTCGGCGCGGTCTCCGCCCTTCCGATGATCGGCTGCGGCGCTCCGCCCAAGGTGATCGTCATCGGTGGCGGTTTCGGCGGCGCGACGGCGGCCAAGTACGTCAAATGGTTCGACAACCGGATCGACGTCTCCCTGATCGAGGCCAACAAGACCTACGCCACCTGCCCGTTCTCCAACCTGGTCCTGGGCGGGGTCCGGAGCATGGCCTCCATCACCCATGACTTTGTGGCCATGCAGGAAGACCACGGGGTTCACGTGGTCCACGACATGGTGGTCACCGTCGATCACAAGAAGAAGATGGTCAAGACCAAGGGCGGTAAGGCCCTGCCCTATGACCGCCTGATCGTCAGCCCGGGCATCGACTTCAAGTTCGAGGCCATCGAAGGCTACGACGCCGCTGTGGCCGAGACCATCCCGCACGCCTGGAAGGCGGGCCCGCAGACGGCCCTGCTGCGCAAGCAGCTGGAAGCCATGGACGACGGCGGCACGGTGATCCTGGCGCCCCCGCCCAACCCGTTCCGCTGCCCGCCGGGGCCCTACGAGCGGGCCAGCATGATTGCCCACTACCTGAAGCGCCATAAGCCCAAGTCCAAGATCCTGATCCTGGACGCCAAGGACAAGTTCTCCAAGAAGGGGCTGTTCACCGAGGGCTGGAAGAAGCACTACGCCGGCCTGATTGAATGGGTCCCGGCGTCCAAGGACGGGCGCGTCCGGCGCGTCGATGCCAAGGCGGGAACGGTCCACACCGAGTTCGAGACCCACAAGGGCGCGGTGATCAACATCATCCCGCCCCAGACGGCGGGCAAAATCGCCCATGCGGCATCCCTGACCAATCAGCTCGGCTGGTGCCCGATCAAGTTCGACACCTTCGAGTCGACGGTCCTGGACAACATCCACGTCATCGGCGACGCCTCGATCGCGACCAAGATGCCCAAGTCGGGCAACGCGGCCAACACCCAGGCCAAGGTCTGCGCCGCGGCGGTGGTGGCGTTGCTCAACGGTGAGACCCCCAGCGTGCCCACCACGTCCAACACCTGCTACAGCCTGATCACGCCCAACTACGGCATCTCGGTCACGGCGGTCTATCGGATGTCGGCCAAGGGCTATACGCCGGTCGCCGGCGCGGGTGGCCTGAGCCCCACCGGCGAGGGACCGAAGTTCCGCGAGCAGGAAGCCCGCTACGCCCGCGGATGGTACGCCAACATCGCCAAGGACATCTGGGGGTGACCCGGAGTCTGG
>JANQFP010000061.1 GCA_028277795.1 Rhodospirillales bacterium
GCCGACGGCAACGGCGGCACCGACATCGGCGCGGTGACGGTATCGGTCAATGGCGTCAACGACGCGCCGGTGGCGGGAGACGACACGGCCTCGACCACCGAAGACACGCCGGTCACCATCCTGGCCGGTGACCTGCTGGCCAACGACACCGACGTCGACGGCGACACCCTGACGATTCAATCGGTGGGCAATGCCGTCGGCGGTGCGGTGGCGCTGGACGGCAACGGCGACGTGGTGTTCACACCGGATGCCGACTTCACCGGCCCGGCCACCTTCGACTACACCGTCGCCGACGGCAATGGCGGCACCGACACCGGCACGGTGACGGTCACGGTCAATGGCGTCAACGACGCGCCGGTGGCGGGGGACGACACGGCGTCGACCACCGAAGACACGCCGGTCACCATCCTGGCCGGTGACCTGCTGGCCAACGACACCGACGTAGACGGCGACACGCTGACGATTCAGTCGGTGGGCAATGCCGTCGGCGGCACGGCGGTGCTGGACGGCAATGGCGATGTGGTGTTCACGCCGGATGCCGACTTCACCGGCCCTGCGACCTTCGACTACACCATCACCGACGGCAGCGGCGGCACCGACACCGGCACGGTGACGGTCACGGTCAACGGCGTCAATGACGCGCCGGTGGCGGGAGACGACACGGCCTCGACCACCGAAGACACGCCGGTCACCATCCTGGCCGGCGATCTGCTGGCCAACGACACCGATGTCGACGGCGACACCCTGACGATTCAATCGGTGGGCAACGCGGTTGGCGGCACGGCGGCGCTGGACGGCAATGGGGACGTGGTGTTCACGCCCGACGCCGGCTTCACCGGCCCGGCCACCTTCGACTACACCATCGCCGACGGCAACGGCGGCACCGACACCGGCACGGTGACGGTGGAGGTCGAAACAACCACCGAACCCCCGGTTGCGATAGATAGTGCCGTTCTGGTTCCAGTTGACGGGTCGGCGGCCTGGAAGCTGACGGCGGACGGTGGCGAGGGCGGCCTGATTTTCAGCATCGAAGGCCTGCCGATAAGCCCGGCCGGAGACTACCCGGCCGCGGAGGGCTGGTACGAGGCGGGCAATGGCTATGTGCGCATTGTCGACCCGGCGACGGGGACCTACGAGTACGCGGCACCGGGTTACGAGGGTTCTGATTCGTTCTCGTTCCGGGTGACGGATGGGCGGGGTCTGTCGGCGACGGCCACGGTGTCGGTGACGGTGGACACGATTGCCTCGGGTCCCGGGCCGGAGTTCCGGGTCAACAGCTATACGACGGGGCATCAGCTGAATTCGGCGGTGGCGGTGCTGCCGGGCGGCGGGTTCGTGGCCGCGTGGATGTCGAATGGGCAGGACGGCAGCGAATACGGCATCTACGGTCAACGGTTCGACGCGGACGGCGTGGCCGTGGGCGGCGAGGTGCGCATCAACACCTACACGTCTGGCTCCCAGTGGACGGGATCGATTGCGGCGCTGTCGGACGGTAGCCTAGTGGCGGTATGGAGCTCAATGGCTCAGGACGGCAGCCTTTGGGGCACCTACGGTCAGCGGTTGACGGCGGATCTGACGCCGGTCGGCACGGAGTTCCGGGTCAACACCTACACCACCAACAGCCAAAATTCACCGACGGTCGTAGGCCTTTCGGACGGTGGCTTCCTGGTGACGTGGGGCTCGGAGGGCCAGGATGGCGACTCCGGTGGTATCTATGCGCAGCGCTACGGCGCCGACGGTGTCGCGGTTGGGAGCGAGTTCCAACTCAACACACATACGGCAGGCGGCCAGTACCATCCCCGTCCGACCCGGCTTGGCGACGGTTCGGTCGTGGTGGCGTGGATGTCGGACGGTCAAGACGGCAGCGATTACGGGGTCTACGGCCGTCTACTCGACGCGACCGGCTCGCCGCAGGGACCGGAGTTCATCCTCAACATGACCACCGTGGGCAAACAGCAGTACCCGCGGGTGGCGGCGTTGGCGGGTGGCGGCTTCGTGGCGGTATGGGAGGCGTATGGCCAAGCCGGCGATGACAGTGAGAGCGCGGTGGTGGCGAGGGTGTTCGACGCCTCGGGGACGGCGGTGAGCGGCGAGATCCTGGTCAACGCCTACACCGACGGCTTGCAGAGCTCCCCGGCGGTGGCGGGCCTGCCTGACGGCGGATTCATGGTCACGTGGACCTCGTACCTGCAGGACGGCAGCGGTTACGGGGTCTATGCCCAGCAGTTTGATGCCTCTGGCGCGGCGGTGGGCGGCGAGTACGCCATCAACGAGTATACGACGGACAGTCAGGACCGTTCGGCGGTGGCGGTGACGGCGGACGGATCCACGGTGGTGCTGTGGACGTCCTTTGGCCAGGACGGCAGCACTTACGGGGTATACGGGCGCGTTTATCCGGCGTCGGCGCCCGTAGGCACGGCGGGCAACGACAGCCTCGAGGGTGGTGCGGACGCTGATGTACTCAACGGACGTGGTCGCGACGATCAACTGATCGGTAACGGCGGCGCCGACACGCTTTCGGGTGGCGATGGCGATGACCTTCTGATCGGCGGTTCCGGCGCTGACGTGTTGGACGGTAGCGACGGATTGGATACAGCGAGCTATTCGGGCTCGCCGACGGCGGTGACGGTGGACCTGTTGGTCGGAACGACGGCCGGCGGCGATGCCGCAGGCGACGTGCTCACCGGGATCGAGAACCTCACCGGCTCGGCGCATGCCGACGTGCTCACCGGCCACGGCGGCGCCAACGTGCTTACCGGCAACGGTGGCGCGGACACGCTGTCGGGCGGTGAGGGTGATGATCTTCTGACCGGCGGTGCGGGCGACGACGTTCTGGACGGCGGTGCGGGACAGGACGCGGCTGAGTTCGGCGGTACGTTTGCCGATTACGACGTTTTGTACGACCCCGGGTCGGGCACGGTCACGGTGACGGACACCGATCCGGCGGCCGATGGCGACGACGGTTCGGACACGGTGTCTTTGGTTGAGGAGCTTCGGTTCTCCAACCAGGCGGTGACGACGGACGACCCGCCTTCGGCGTACGAGAGCTCGGTTCTGGTTCCGGTGGACGGCACGGCGTCGTGGAAGCTGACGGCGGACGGTGGCGAGGGCGGCCTAATTTTCAGCATCGAAGGCCTGCCGATAAGCCCGGCCGGAGACTACCCGGCAGCGGAGGGCTGGTACGAGGCGGGCAACGGCTATGTGCGCATTGTCGACCCGACGACGGGGACCTACGAGTACGACGCGGCACCGGGTTACGAGGGTTCT
>JANQFP010000092.1 GCA_028277795.1 Rhodospirillales bacterium
TCGCCCAGGTGCAGAATCCGCGGCTGAGCTGCGCCAACAATCCCGCCGCTGGCTTTGAGGCGACCGCCGAGTTCGCGCCGCTGACCCGGGCGCCGGTCCGTTGCCGGGTGATGGTGGTCGGCGCCGGCCCGGCGGGCCTGGAGGCGGCGCGCGTCGCCGCCGAGCGCGGGCACAGCGTGACAGTGTTCGAGCGCGGCGATAAGCCGGGCGGCGCGATGCGCATGGCCGCCGCGGCGCCCGGGCGCGATCGGTTGGCCCTGGTGGTCGACTGGCTGGAGGCCCAGGTGCGCCGGCTCCAGGTGCCGATCCGGACCGGTGTCGAGGTGACGCCGGAGCTGGTGCAAAGTGAAGCACCCGATGCCGTCATCGTCGCCATCGGCGGCCGGCCGGGCCATGATCAGGCCATGGCTGTCAACGGCGGCATCACCGTGCTGAACTCGCGCCAGGTGATGCGCGGCGAGGTAACAGATCCACCGGGCAAAGCGGTGGTGCTGGATGCTGTCGGCGATCAGGTCGGCATGGGGGTGGCCGAATGGCTGGCCGATCGCGGCTGGCAGGTTGAGGTGGTCACGGCCGACATGTTCGCTGGCCAGCGCCTTGCGGCGACGATGGAACTGACGCCCTGGAACCAACGCGCCGCCGCCAAGGGCATCGTCCTGCGGCCACAGGTCGAAGTCGAGCGGGTGAATGGCCGGACGGTGACGGGCGTCAACTCCTACGACCGGCGGCCGGTGCCGATCTCCGACGTCGACCTCGTCGTCGGCGTTGCCCACGAGGCCCCCGACGAAGACCTGTATTTCGTCCTCAAGGAGGCCGGGATGCGCGTGTTCCGCGTCGGAGACTGCGTGGCGCCGCGCACCGTCAGCCAAGCCATCCTCGAAGGCCACCGGGCGGGACGGGAGGTGTAGGATGGCCAGCCCGAACCGGCTTCTGTTCACGCCGCTCAAGATCGGCGGCATCACGGTCCAGAACCGCATCGTCTTTTCGGCGCACCTCACCAATTTTGCTGAAGACTTCATGCCGACCGACCGGCACGCCTACTATTATCGTGAACGGGCGCGCGGCGGGACCGGCCTGATCATCACCGAGGAGCACTCGACCCACCCCACCGACCACCCTTACGAAAAGCTGATTCACGCCTTCAATCCGGCGGTGATCCCCGGCTATCGGCGCATGACCGACATGGTCCATGCCGAGGGCGTGCCGATCCTGGCGCAGATCAA
>JANQFP010000114.1 GCA_028277795.1 Rhodospirillales bacterium
GTCACCGTCACCGCGGTCAACGATGCCCCGGTGGCCCAGGACGACGGGTACCGTGTCGAGATCAAAGCTGGCGAGCCCAACCCCTTCCCTCTCACGATCGATGTGCTGGCCAACGACAGCGACGTCGACGGCGGTCCGTTGACGATCACCGGCTTCACCGAACCCAGTGTAGACACGGTCACCGACAACGGCGACGGCACGCTCACCGTGTCCGAACTCGATCTCGGGGTGCACACGTTCACCTACACCGTCTCTGACGGCAACGGCGGCACCGACACGGCAACGGTCAGCATTACCGTGGAAGAAGAGGACGACGACACCTATCAACCCGGATCGGTCTCGTCGGCGGGGGACGACATCACCGGCGACGGATTCGACGACCTGCTCGTCGGCGCTCCCTCCGAAGACTCCAACGACAGGCTTTCTGGTGCGGGCTATGTGGTGTTCTGGGCAAGCCCGTCCGCGGCCTCCCGTATAACGGGTCCGGCGGCGGCGGAGGTTCCGTTCGGCGGCCCGGGTGGTGTTGGGCTGTCGGGCAGTGGCGGCGGCGACACCTTCGTGTTCGCCTTCGGTGATGGGACGGCCGTCATCCCCGACTTCGGTCCTGCCATCGATAGCATCGCGCTCTCGGACCTTGCCGGCGTCACTGGATTCGATGACCTCGCCGGCACGGGCGATGTGCTGCAGATCGCCGGGATGGGGGCGCCGGCGGAGGACGATGTCCTGTTCTCCTGAGCCGGATATCGGGGCAAGGCGAGGAGCGCCCGGTGGCACGAGCTCACACCTTGCCCACCACGCTTCACGGCCCTGACACGACGGAGCCAACGACAATGCAAACAGACGACCAAGCGAGACACGAGGTGCTGGAGACCCTGGACGGGACGGCGGCCGGCGAGGCCACCGCCGCGCCGGCCGAGGCGCGCAAGGTGGAGCTCACGGGCTCGCGCCAGTTCACCGCCTGGCTGGCCGAGCAGACGCTGAGCCTGGCGTTCTCCACCTATCAGGCCGGCAAGCTGTTCTTCGTCGGGCTCCAGCCCGATGGGCGTCTGTCGATCTTCGAACGCACCTTCAACCGGGCCATGGGCATGTGCTGCGATGCGGAGACGCTCTATCTTTCGACCCTTTATCAGATCTGGCGCTTCGACAACGTGCTGGCGCCGGGGCAGCGTCAGGACGGCTACGACCGCCTCTACGTTCCGCAAGTGGCCTGGACCACCGGCGACCTCGACATCCACGACATGGTGGTGAGCGGCGACGGGCGGCTGATGTTCGTCAACACCCTGTTCAGCTGTCTCGCCACGCTCAGCGAGCCCCATAGCTTCGCGCCCGTGTGGCGGCCGGCGTTCATCTCCAAGCTGGCGGCCGAGGACCGCTGCCATCTGAACGGCGTTGCGCTGAAGGACGGGCGCCCGGCCTACGCCACGGCGGTGAGCCGCTCCG